>JAFGFB010000077.1 GCA_016931315.1 Anaerolineae bacterium
CTCCAGGCAACCAGAGTTTCTGGCGAGCCCTGGAGCTCGCCGCGCCACCAATACCGCAACAAAGGATGGTCGCTCAAAGCCATCCGTCCCGTGCCAGAAAAGCGCTCGAACGCCTACGCGCCCGTTTCCAGAAGCTCAAGCATTCCATGCCTCACCTATCACCGGTACCCATGCTCAATCTCACTTGTTTTTGCCTCCGGGATGCACCTCCTGCTGTAACTGCAATGGCGCATCAGGTGTCCCCTAGAAAACTAACGAATCCCCATTGCCTTTCGACTCAGACTGTGGCTGGTACTCCGGCACCAAGACCCGTACCAGCCGATCGCACTCCGCCAGGTCCTGGCGGCGAGCAGCATCCAGAAGCGCCTTCGTATTGGTATGAAGAAAAGCTTCCAGAGGCACGCATACGTTATTCGAGACAAAGATCTTCTCATGCGAGGTGCGATGATAACGCTCCCCCGCGGTGAACAGCTCTTCGTGCAACTTCTCGCCGTGTCGCAGCCCGCTAAAGACGATCTCGATATCCACGCCTTCCCGCAATCCCGCCAGTCGAATGACATCCCGCGCGAGATCCACGATTTTGACCGGCTCGCCCATATCAAGCACAAAGATCCCAGACCCATCTCCCAATGCACCCGCCTGAAGCACCAGTTGCACCGCCTCCGGAATCGTCATGAAATAGCGGGTGACTTCCGGATGCGTGACCGTAACTGGACCACCCCGGGCAATCTGCTGCTCAAAATACGGCACCACACTGCCACGACTGCCCAACACGTTGCCGAAGCGCACGGCGACAAAACACCGCTTCGAACGACGGGCACCGTCCTGAACCAGCAGCTCAGCAATCCGTTTCGTCGCGCCCATCACGCTGGTCGGGTTGACTGCCTTGTCCGTGGAGATCATGACGAAGCGCTCCACTCCCCACAACTCAGCCAACCGCAACAGGTTCCACGTGCCTCCCACGTTATTCGAGAATGCCTCTTGGGGATTCACCTCCATCAGCGGCACATGCTTGTGAGCGGCGGCATGAAGAATGATCTCTGGGTGGTAATCGCGGAAAACAGCTTCCAATCGCGGCAGATCCCGAATATCAGCGATGACCGGCGCAATGTTAAGGTCAGGATATAGCCGCGCCATGTCGAGATGAAGATTGAAGATGGAGTTTTCACCATGCCCCAGCAGAATCAGTGAAGCGGGGTCGCAATTGGCAATCTGGCGACAGAGTTCAGCGCCAATAGAGCCGCCGGCGCCGGTCACCAATACTCTTTTGCCCTTCAGAAGAGCCTTGACTCGGGTGATATCGGTGTGGATCGGCTTGCGGGACAGCAGATCCTCCACGCGCACCGGCCGCAAGCCACGTGCCTGCACCCTGCCCGACAGCAGCTCGTAGAATCCCGGAAGGATGCGCGGCTCTGCGCCTGCAACCTGACAGCGATCCACAATGCGGCGTATTTGTGAAGGGCTGGCACTGGGAATGGCGATAAGCACCTGTTCAACCTTGTGCTTCCGCACCAATTCAGGAAGATCCTTCACGGCGCCTAAGACGCGAATCTGCCCGATGTACAAACCCCGCTTACGCTCATCGTCATCAACAAAACCCACAGGATGCACGTCCAGCCGTGGGTTTTGCACCAGCTCACGATAAATGAGATTGCCCGCCTCACCAGCACCAACAATCAGAACGCGTCGCGTGGAAATAGAGCGAGACGAGAAACGGTTCTGATAGACGGTATACAACCCATGCACACACAGGCGGGGCATAGCTAGCACGATGAAAGTTAACGTACCATCGAGGAAGGGAACAGACAGAGGGTATTGGGGGAGATTCACAAAACGCGATAAGGCAACCAGCGCCACACCCTGCAAAGTCACCCCAGCCACAGCACCTTCAAGGAGTATGCCAATTTCGCGCAGACCGGCGAAAATCCAGTACCGCGAATAGACGCCAAAAACCATCAGGAGCGGCGTTTTAATCACCCAGGCCAGCAACGCAGAGATCAATGCAAGCCCGGCGTATTCGCCAAGGTCAAAGCGCTCCAGACGTATGGCAAAAGCCAACCAGGCCGCCAGCGGGAGCGATAGAACATCCAGGAACAAAAAATACCGGTTGCGCAAGCGGATGATGCGTTGCACAACCCGCGGTTGCCAACCGGTAGACGCCATCATTCACCTGCCCCAGAACCATCCCATCCCTGCTGGCGCCCGATCTCGGTCAACGCCTCCACAACCCTGAGGATGTCCTGCTCAGCAAGGTTGTTGTGAAAAGGAAGCGCCAGGGTGCGCCGGGCAATGGATTCCGTCACCGGCAACATGCCCTCGTCGTAGCTCACATAGGGACGCATGTAGGACTGGGCATGAATGGGCGCGAAATACCCCCGCGCGGGTATGCCTCGCGCCTCCAGAGCGGCAATCACCGCATCACGGCTCAAGCCCTCTCGCAGGGTGATCACATAGACAAACCAGCTCATCTCTACATGTGGCCTGACGACGGGAGGCCGCAGCCAGGGCAGACCACGCAATTGCTCAGTATAACCTTGTGCCACACGAGCCCGCTTTGCCAGAAAGGTCTCCAAACGCCGCATTTGGCTGGCTCCCAACGCCGCCGACATCTCATCCATACGGTAGTTGTAGCCCAGACGCGCATGCTCCAGCCAGGCGCCCATCTCACCCCGCCCTTGATTGCGCATGCTCAGACACAGCCGGGCAATGTCGTCGCTATCCGTGACGATGATGCCACCCTCGCCGGTCGTGATCTGCTTGTTGGGATAAAAGGCAAAAGCGGCGGCTTCCCCAAACTGCCCGAGCCTCCGGCCTTTGTAGCTCGCACCCAGCGCCTCGCAAGAATCATCCAGCACACGAAGATGGTGACGAGCGGCAATGTCGAGAATGGCGTCCCACTCCGCAGGATGCCCAAAGACATCCACCGCCATTATCGCGCGCGTGCGAGGGCTAATCCTAGCCTCGAGGTCTTCAGGATCGAGGTTGTAGGTCTCAGGCTCAATGTCCACAAAGACGGGCGTCAGACGCTCATACAGCAACACGTTGACACTCGCCGCAAAAGTGAAAGAGGGGACCAACACCTCATCGCCGGGGGTCAGGTCAAGAGCCCGCACCATCAAATGCAGAGCGGAGGTGCCAGAGTTGACGGTGATGGCATGTTGCACGCCAACATAATCCGCAACCGCGCGTTCAAACTCGTCACTAGCGGGCCCAAGGGCAAGCCGGTCGGAACGAAGCGCCGCCTCGACAGCGGCAATATCGGATTCGTCAATATCGGGAAGAGACATGGGAATGATCACAAGGGCCTCCTCGGCAGTGACTTCTTCACCTGCGCCGGAACACCAACAGCTAGCACCTGTGAGGGTACATTTTTCGTAATGGCTCCACCGGCACCGACTATACTCCAGGCACCGACACGGGTACCCGGAACCATTACTACGCCCAAACCCAGAAAGACTCCTGTCTCGATGTAACATTCACCGCCCAAATGTGTGCTACCAGCCACATGCACGAAATCCTCCACCACACATTCGTGCCCCACGACGGCTGCAGTGTTGATGATTGCATGGGCACCGATCAGCACGTTGGGCCTTATCACGCTGCGAACCATCACGATCGTCCCTGCACCTATTTGGGCATTGGGATGGACATGGGTGTCCGGATGAATTACCGTCTGCCACTCCAAATCGGGAAAACGCTGCACCATTGCGTAACGCGTATGATTATCACCGATAGCAACGATGGCTTTGCGCAAGCCATAATCACGAAGTGCTTCTGGCGGGCCCAGCACCTCATATCCCAAGATCTCTGTGCCATGTCGGGTCATGTCATCGTCAAAAACGCCACCAACAGAGAAACCCGCTTCAAGCAAGGTATCAATGACTACACCAGCGTGTCCACCCGCACCGATAACGGCAACACCTTCCATTGACATCAACCCCATGTACAGTGTTCAGCTCATGAACTTAACGAATGACCAAACTGCTCCCGGCAATATCCAGGAAATCGAGACAAGCCACAGCAGCATCGCCGCGCTCCACCGCCTCGGTGCAGGAATCCCCCACCGCAATAACGTAGTAGAGACGATCGCGCCCACAGGCCAAAGGGCGAATTTCTTGCGGGCGCGTTGGGTCATTGTAGAAGTCTACGTCCACAACACCAGGTAAGGCTAACGCTTCCTCGCGTCCCAGCACGCGCGCCACATGACCCGGTCGCAGGGTACCAGGCTCCGCCGTCAAAAATCTCACAGTAACTGCCGGATATTTGGGCAACGAGCAATAGATGTCAAGATCCAGAACCTGACCCAGGGCTACATCCAACTGAAATCGCACCAGGTCATAGCCCGTAGCCAACTCGAATAGCTCTTTCATAACGCCCCCCGGAATGCGCTCACCAATCTCCACAACGCGTGCCCGGCGGGGGTAAGATCAACACGGCTTACAGTGAACGGCGAATGCCACTTTCCGCATGCACTTGGCCGCACTGGCGCGCCAGGGACGGGCGACGGTACGTCAAATCGCCACTTTGGAGCACGCGGCTTATCTGGTCGGAACGGTCTACAACTTCTGCACTTATCATCAGAGTCTCGCGGTTGAATTGGCTTTGCCGCAACAGCAACGGCGCTGGCTCCAGCGCACCCCCGCGATTGCCGCACAGTTGGCCGATCATTTATGGACTGTTGAAGAATTATTGTGCCTCAAAGTCCCGCACCCACCATCGCTGCCTTGGCACGTGAACGACCATCCAAAGCCTTGTTAATGCAAAAAGCCCACTAGGAACGCTTCCACGGTTAAATGTGGTGTCACCCACAGCCGACACTTATAGCGACAAAGCATCAAGACTGTAAACAGGCAAATTCACGTCGGCACCATTCTCACCCGTAGTCTGTTGTTGGTACTCAAACGCCAAAGTGTGCGTCAACCGTGAGCTCAGTCCCATTTGTGGTCTAGCAAATTGAGGTGGGCTCAAGATTTCAATGACGGTTTGCACGGCAGCTTCGTTGATATCAGAAAAACATGGGAATGTACTAAATTTTTCCTCTAAACCGCCCTAATCTTTCAGTAAAGGCTTTGCTGGGACGCCGGCCACAGTTAGACCTTCCGGAACATCTCGAATCACGACTGCTCCAGCCCCAATTACCGAATCTGCCCCTATAGATTTCACTCCCGTCATAACAGTTGCCCCGATGCCAACATAAGCACGTGTTCCAACTTCAATGCTTGCCCCCATATTAACACCGGTAGATAGAAATACACCTGGATGTAGAGTGGTGTGATGAGCCAGCTTGACACCCATAGAAATCATCACAAAATCACGAATGTCAGCATAAGGCATCACAATGCTACCAGGCAAAATATAAACACCCTTACCTATA
>JAFGFB010000078.1 GCA_016931315.1 Anaerolineae bacterium
CAGCCGCGCGTTTTCCTCGCGCAATGCCGTCAATTCAGCTTTCAGAGCCTTGAGTTCCTCTTCCATACCCCGGATCATACCACATTCTAGGAGAACGCTGAACAGTTACAACTAGACAGGCATTAGGCTTGTGGTATAAATGAGTCTTATGGAGATCTGGTTCACGAGATTGAGCGATTCAAGCAGGAGAATCAGGGACTGTGGGAGGCCTTGGTGCACGCGCGGCAGCAGTCTGACTCGGTGCAACTGCACTTGAAAACTTGCAGGCGTACCTGGGTCAGAGCAGCCGGAATTCCCGTTGGTTCTCCAGCCGGGATGTGCCACGCAGCAAAGCCCGGATCCGCAGCCTGCATGAGGAAATTGAGCGCCAAGCCGGCGGTCAGACGGGGGCACCCGGGGTACACCTTGGAAATGAGTCCCGCACCGCAAAAGAGTGGTCATGCATCCGCCACATGAACCCTATTCGTATTTGTTATGCCGCCAGTTGCATGAGGCGAGTGTTTCCGGACATCTCGCTCAATCAAGAGATTGTGCCAGATTGCACGACTGCAGTTGGGCGGGCAAAGACAGGAATATCAGCACAGCAAGGAGGTCCCAATAATGCGACGTCTCACAGAAACAGTCACCCCCTCGGACACTTCATTGGTGGAACTGACGCGGCGTCTTCGGTATGAAGCAAGCGTTTGTATTTCTGGATTGACAGCAGCAGGCAAGACGACACATAGCCATCTCCTGGCAGGCGAATTTGGTCTCACCTATGTATCTGGATCGCAGATTCAACTTAATTTCATGGGTGTATCACCCATCCAACCTAAAGACTTTTGGATCACTGAGGAAGCGAAAGCGTTTTGGGACAAGAAGCAATTTGAGCGCATTGACGCCGAACTGATCCGCCTAGAAAGTATTGCTGAAGGCTATATTTTTGACACAAGCACAATGCCGTGGAGGCACAAGAGATCAGCCCTTTGCATATGGCTGGAATCGAGTCTAGAATCGCGGACACTGAAATCAATCGTCTCACATCGCGGCAGAGGCAGATTTTCTGCCGATGATTACAGAGAGAGAATTATCGAAAAGGATTCGGCAACCATTAACCTATACAAAGAGTTGTACAACATCAATATTGGTGTCGATCTGTCATGCTTCCACCTAATTCTAGACATTAGCGAACTAATCACAGAACCAACGCTGCACGCTTCCTTGAGAAGTATTGCCATAGCACACAGCATTATTCGACCAGCAGTAGGTTGGTTTTTGACCGGAGATAAAGACTTCCAGCACCAGTTTGAAGAATCTGTCCGAATGTATCCAGGTTTAGTTAAAGTCAACAAATTGCGTGATATGCAAGGAACTTGATTATGAACAACCAAATTGATCCTCTTGCTCTCGCTAACTTGATTATCACGAGCATAATAGCCATTTGTGCACTCTACTTGGCGTATGCAGCACTCAAGCACGCTGCAACGCCTAATGTAAGGGTAAGTATGTCAACTCCCAAGACTCTTCAATGTAACGAAACGATTTTATTCGTATTTGAATTTACAAATATTGGCTATTGGTATGCAAAGCCCCCAGCAATTAACATGATAGTTTTCTGCAACTTTGCCCCTGAGTTCAAGTTGGTTGAATTACGGTACGGCTCTAGTCAGGCATATGCAGATACAGACGCTAAGATCGGGGTTGGAAAAATGGTTTACCTAAAGGCAAAGGGACTGAAACTTATCTATGGCCAGGAGGCAGAGGAAGTGCATGTTAAGGCAATTACCCCCGCGGTCGAGGGTGAATACGGAATTAGGATCAGTGGCTTTTCCGATAATGGTGTTAACATCAGAAAGGAGTTCGCGATTAGGTGTGAGAACCCTCAAGCCTCAAATTCTAGGTGACCCCAGGAAATTGGACCACATGCTTAATGGAACTGGTGTGCAATTCTTACCAAGCATGTGGAGGAAAACAATGGCCAAGCGTCGCACATTTACGGCCGAGTATAGATTCAAAGTCGCTCTGCAAGCTACCAAAGGTGCCAAAAACCTTGAGCGCACTCGCACAAGAATACCAATTGCATCCGCATCAAATCAGTGCGTGGAAATTATGCCTCCTGAAAAGTGGCGACGAGGTGTTCGGCTCACATAGGGGCCAATAGCAGCGCGAGCGAGCCGCGCTGGAAACCGATCTGTATGAGCAAATTGGCCGCCCTAAGGTGGAATTGGAGTGGCAAAAAAAGAAGTTGCCAATATCCCTTGAGGCCAGGCGCCAGATGATCGAGTCAGCACATACCGACCTAAGTATTCGGCGCCAATGCCAATTGCTGGGGTTGAATCGGGTTACCTACTATTACGCTCCAGCCCAGGAAAGCGCGGCGAATTTGGCCCTGATGCGGTTGATTGATGCGCAATATTTGCAGACGCCGTTCTACGGTTATCCGCGGATGACGGCGCATCTGCGCCAGCAAGGCTATGCCGTTAATCCGAAACGGATTGCGCGATTAATGCAGTTGATGGGGCTACGAGCCTTACTGCCCAAGCGCCGCACCACACTCGCCACGCCAGGACATAAGGTCTATCCGTAGTTGCTACGCGGACTGGCTATTGACCGCCCTAATCGGGTTTGGAGCACCGATACCACGTATATCCCGCTGCGCTATGGTTTGTGTACCTGGTGGCCGTGATGAATTGGTATGGCCGCTATGTGTTGAGTTGGGAACTGTCCAACACCCTGGATGGTCAGTTTTGTCTGGCGGCTCTGGGACAGGCGCTGACCTACGGCACCCCAGAGATCTTCAACACAGACCAAGGCAGACAATTCACAACACAGGCCTTCACTGACCGGCTAGAGCAAGCCCAAATTCGTGTGAGCATGGACGGACGTGGTCGCGCATTGGATAACGTATTCCTGGAACGCCTGTGGCGCACGGTCAAATATGAGGAGGAGTATCTGCATGATTATGCCACCGTCCTAGACCTGGAACGCAGCCTAGAGTACTACTTCCAGTTCTACAACCGTGAACGGCTGCATCAGAGTTTGACTATGGAATGCCTGTTGGAGTATATTACGGGGCCCAGTGACCGAGAAAATACCGCCCCGGCGTTAACTTATTCTGCCCCATTTGTGGTCTAGCAAATGGGGGTAAGCGAAGAGTGAACAAAATGCTTGATAGCGAACTCCAAAGTTACTTCACAGATGTCGATGATTTGCGCAGCCTCTTTGGTCAGCTTATTGCCATGCGGGTGTTGCGCAAAAATCTCCTCGTGATTCATGGTGTTGGAGGTGTCGGCAAGTCATCGTTATTGTGTATCTTTCGAATCAACTGTGGGCGAGCATTAATTCCTGTGGCTCTTGTTTCAGGTGCTGAGCAGAAGTCTGTGGCTGAGGTGTTAAAGAAGTGGGCAGATGATCTGCAGTCAAACGGTGTTACTCTCTCGAGGTTTTACAAGACTTATCGGCGCTACCGGGAGATCAGGGCCAAAGTTGAGGCTGAATCAAGAAACATTGTTGAAGAACTTGTTTCTACAACCACAAAAACGGTGATCGAAGCGGCTGCAAGTGCAATTCCAGGTTTTGGTGTACTCGTCGGAAAGCTTGGAGGTATTGGATCGGAAGCTCTGATGGTCTGGCTGCGCACCTTCCTTACACGGGTTGATGTCGATCTATTGCTGGACCCTACTGCTGAGTTAACGGAAAGTTTTCTGTGGAGTATCACACAAGTGGCAAGTAGACAACGGATTGTATTGCTGCTTGATGCGGTTGAGCAGATGGTTGTTTTGACTGATTGGCTCTGTGATATTGTGCGCCGCCTGCACACGAATACTCTGGTGATAATCGCTGGCCGGGTAGTGCCAGATTGGGATTGCAGGTGGCAGGATTGGGTCGCGCATTCGCAGATCGTGGAAATGCAACCAATGAGTAGTGAGAACATGCGTGAGTTAGTTCATCGCTACTATGCTTATCTGTGCGGAGGCAAAGTTGGCCAGGAACAAGTAAATGCCATTATCGATTTTGCGAGAGGCTTACCAATGGTTGTGACTACTGCGGTGCGATTGTGGGCAAAATACGGCTTTGAGGATTTCAAGACTGTGAAGCCAGAAATCGTGCTTGATCTTGTTGACTGTCTGTTGGAGGGTGTGCCCAGGGGGATGGTTCCTGTGCTGGAAGCAGCCGCTGTGGTACGTTGGTTCAACCAACCAATATTGCGAGAAGTGCTCGGCGAAGCTGATGTGCGCGAGGTATTTGATGATATAAGGCAGTTCCCTTTCGTGCGGGCACGCGTGGAAGGTTTAGTGTTCCATGACGTGGTACGTCATATCATGATGGACAACCTACGTATTCATGATCCTGAACGCTACCACAGTCTGCACATGCGGGCAGCCGACTATTTCGAGCGCCAATTGCGAAAGGTGAACGGCGAAGCGGCTGATCAGCTGAGTTTGGAACGAGTCTACCATCGCATCTGTGCAGATGAGGAGGCAGGCCTCAAATTGCTTACCGTTGCGGCTGAGGAGTTCACTCGTTATCGGCTAATTGGTCGCTTGCGCACTTTACTGAACGACGCAGATTCCTACCCGTTGTCAAGACCAGATAGCTTGGCGTGGCGTGATTACTACAATGCACGTCTATCGCATGTCACCGGTCGCGTTTCAGAAGCGGAGGAGGTTTATGTTCGAATCTCGGAGAACGAGTTGCTTGACTCAAGGCTGCGCGCGTATTCACTTTGTGATTTGAGCCAGATATGGACGGGGAATTCCATGTTGGCGCAACCAGGTGGGGTAGAGAGGGCTTTTCTCGCCATTGAAAGGATTCGGAAACTAGCACCTGAGCTAGACTCGAAACTGGCGCTGAATCTGCTGCATCTGCGCTATGCGTATATGTTCATTGGTGAATTGGCAAAAGCTCTAGATGCACTGAACCAGTTGGCCGATTTCTATCGTGCGCGTGACGACAAAAGTGGAATTGTGTACTCACTTGACATGCTGAAAGATTTGTATGGGATCCTTGGGAACTGGAAGATGGCATTCCACGTGGAAAATGAGGGGTTGAGAACACTTGACTCCATGCCGATGAATGCTTTCCTTCGAACACGCCTTATTGGGCACAACATTTGGTACAAAATCTGGTCAGGAAAGCTTGCGGATGCCGAATCAGGAATAGGACAAGCCCTTGACTTTGCAGATCGTGAGGACTACCATGAGGCATTTCCAGGTCTGTACAGAGATCTGGGGCTGGTGTTTGGGATGCAGAGGCGATGGAAGGACTCCCGACAGAGCTTTCTGATATCGATCGCAAAATCGACTGAGTTTGGTAAACGAGGGTCAGGTGATATCTATGGTTTTTGGGGAGGAGTTCTCTCAAGGCAGGGAGATTTCGTCAAAGCAGAGGAGTATCTCATGCGAAGCCTCGCTGATAAGCAAGAGGTTCGGGACAGTAATGGCATTCCTGAGCTAATGGTGTGGTTAGGGGAGCTGTTTGAGACGAGGGCAAAGATAGGTGAAGACAGAACTCTGGATGGCCCGCTTACCCAAGCTGAGTCTTTCTATTTGCAGTGCTTGGATTATCGTTGGACTTCTCGACGTTATTTTGAGTGTTCAGCATTATGCGGGTTGATGCGTGTTAGGTTCTCTCAAGGGAGATACGCCGAGGCCGCGGAGATTTCTTGCCAAGCTGAACAGATTGCCAACGATTACCTTTATCACGATCTATTGGCGTCATTATATTCGTATAGAGGACACATTCAATGGAATGGTTTCGGGAAACCTGCCTTTGGTGATTTTGACGCTGCATCATCGTCTTACAAGCTTGCACTACTGCATGCGCTATGCCATAATCGGTTTATGCTAGATGAACTGCTTTGGGGAGATGCTTGCTCGACTCCCACGGTTGACATCGTTTCAACATGTGCGCTCAAAGGTATTGAGGGACGCGAAATGCTGGCGGTTATCGACCGTTATTGGAGACAGCCTTTGGATGACTGGTCGCTTATCGTTCTGAGCGTTGCATACCCGCGCGCTGATTTTCATGGAGTCTCGCTGGTAACCATTGAGCACAAGGTGAGAGCGACTGAGCCAGGAAACGGGCAACGCCAAGTCAGTGTTGCGGAGGTATTGTCGCACGATTTGCTTTGCTAGGTCAACGGTCGCGTTTGTTTCTTGGTGGTTATGCCAACTCGACCCCGAATGCATTCGCTCAAGGACCTGTTGATAGTCCGGCACTATATAAAGGTGTTGTGATGACACTCGTGTTGTTAGTGATTCATAGAGAGAGTTGGCCCGTTTTGTTACGCAACAAAAATCGTCAGCTCATTCCGGTCTTCTTGAGGGTGTGTATGAGTCTTCCATACGCGTTTCAATCCTATGTGATATGCGTGCAGTGCGAAGGTGAGCAGTTCGAATTCTTTGTTGGAAACGAGGTCGGCAAAGAATGGTATGATCTTGGTTCGGTTGATCACCGGGCAGAGATGGGGTTCATCAGGGACTGGATGATCCGGGAAGGTGATTTGGTTGTCGAGTGCGGTTGTCACCACGGCTATACAACGATTTTGCTCTCGCGATGGGTCGGCGTATCAGGTAGAGTTATCGCGTTCGACGCACGACCGGATAATGCGGCCATTGCCTTGACAAATGTCGCGTTGAATTCCATCTCAAACACTGAAGTGCACGCATTGGCTGTTGGAAGCCACACTGGCAGGCTAAGAATTGCTGATGCGTCGAACGCGAGGGTGGTCTGTGGGAAAGTCGCGGGAAGCTTCGAAGTGCCAGTAGTTCGCTTGGATGAATTCCTGGCTGGTAGGATACCTGATGTGGTGAAAATCGATGTTGAGGGATATGAGTTTGAGGTCCTTAGGGGCCTACAATCAACGCTGGTTGAAAAGGAAACTTGCTTGGCGGTTGAAGTACATGGGGTTGCATTGTCTGAATACCAGACGACGCTTCATGATCTGTTAGCTTTGCTGGACCTCAAGGATTACCTGTTTTGGCTGGGGGTTGGCGCACAGGCCAATGAGGGAATAACGGATTTCCATTTCGGATTCCCCGAGGATTTCGATTTTTCACGGTTCTACATATTTGCAATTCCCAAGCATGAAGCTGCACGACGTGGCATCTATCGTATGTCAGGTGAAACTGAGGGGTGTTGAGAAGATTGACTACGGTGGCGGTGATCATGTGATCGGCCTGGCAACCTGCAGGCTGGAGGATCTGATCGAGTTTGTTCTACATGCCGAGTAGCGCCTGGGAGGGGATGTGGTGA
>JAFGFB010000079.1 GCA_016931315.1 Anaerolineae bacterium
ACCAGGCGCAAGGTCTCTCCCTCCGTACTCCAAGCATACAGGTTCGGTTGCGCGAAGCGGCTCCACCACGTTTCGTCCTGAAAGTGTTCAACGACAACTAGAATTACCCATCAACGACAATTAGAAATGCCCACTCGGAGTTCGGGGAAGTCGGAGTAAACTGGGTCCTAGGAGGCCCAGAAATGACGACAACCGACGCCCAAGTGAGGATTATGATGCGCGAACGAAAGAAAGGACGAACACAAGAACAGGCCGCGGCCAGCGCCAACGTACGCAGTCGTAAGACGGTAGCCAAGTACGAGCGCCTTGAGCAGTTGCCTGGCGAATTGGTACAGCCGCGCCAATATCGCACCCGCCAGGATGTCTTGGTTGAAGACTGGCCCACGTTGGAAGCCATGCTGCAAGCCGCGCCACAGCTAGAAGCCAAAACGCTCTTCACCTGGCTGTGCGAGCAGCATCCAGGTAAGTACGCGGAAGGCCAACTTCGCACCTTGCAGCGCCGGGTAGCGCAGTGGCGTGCGCTAAACCAGGAACAGGTTGCCGTATTGGAACAAATACACCGTCCGGGTGAAGTGTTGCAGACGGACGGTGTGTGGCTGACGGAGCTCGGCATTACGATCCAGGGCATCGCGCTGCCGCACTTACTGATCCACTCGGTATTGCCATACTCGAACTGGGAGTGGGGCGTGATAGCCCAATCCGAATCGTTGAATGCCCTCCGTAATGGGGTGCAGAGTACAGTGCAGCAGTTGGGGGCGGTGCCGCAGTATCACCAAACGGACAACGGGAGTGCGGCCACCTGCCGCCCCGGAACAGCAGCCGGGACCGGGACCGGGGGGCGGGCTTACACCGAAGGCTACCTTCAATTACTCAACCATTACGGCATGCAGCCCCGCACCACACACCGGCGCTCCCCCCAAGAGAATGGCGATGTGGAGGGTAGCAATGGCGGGCTGAAACGCGCCCTAGAGCAACAGTTGCTCTTGCGCGGCAGCCGGGATTTTGCCACCCTTACCGACTACGAAGCTTTTGTGCAGCGCGTGCTACAGCAGCGCAATCAGGCCCGCCAGGCCCGACTGGCTGAAGAACTGGCGGTCATGCGTCCGTTACCCGCAACGCTCTTGATCAACCATACCCACCAACGCGTGCGCGTGGCGCGGACGAGCCTGATCCGCGTGCAGAACAACGCCTACTCGGTGCCCACCAGTTTGATTGGACAGTATGTGAATGTGCATATCCACGAATGGCATTTGGAGGTGTATTACCAGTCGCGCTGTGTGCTCCAAGTGCCGCGCTTGATCGGTACCCACCAGCACCGCATCAACTATCGCCACGTGATCGGTAGTCTGCTGCGCAAGCCTGGCGGTTTCCGTGATTATCGCTACCGTGACGCACTCTTCCCCACGCTGGTCTTCCAGCAAGCCTGGGAGTATCTCCAGCAAGTCCATGCCCCGCGCAAGGCGGATTTGATCTACCTGCGCATCCTCCATCTGGCCGCCCAACACCTGGAAGCGGATGTCGCTGCAGCCTTGACCTGTCTGCTAGCAGCCCCAACCCCCTGGGACGACACCACGGTAGCGGAACTGGTCCAGCCGCCTCGGCCTGAGACCCCGACCCTGGCGCCTCTGGCGGTCGATCTGCAACCCTACGATCAACTGCTATTGGAGGTGGCGCATGGCGCTTGACACGATCCGCGCCCACTGCCAGCAATTGCGCCTGCCTACGGTTGCCGCGGTTGTGGGCGCCACCCTGGAGACCGCCCAGCGCGAGGCCTGGTCCTTGGAAACGTTCCTGACACACCTGTTGGAACAAGAACTCGACGGTCGCCAAACACGCCGTATCACCCGCTTGCTGAAAGCTGCGCATCTGCCACCAGGTAAAACCTTGGAAACCTTTGAGCAACAACGCCTACCGCTGCGCGTGCGCCGCCAACTCGCGCAACTCGCCGCCGGTGAATTCATCCCTCGCGGCGACAATGTCTTGCTCTTCGGTTTGCCCGGAACTGGCAAAACCCAACCATGTTAATGCCCCTATAAGTAAGGGATTTGCAACCCCTGAAACCGTCACCATTGTAGATCCCCGTCACCCTCTGCACGATCAGACGTTTCCGCTGCTGCACGTCAAAAATCACCGCGACTTGATTCCCTCGTGTCTTATCCGCTTGGGCGAAGGCGTTGAGCGGCTTGTGCCGGTCGCAGTCACCGATCTAGCCACAATATCGGTCATTGTGTATTCATTGCCGTTGGATATATCCTCACTCCAGAACTTAATTCAGACCTTTGCACGTATCCAGGAGCAGGTTGAAGCGGAGGGAGGCAATGAAAGCACAACAGACTCAAAGCCTGACGCAGCCACAGACCCATCCCCAACAGGTATGGCAAACACTGGCTGTAGCACAGCAAGAAGCGGTTCTTCAGACCGTGGTGCGGGTATGCCACAGCCTGATCCAGACCAAAGACCAGGGGGAAGCCGATGAACGCAACCCCAAGCCCTGATACACATATTGAGCACCCGAAAATCACTTCACAGCACCGGCAACGTTTAGCGTACATCTACGTGCGTCAATCCACGGTAAAACAGGTACGTCAGAACCAGGAAAGCCAGGCCTATCAGTACCGTCTGCGACAGCGCGCTCTAGAGTTGGGATGGAGTGAAGAAAGCATCCGCATCATTGACAGCGATCTCGGCACCTCTGGCAGTGAGTCTACGGCGCGAGTGGGTTTTCAAACTCTCGTAGCTGAAGTATCATTAGGGCGCGTCGGCATCGTCTTTGGCTATGAGGTGTCACGACTAGCCCGCAATAATTACGATTGGTATCATCTACTGGATCTGTCCGCCATGTTCGGGACGCTGATCGCGGACTGTGATGGCATTTATGATCCACGGTTATACAACGACCGTTTGCTGTTAGGCTTGAAGGGAACCATGAGCGAAGCGGAACTCCACATGTTACGCCAGCGTTTGGATGCCGGGCGTATGAACCAGGTGCAACGCGGCGTCTATCGCCAGCGTCTCCCTACTGGCTACCTGCGTCTGCCCGATGGGACTGTCGTCAAAGACCCTGACGAGCAGGTGCGCCAGGTCATCACGCTGGTCTTTGAAAAATTCAGCGAGGTGGGCAGCGCTAACAAAGTGCTGCGTTATCTGCGACAAAACAAGATTTTGCTCCCCCGACGGCAAAGTGCTGGGCCGCAAGCCGATCAATTGCTCTGGAAGGTGGCCAGTGAAGCAGCTGTCACTGACATGCTATGTAATCCCGCCTATGCCGGGGCTTTTGCCTATGGGCGCAAGCAGAAGGACCCCAAGCGCCAGGATGCCGCCCGGCCTGCTGCGGGTCGGATACGCCGCCCGCTGGCAGAGTGGTTACATCTGCAGCAGGACGTTTATCCCGCCTACATCAGCTGGGAGCAGTACTTGAGCAACCAGGAACACATTCGGCAGAATGGCTTGCGTTTTGTGGAGAGTCGCCAAGAAGCCCAGGGCGTGGTGCGGAAGGGTCCCGGGCTGTTGCAAGGGAGGTGATCTGTGGGCACTGTGGGCACCATCTGCAGGTGGTTTACAAACACACGCCACGCTACGTCTGCCGGGGACTGATACGTACTACGGATGAGGTCACCCGTGATTGCACCTCAATACGGGCGCCAGCGCTAGACCAAATGGTCGTGGAAGCTTTCTTCGCCGCGCTGCAACCCGCCCAACTCGACGCGCTGGAAGCCATCCTGGCGGCGCAACGCACAGAACGGGAGCAGTTAGCACAGCACTGGCAAGCGCGGCTTAAGCGCGCCCAGTACACGGCGCAACTAGCGCAGCGCCAATATGATGCCGTTGATCCGCACAATCGCTTGGTCGCCGCCGAATTGGAGCGGCGTTGGGAGGCAGAGTTGCAGCAACTCCACCAGGTGGAAGCGGACTATCACCACTTTCAGCAGACAACTGTACCTGACGCTGTGCCACCCCAGTTATGCGAGCTTTTCCGCGATATCAGCACGCGCCTGCCGGAGCTATGGCCTGAACTGACCAATGCGCAGAAGAAGGAGTTACTGCGGAGTTTGATCAGCCACGTGATTGTCAAGCGCCCTGTCCCAGATCAGATCGAGGCTCGGATTGTGTGGATTTCCGGACATTATTCAGATCACCAAGCCATTACGCCGGTTCATGGCGAGCAAGAAGTCAGCGGCTATGCCGAAATGGTCGCTCGCATCCAAGAGCTTTGGAAACAGGGGTATAGTGATGAGCAGATGGCCGCGCAGCTTACTGCCGAGGGCTTCCATACTGCCCGTTCGTCTGACGTCGCATCCGTTAGTGTGATGAAGATTCGCTTGGCTCGCAAGTGGTACCTGCCGTTGAAACAGATACAATTGGTGGAGGCGCTGGATGGTTTTTGGACAGCGCGCGGTCTGGCCAAGCAAGTGGGGGTGAATTGCAGTACAATCTGCCGCTACATCTACAAAGGCATCATCCCGCCAGAAGATGTCAAACACGATCCAGCCAGTGGCGTCTACCTGATTCGCGATGATCCACAGTTGCTCGACCGTCTGCGCCAACGAGTAAGTGAACAAAAAGAACGAAATGGGATGTTGAAGCCAACATCTACGTAGCTGCAAGCATTCTACCTAATGGAGGTATATCGATGGATGCGCTAAAACCCATCTCGCGGCAGCGTTGGGCTATGCCTGGATTGAGCACGACTTCACGGTCCTCTTTACCCCCACCTACAAGTTAGTCGGCGCCTTGTTACGCGCCAAGCGTGACCATGAACTTGAACGCGAACTACGCCACCTTGATACCTTTCAGGTGGTCATCCTTGACGACCTGGGCTATGTCCAACAAAGCCGCGAAGAAATGGAGGTGTTGTTCACTTTTCTGGCTGAACGTTACGAACGCCGGAGTGTGGTCATTACCTCCAATCTCGTCTTTTCCGAGTGGGATCAGATCTTCAAAAATCCCCTCACGACCGCGGCAGCGATTGATCGGGTGGTACATCACAGTCTGATTATCGAGTTCGGTAAAGATGTGAAAAGCGTGCGGGCGGAAGAAGCCGCCCGGCGCAATGGGATGGTCCTGGCTGCAAGCCCTGCAGTCCAGAACGCCGAGGGGTAGCCCTCTGGCATGGGCATTTCTAATTGTCGCCAATGTCCATTTCTAAGACTTTGTTGGGCATTCTCAGGTCAGGCCAGGTGCAAGAGCGGCAAAGGGGGAGCAATAGGTTTTTGCGGGTTGCGCTTCGTCCTCCAACCACTGCACCAGTCGGGTTAAGTTCATCGCGGCCGCTGTCGCCAGATGTTGTAACCGGGTCTTAGCCAAACCAAGATAGCGACAGCGCCGCAAGCCGAAGGCGCGCGTGCCTTGGGAGAGCGTGCCTTCCACACCCGCCCGTTTCTTGTATTGCTGTTTGAAAGTTTCCGTTTCCTGGCGCGCCCGGGCGGCTTGCAAGGTCTCATATTCCGCCTGTGGCTTGAACGTGACACTGCGCACCCCACGTTGCGATCGGGTACACGCAGCCCGCTGCGCGCACGCGCCGCAGTCGGCCGGGGAAAACCGGACGGCAACATACTCGTGCCCATACTTCTCCTGGCGTACATGCCAACTCTGGCTAGACCGCCCTTGTGGACAGGTGACGACGTGCTGCTCCCAATCAATGGCAAAACAACTCACGTCAAAACCTTGTCCTGCCACGGCTTGCCAACTGCCCCCGCCACTCACCGGGCCTAGCAGGTCGATGTGATAGTGTTGTTCTGCCGCGCGCAAGTTGTCCACCGCGGTGTAACCGGCGTCCACCAGATGCTCCGCGGGGAGCAAATCTTTGGCGGCTAGGTCCTGGTGGATCGTGGCCACGACTGCGTCATCGGTAGTTGTCGCAGGGGTGGTTTCCACATGCGTGATGAAGTGCGGTGAAGTCGCTCCGCACGTTTCTGTTAAATGGACCATGTATCCGGTCCAATTGGTTTCGCGTTTGGTGCAATTACGGGCCTCCAGATCATCGGGCGAAACAATCAGCCACTTGTGCGGTGGTAACTCGTGCGCCTCGCGCCAGCGGATTTTTCCGTCTTCGGTACAGTACTGCTGGAGCCACACTTGGCGTAGTACTTCCACGGTCGGGAGGGTCCGCAACCAGGCTGGCGTGTCTGGTCGCTGCAAGGCCTGGAATAACTGTACCCCATCTTGCCCTATCTGCTGCTGAAGCACCGCCTGCTGCGTCTTGTCTTTCGGCAACCGATACATTTCCACGCGCCGCCCATAGCGCTCAAACCAGTCCGGGGTGATCTGGGCCTGTAACCACTCAGGTGCCAAGCGCGCCAGGTCATCCAGCACTCGGCGCAAGGTCTCCCCCACACATTCCAGCCGATTCAGTGTCCGCACCCCCGCCAGCACATGGGTAGAGTCCGTCCGTTGTTGCCGTTTGTCATGAAGTAATCCGCGGGCTTTCAGGCGCTCCAGAATCCGATCCAATAGCAGGGCTTCTTGCCCGCCGGCCAGCAAGCGCTCCCGAAAGGGACTGAGGATCGAATAATGAAAGCCTGTATCCGTCAGGGATAAGCCCAGCAGGTATTTCCAATCGATCCGCCCACGTACCGCCTCGGCTGCTTGGCGGTCGGTTAAGCCCTCCATATGCTGCAAGACAGTCACCAGAGCCAAAATGGCTGGGGATTCCCCCGCTTGGCCTTGAGATGAAAACAAAGACGCGAAATCAGCATCGGAAAACAGAGACCCCAGTTCGTCTCGAAGAGTCATACAGGGCGTCCCATTGGGAAAGGCCGCCCGAGCTACCCGGATGGTTTCTTCAGGAATATCAAAACTATGTGGAGTTGACAAGGCCATAGCTCTCTCCTTGCTGCGGTTTTCTTCCATTATGCCGCTTTATGCGCGCTTGTCACGAGGCCTCACACCCCGGATCCCACCTGAGAATGCCCAACAAAGTCTTCTAATTGTCGCTTGACACTGAAAGCCCAGCGCCCACTCGGGATGCTCCGCTGCCCACCGGATCAGCCGGTCCCGCGCGTTTTTTTTCGCATGTACTCCGGATCCGGACTCGTGATCCACTTCTTGGCCCGTTTCCAGTTGACCTTCATCCGCTGCAGCGTAGCACGAATCGTCTCCCCGCTGACCCGTGTGCGGGTGAGCTTTTCTTCGAAACAGACCTCGGCTACCAAGTCGCGTGTCCAGAGACTCGTGTTCTTCCCAAAGTCCCGCGGGCTACGATGCAACAAGGCCTTCAGTTGTTCATACATTTCAGGCGGCAGCGCCGCGTGGATATGCTTGGGCCGGGTTGACTGGCGCTCCAAGGCCGCAACACCTTTCGCGTCGAATTCGTGGAGTGCATTGCGCACGGTTTGCGCATCGCAGCCGAGTGTCCGGGCTATGGCTGGTACACGCTCCTTGCGGGCACTTGCCGCTACAATCTGGCAACGCCGTAACCGGAACAGATCTTTGCTGCGCAAGCCTGCTTCGACAGCCTGTTGCTCTTCGGGTGTTAATTCTCGGACATATAGTGGTGTTCTCATGC
>JAFGFB010000080.1 GCA_016931315.1 Anaerolineae bacterium
ATTGCCCGGATGCGGCGCACACTGCGCCGCAGGTATGGCCGGCTCTATCGTCAAGGTATTGAGACCATCTCCGAACGTCCCTATGATTGTCGTCTCGTGCTGCGTGAAGATGCGCCTTTTGAGAATCCACTCATGCCGGATCGGCGCTGGCTGCTGCTTCTTTCAACGGCGAGGCCCTCGGCGGCAGAACTCTCATTGCTTGCTGGCTCCGATCATGCTCTAACAGCGGTTGTGCTGGGCGTCCCTGCGGACCAATCCTCGAAGCCGATGATGGAGCGGTTGCCGGAGCTCTTCGTACTTGACCATTTCCTGTATCCCGGCGATGGGGTACGTTTTCTGTTGTACTTGTTTCGCTCACGCCAGTTTGACCGGGTCATCGTCTGGGATGATCCCATAATCAACGGGATGATTCCCTTGCTGCAGATGCACTTTCCACAGGTGATGTACCAGACCTGGGAGCAGGTCCAGGCCACGGAGCCTGCATTCGATGGCACAACTTATTCCGCGGCACCCCCAGATAATGTCTCGGCGCAAACTTTCGCCGCGCAGGCTATCGCTGCTTACGTAGCACAGAAGCGAGCATCCTATCCGCATAAGCGCTTTGAGCTCCTGCGACGTCTGGGGAGATTTGGAGTGGGACTATTCCTTCTCAAGGAGCGTTTGGCGTATTGGGGGCATAGAGCCAGGCAGCGTCTCCGGTTGTTCGTGGGGGGTAGGACCAGATGCACATAGCTCTTATCGTCCATAAATTCCCGCCGGCATCGCTGGGTGGTGTCGAGTCCTACACACACACACTGGCGCAATCCCTGACAGCCTCCGGTCATGCTGTAAGTGTATTCTATCGCGACGACGGCGATGGGGCTGCATTCCGTGAGGGTTGGCAGGCAGATCAACCTTTTTGTGTCTGGCGTGTGGGCCGGCGGTTTGCTGCCTCAACGGCGAATCCCGCCCATCTGTTTTTCGATACCTTCCTCAATCGGGACATCGAAGCCTCCTTTGGCCGTTTCCTCGCCGATGCGCAGCCCGATCTCGTGCATTTTCAACATCTGATGTCGCTATCGGTGCGTCTGCCTGCGTTGGTTCAGCGCGCTGGCATTCCCATGCTCCTGACGCTGCACGACTATTGGTTCGACTGTGCCAATTCGCAGTTGCTGTGGCCTGATGGTCGACTGTGCCGCGGCAAATTGGGTGGGCTGAACTGTGTGCGTTGTGCTACCGTTCGGCCCGAGTGGTGGGTGTTACGGGCGATGTCCCCCCTGCTAGCGGGCCTGTTTCAGTGGCGCGACTTCCTGACGCGGCGGGCAGCTCTCAGAATTGGCTATTTCATTTCCCCCTCCCACTTTCTGCGGGACCAGTATCTGACCGTGGGATTCCCGGAAAGGCCCTTTTTTGTTCTAGAGAATGGGCTTGACGTGGCGCAAATCCGTTCCTTCGAGCGCAAGGCCGCGCAGGATGGCGCGTTGCGCGTTACATTCCTGGGCACGCTTGCCAGACACAAGGGTGTCCACATTCTGGTGGAAGCCATGCGTGGGTTGCCGTCTGAGCGCATAAGGCTGCGCGTGGTTGGGAATCCGGCGCGATTTCCGAATTATGCAGCTCGCCTGAGCGCCATCGCCGATCCGGCCAATACGATCTTCCAGCCACCCGTTCCCAATGCCCTGGTTGGACAGGTGCTGGCAGAGACCGATCTCCTTGCGATTCCTTCATTGTGGTACGAGAATTCACCGGTCGTTATTCAGGAGGCCTACGCAGCGGGCGTTCCCGTGTTGGCATCGAAGCTGGGCGCTCTTGTGGAGAAGGTGCGCGATGGGGTTGATGGCATGCTCATCCCGCCGGGCGATGTCCAAGCCTGGCGGGATGCTCTGGAGCAGTTGCTCGAGATGCCGGATCTGCCAGCAAAATGGCGCAAAAACCTGCCTGCACCACTACAGCATGAAGAGCATGTCGCAAGGCTTCTGCGGCATTATCAGCAGGTGTGTGGGGCGCAATTCACGGTCTGAACGATCGGCTGATAACGTGCTGATATGCGAGTCTTACATCTGACACATCAGTATCTGCCCGAAAAGGTCGGTGGCGTGGAATTGTACACGCACTGGCTCGCTCGTGCCCAGGTAGCACGCGGCCATGACGTTGCCGTCTTCTACCGCGCCTCCGCTTCAGGAACGGGCTGTGTTCACCGTACGGATGCGGGTATTGACGTGTGGCAGGCGACGGATGGTGTTTTGACTGCGTCTCGTCGTTTCCTGTCAACATTTTACTCTCCGCATCTTTTGGAATGCTTTGTGACCGTCTTGGACGAGTTCAAGCCTGAGTTCGTTCATGTGCAGCACCTCATGGGGTTGCCCTATGCCATCATCGAGACGCTGATCAAACGGGGCATTCCATACATGGTCACCTTGCATGACTTCTGGTGGCAATGCGCAAATGCGCAATTGCTGACAAATTATAGCCAGGAGCTCTGTCAGGGACCACAACCGTCCTTTCACAATTGTGCCCGTTGTGCTCTGGCACGTGCAGGAGGGTATTGGCAGGTTGGGGCCTGGGCCCTGGCGCCATTGTTGGCCTGGCGCAACCGTCTGCTGACGAGAGTTTTGCATGCCGCCGCTGCCCTTGTGGCTTCGACACCTTTCGTGTTGCAGTGGTATGCCGCGCATCATGCGCTTTCCGAGAGACTGCATTTGCTCCCCCTTGGAATGCCATGGCCAGAGAAGTTGCCTGCGCGCCAACGCGAGGCGAATGGCCGGGTACGTTTTCTGTACGTTGGGGGACTCAGTTACCAGAAAGGCCTCCATGTGGTCCTCGAGGCTTTTCGGGGCCTACCGCCGGAAGCGGAGCTCTGGATTGCCGGCGATGAGCAGGCTGATCCAGACTACGTGGCTTTGCTTCGCAGCATGGCGACCGCCAATGTGCGCTTTTTGGGACGCTTGACACGAGAGGCGGTGTGGGCAGTGTTGGTTGACGCTGATGTGGTGGTTGTACCCGCGTTGTGGTATGAGACATTCTCTTTCCTGATCAGCGAAGCCTTTGCCGCGCGGAAACCTGTGCTTGCATCGCGAATAGGCGCTCTCGCCGACCGCGTCAACGACGGCGTGGACGGCATGTTGCTTCCACCCGGAGATGTTGCCGCCTGGCGAAAGTCGATGCAGGGATTGCTCGAGTCGCCGGACAAGATAGAAATTCTGCGCAGTGGCGTAGGCACGCAATTGTCTATGGATGAACATGTAGACGATCTTGACGAAATCCTGAATGGGGTGCTGGTCACCTCCTCCTCCGCCAGAGGGGTCAGCGTATCTTGAAGACGTCGGCGCGTCGTGGATTCCAATGAGCAAAGTTGATGCAAAACACTGAGGATATTGCTGCCTGGCGCGCGGTATTGCGAGGTTTGGTGAATGTGCCACAGGCCGGAGAAACCTGCAAGCGCTCTTCTTCCTCGGTTATCACTCGAGGGTCACGTCCATGAACCAAATGCCATCTACGCGGACGTCCTGGTGTGACACCGTGCTCGGTCCCTCCGTCGCCTCACCCTTACCACGGTTGCTCCGCACCGCGAAATCGTGCGGCTGCATTCGCGGTATGCCGAAAGCAGGGTATGATGATGGGGTCTTCGAATCTGTGCTCTGCGGATTCGAAGTCTGATGTCTGCGGTGCAGGTGGCTTCTGAACTCCAAAGCTCGGCAAGAAGCACTCCTGCACTGAAGGAGAGGAAATGCGCCTGCGTCGTGGACTTTCGTTAGTGCTCTTGTGCCTGGTAGGGTTCCTGAGCGGCTGTGCGCCGTTCGTGGACCAGGACCAGATTAGCCGCGGAGCCACAGAAGGGTTCCTTCTTGTGCCCGGTGATCAGATTGGGCAGACCTTTGTAGCCCACCACGGAGGCCTTTCGGGTATTGAGTTCCTCATCACCCCTCAGCCCGGCACGCAGGGCGTCCTGCGGCTGGAGCTCAGCACTGGACCTGGTGCGGAACCCGTCATTACCACGGCTTCCATCGATCTATCTGCCGGTAGCTCTGCTGCCTTCCACCGCTTGGCTTTCGAGCCCTTGCGGGACTCGCACGGCAGCTATTACTATGCCTCGCTGACGTTCGAGGGTTCGGGTGGTGTCTTCTTCAGCCAGGCAGGCGGTGATGCCTACCTTCACGGCGCCCTTTACCGCAACGATGCGCCTGAGGATGCGCAGGCCGCTTTCCGTTTGGCCTACGATCCCCTCTGGATGGCCCTCGAGGTTGGCGGTGCCTTCGTGGATATCGTGGGTGCGCTCGGCATCGCCCTTTTGCTCTACGTTCTGCCCGGTTGGGCGCTGTTGGCGTGGTTGTGGCCTGCATCTAGCCTTTCCTGGGTAGAACGACTGGCCCTTTCCGTCGGCGTGAGTCTCGCGCTTTACCCTCTGTTGCTGCTCTGGACGGATGCCGCGGGCTTGCACCTTGGGCCTCTCTACGCCTGGCTTCCAGTCCTGCTTGGCGGCGCCCTGTTGGCGTGGCGCTATCGGCGCTGGCGTCCACGATGCGGGCGCGATCGCCTGCTCCGCTGGTGGTCTTCATCCGCCCGTTGGCCCGATATCGTGATGGTGCTCGCATTGCTCCTGGTTTTTGGGGTGCGCTTGGTGGTCGTGCGAACCCTGGAGGCGTCAATTTGGGATGATGCCTATCAGCACACCTTGATCACCCAACTGCTCGTGAATAACGGCGGCTTGTTCGAATCCTGGGAACCCTACGCGCCCTACAGTACCCTCACCGTCCATGTGGGTTTTCAC
>JAFGFB010000081.1 GCA_016931315.1 Anaerolineae bacterium
CATAATGCTTTCTTGACAATACACTATTCCTGTGGTAACCTTTTTATAACTCAAAACTCGATTTCGCAGGCATATTGATAGTTTCTCTATCCCCAAATCGGAGGAAATAAACGATGGCAAGTCGGCGGTCGCGAACGGAACAGATGGTTGAGCGCTTGCGGGATTTGCAGATTAGCAGTCCTGATATTGAAGCGGCAGCGATAGTGAGTGTTGATGGTCTGCCCATCGCCTCCTCGCTGCCACAAGGCGTCGAAGAAGATCGGGTATCAGCCATGTCAGCCGCAATGCTATCCCTGGGTGAGCGCATTGCGACCGAGCTGGGCCGGGGGATGCTCGATGAAGTCTATGTCAAAGGTGAGAAGGGCTACGTCATCCTCCGTGCTGTAGGGGAGGAGGCGGTGCTGACCGTATTGGCACGCCAGCAAGCCAAATTAGGCTTACTCTTCCTCGATATGCGTCGGGCAGCTGAAGAGCTCGCCGCCATTCTTTGATCACCCACCAAGGAGGAATACAGTGGCTAACACTCCAATACTTAGTGGTCTGTATTATCCCAATCGGTTTGCGCTGATTCTGCTCAAAGCCCTGGAAGAGATTATGGGGCGCAATGGCTTGAATGCGGTGCTCAATATGGGTGGTTTAGCGCATTGGATCACCACGCCGCCTGCCGATAATATGGAGAAGAGCGAGTTCGACTTTGCCTATATGGCAGCACTTAACGAGGCTCTCGAGGAAATGTACGGACGACGCGGGGGTCGAGGCCTGCAATTGCGACTAGGTCGCGTGCTCTTTGTTGAGGGCTTGGCGAATTTCGGCGCCCTGGTGGGCGCTAGCGACCTGGCGTTCAAGATTATGCCGTTACCGACCAAACTCAAGGCCGGCTTACCCGCGGTTGCCAAAGTCTTTGATAGCTTGAGCGATCAGACCTCTTACGTGGTAGATCCGGGCGGTGACCATTACCTGTATCACATTGCCCGGTGTTCGATGTGCTGGAATCGCCACGTAGACCACCCGGTATGTTTTATCGCCTCCGGCATCCTGGAAGAAGCGCTGCGGTGGGTCAGCAGCGGGCGCACGTTCCGCGTGGATGAAATCACCTGCATCGGGATGGGAGATCCAACCTGCTCGTATGCCATTTACAAAGAACCTATCGGTTAAGAGGCTCTCTCAGTGAGTGTTATGGACTCTGACGAGACTTCACAGCATATCCTAGTAGTAGAGGACGATCCTAACACGGCAGAGATGCTGACAGCGTATTTCACATCTCTGGGTTATCAGGTCACACACGCAGCCTGGGGTCAGGATGCGCTCTCGCTAGCTGCGCAAACGACACCCGATCTGGTAGTTTTAGATATTCATCTCCCGGATATTGATGGCTATGAAGTCTGTTCGCGGTTGCGTTCCCAGCGGCGGACAATGAACACCCCCATCATCTTCCTGACCGAGCGCAATGAGCGCCGCGACCGGCTCACCGGGCTGGAGCTTGGTGCAGTAGATTATCTGACCAAACCCTTCGATGTACAAGAGATTCGCTACCGCGTGCGCAATATCCTGCGCCGCAGTACCTCCAACACACTCTTGCACCCGCTCACCGGATTGCCAACGGCAAGTCTGATTGAAGAACAAGCACAGCGATTGAGACTGCGCCCCGGTCTGATTCTGGCCGGCGTGCGCATTAGCGGCATGCGCGCCTTCAGTGACGCTTATGGCTTTGTCAGTCACGATGATATTCTGAGAGCCGTGGCCCTGATTCTGCGCAATACCATGACGGAGCTACTGCTGGAAGACTCTTTTGTGGGACACCTACACGCCTATGACTTTGTATTAGTTTTGCCGGAGGCACAGCAATACCTGTTAATAGGACGTCTGTACCAACGTTTACAAGAAGCGATTTCATTCTTCTATCCCTATCAAGACTGGGAAACCGGGCGCCTGGAAGACGGCACACCGTTGCCCAAAATAGAGTTCGATGTACGCTTAATGCAACCTGCACAGATTCCACCGAATTGCGATCTGGAGCTCTTACGGCAAGCGCTGTTTAGTGCACCCAAGAACTAGATATGGGGGCTAATTCAACAGATCCAGGGAGGTCCCCTGGGTCTGTTGTTATTTCAGTCATTGACCTTGCTGCCTCAACAAGAGCATTGTCGTCACCGACTGAGGAAAATAGAGTGAGCTTACATAACGCTAGAACATCTGGGGTGATGATTCCCACCTGCAACGCAGCATCCAGCCAATCACCTCTCATAGAGCACCATCCATGACAAAAAAAAGAGTCCGGGTTTCACAACATGGCTTGCCGATTCTGTTGCTATTGCTAGCGCCCCTGCTGCTCCTGGCGCCAGTGGTTATAGGAGATGCCACAATCCTCCCCGCTGACGCGCTCATGCTGTTTGAGCCATTCCGCTCGACGACGCAGGGGTTGAATTCACCCCACAATTCCCTGCTCGCCGATCTGGTGCTACAGAATTACCCCTGGCAGCGCCTCATCGTGAACGCACTCAAACAAGGGGAAATACCCTGGTGGGATCCTTTTATCTTTTCCGGGCATCCGTTCCTGGCAAACGGCCAAGCCATGGGATTCTACCCGCTACGCGTTATTTTTCACCTATTTCCGCTACCTCGGGCTTACGGCATCTTTCTCAGCCTGCAATTAGGACTGGCAGGGGTATGGATGTACGTACTCGCCCGCGTCATGCGGTCCAATCGTCTGGGAGGCGTGCTGGCAGGCTTGACCTTCGAACTCAGCGGCTTTCTGGTCGTTTCAGCTGTTCACCCGATGATTATTGCCACGGCCTCATGGCTACCGCTGCTGTTGGCACTCGCGGAACTTGGCTTGCGCCGCGCTTCTTTCTGGCGCCTGGGGCGCAGCACCTTACCCTGGGCGCTACTAGGAGCAGCGGCGTTGATGCTGCAATTGCTTGCGGGCCATGCCGAGACAGCCTACTTTGCACTGCTAGTTCTGGTAGCCTTTGTGGCCTATAGATTGCTCTACCTGCTGGTCACACTGCCCAAATCAGAATGGCGCGCCGAAGTTCTCAATCCGGCGCTCAGCCTGCTCCTCATGGGCGTGCTGGGCATAGGTCTGGGCGCGCTACAATACCTGCCACTCTACGAAAGTGTGAGCGCGAGTTTCCGCCAAGGCACGGTCGCGCTGCAAGAAGTCCTGGGTTGGGCTTATCCCAAGCGACGTTTGATTACGTTCCTGATCCCCAACTTCTTCGGCAACCCCACCCACCGCGCATTTCAGGATATTTTTACGGGCGAATGGATTCAAGCCACTGTGAATGCCCACGGCGGCCCTGTCGGAGCTTTCGATTGGGGCATCAAGAATTATGTGGAAGGCGGCGCGTATATGGGCCTGCTGCCGTTGGCACTAGCGCTTCTGGCGGTGCTGGACGCCTTCCGCGGGTCAATCTCGGCGCGGGGCATTGGTCGCCGTTGCCTCGAACGCCTGCGCCTGTTTTTCCGGCAACCGTATACGCCATTTTTTAGCCTCCTGGCATTGTTCGCGCTTGGCTGCATCTTTGGTACACCGATTTATGCCATTGTCTACGCATTACCCATGCTCAACCAATCACATAGCCCCTTCCGCTGGGTCTTTCCGTTGACAGTCGCGGTAGCGGCGCTGACAAGCCTGGGAGCTACGGCAGTCGCCAACTCGCGGCAACCAGCGTCGCAAGCGGGGCAACCGCTTGCAAGCGAACCAGTTTTCTCCCGCATCGTGCGCTGGTCAGGATGGGGAATTTTGAGCAGTGGGGTAATATTGCTGGCCGGCTTGTGGGTCTCGCGGTTGGTTTTCCCCAGCATTGAGCCAATAGTGGAGCGGCTCTTCTGGGCGCTGGCAAAAGCGCCCGACACCTTTCCCAATGCCCGCACGTTCTACGCTTACGAATTCCGCTGGATTCAGCAGGCCGCGCTGCTGCTCATCATTACTGGCACAGTATTACGCATCTCACGCTGTCCGATTTTCCTGCCGCAAAAGCTCAAACGGCGCCCCATCTGGGAATTACTAGCTCTCATGGCTCTGATAGTGGATCTACTCAGCTTCGGCTGGGGCTTCAACCCCAAAGTTGATCCTGCACCATTGAGCGTCACCCCACCAGTTGTCGAATTCCTGCGCCAGGATCAGGGCGTCTGGCGTCTTTCAAGTTTCGATCCCCATGGGAAACGCACGTTCGATGCCAACACGGGAATGTACTTTGACTTCCAGGATGTGCGGGGTTACGATAGCACTTTTTCTGCACAATACGTCCGTTACATGAATTGGATAGAGCCACAGGGACAGTTGCTCTACAACCGTATTGCCCCATTCACCCAATTCTCCAGCCTCGATAGCCCGCTCACGGACCTGCTCAACGTCAAGTACATCGTCACCGATGTCGAAATCCCGTTACCCAAATACCGGTTGGTCTATGAAGAGCCGGCTCTGCGAGTCTACGAGAATCTCACAGTCATGCCGCGCGCGTTTACACTGCCGCAGAGCGCAACCATCGTCGTCCCCGATGCGGAGGCAGTAGGCACAGCGATTCAGACCTACGACCCACGCTTCTATGTCATCATCGAGGCGGCGCACGAGGCATGGAGCGGCAGCGCTCCAACACCCGGTAACCGGCCAAGCCCCTTCGAAGCCGGAGAACCACAAGCACAGGCCATCACTTCCTACGGACTCAATCAGGTCGTGGTGGATGCCTCGGTCACGGAGGATGCATGGCTCGTCGTCGGTGACGCCTTCTTCCCCGGCTGGAAAGCTTTTGTGCGACCTCAGGGCGCGGGGGAGGATAGCGAAACAGAGGTTCCCATTGCACGGGTAGCGGGCAATTTCCGGGGGGTGCGGCTCAACCCGGGCGCATGGACGGTGCGTTTCCGCTACACTCCCAATAGCGTGAAGTTTGGGGTCTTCATTTCCTTCCTCTCCGGAATGGTGGCTCTTTTCCTGGCCGTGACATGGGGCTGGAGGCGGCTATACCGGGAAGAGACTCGGGCTTCCACAACCCAACGGCTGGCGAAAAACAGTATCGCCCCCATCGCTCTGAATCTCTTCAATCGAATGGTGGACTTTGCCTTTGCCGCGCTGATGCTGCGCATACTGGGACCCGATAACGCCGGACAGTACTATTATGCTGGCAGCGTTTTCATGTGGTTTGATATTATCACCAACTTTGGACTCAACACCTATCTCACCCGTGAAGTCTCCCGCTATCAAGAGCAAGCGCGGCGCTATCTGGTCAATACTTCGCTGCTGAGACTGGGGTTGGCCGTGCTCGGCGTGCCACTGCTGGTGGGCTTCATCGCCGCACGACAAACGCTTGTGGCAGCCCTCACCGCACCCGCAGCGCAACCGGCGCTCCTGGCGCTGGTGTTGCTCTATGTAGGGTTGGTCCCCAATTCTATCGCTACGGGCTTCTCAGCGCTTTTCTATGCGCACGAGAAAGCCGAATTCCCGGCTGCCGTAACGACAATCTCCACGTTACTCAAGGTGGGCCTGGGCACCGGCGTCCTACTTGCCGGCCTGGGTATTGTGGGATTGGCGGCTTCAGCCATCGCTGTCAATATCATCACGCTGGTAATTCTCGGGGCGTTGGCATGGCGGGAGATTCCCGCGCTAAAAACACCTGCATCCTTTGGCATGGCACTACGGGCAAAACCAGAGCGCAGCCTGCGCCGGAAGATGCTTAGTGAGTCCTGGCCCCTTATGGTCAACCACCTTCTGGCAACGTTATTCTTCAAAATTGATGTGCCGCTTATGGAAGCCATTCTGGGGAATGAAATCCTGGGCCTCTACAGCACAGGGTACAAATATCTCGATGCACTCAATGTGATTCCCGCCATGTTTACGATGGCCCTCTTCCCCATCATCTCGCGGAAAGCAGTGGAGGATCGCGCCGGTTTTGTGCGTTTCTTCCGGTTGGGCGTGAAGATTCTCATGCTGTTGGTGTTGCCGGCAGCCATCATCGCGACGCTGGGAGCGCGAGAGCTGGTACTGCTTCTCGGTGGGCCGGAATATCTGCCAGGAGGGATGATTGCCTTACAGTTGATGGCATGGTCCATGGTCATTGGCTGGATCAACAGTCTGAGCCAATACGTGTTAATTGCCCTGAACCAACAACGCTATCTCATGCGCGCCTACATGCTGGCTCTGGGCTTCAATTTAATTGCTAACTTACTGTTGATGCAGCGTTTTGGCTATCAGGCTTCAGCACTGTTACACACAGCAGCAGAGTTAATGTTGTTTATTCCCTTCACGATACGCCTGCACCAGCAGATCGGGCGGCTGGACTGGTGGGGAATGCTAGGAAAGCCGCTGCTCGCCGCAGCCTGCACTGCACCAGTTGCCGCACTGCTTTTCCCGGTGAGCCGCCTGGCGGCACTGACCAGCGCGCTTCTCATTTATGGCGTGATCAGTTGGCGTCTAAAAATCTTTAATGTGGAAGAACGCGAGGTCATGGCGCCACTGTTGGGGAGGAAACGAGAGATTTGACACGGGGGGGGGGCGGACTTTTCTCCCCACACTCATCGGCTATAATCAATGAGCTGGTCTCTCAATAAGCTGCTCACAGATATCAGCGCAGTATTGGAGAACAGTGTTGATGTTTTGGCAAGGCCTTAAGGCCACCTTCAAAGGTGGTTGCGCAAGCGATGGTTAAGGAGTAATACCCATGGAGTTATCGCAACTGGAACAAATGGTACATTGGTTGGACGAGGAGCGCAAGAGGGATAAAACGCTCATCGCCACCTTGCAGGAGCGAAGCGAACAACAAGCGCTGCTCATCGAGGCGCAGGCGCGCGACCTGGAAACACTGCAACGGGAATTGGGCCAATTAGGGGCAGATGTTCACCGAACAGATGACTATCCCGCCATGATCGAGAAAACACATCGAGACCTCACAGCGGCGATTGAGGAATTTAAAGCCGCACAACGCAGAGAAAAAATGGAATCCGAACGCCTGCGTCGCGCCGAGATTGAGGCCCTATCGCAGGAAGTAACCACCATAGATGAGCGCTACCGCCCTACACTGCGGTACCCGGAGATGCTCGAGGCGCGCGCAATAGGCGAGCAACGCTTGCAGACCCAGCTGCAGCAGATTAGCGGCAGTGTGGCAGACCTTACCAAACGCACCGATGACCGGTTACAAGCCGTGGTGTATCTTGAGGAGCAACGCCGCGCGGATACACGCCGTATGGCAGCAGTGGAAGGCGATTTGCCGCCGTTACGTAAAGCCGTGGATGAGTTCAATGCCAAATTGCTACGCCTTGAAGACAGCATCCGCAAGTTACCCGCGCGCGTGGAAGAGGCCATCCAAGTCGCTAAATCCTACGATCCCAAAATCGAAGAATTGCGGGTGGCGGATTTCCAGCGCGAGCAGCGCGTCCGGCAGTACCTCGATCAAGCCGCACAGGTGCAGACCGAGGTTACCCGTCTGGTCGAACAAACCCAGAAATACGCCTTGCTCTTCAATCAAAACAAACAGGCGCTAGATGCCCTCGAATCCTTCCGGGTGCGCCTGGAGAAACGCCAAAATGAAATTGCCGAGATGCAACGGCTCAACGAGGAACGTCTCAAGCGCGAATGGGAAGAATGGCAAGCCGCCTTTGCGCGCGACTGGCAAAAACGCCTGGTGACCGAAGAAGACCGTTGGCGCCGTGAGGATTTAATGGATCAGCGCTTCACCGAACATTTCACCCAACTTGACGAAACCTCAAAACTATATTTCGACGAGCTGACCGTGCTCTGGGAAGAACTGCGCCAGCTGGCAGATCGCTGGGGCAATTTGATGCGCGACAAGGTGCTTGCCGATCAGGAGATGCCAGCACAACGACTCAAAGCTCTGCGCCGTTTCGCCGAGGAAAAGCGCAAAGACTTGTTGTAGCCTGCGAATTGCTATCAGGAAAACCGCGGGGGTGAGTGTAGGTCACTCACCCCTTTTCATCGCTATCACTCATTGAACCAGGAAAGCCAACAACTCACCCGCATTATGCCTCAAAGCGCCACTCACCACCGACCATTACTCGCTGCACGCGCGTCTCCAATAACGCTTCGGGCGGCTCCACAAAGATGTCACGATTCAACACCAACAGGTCCGCAAAATAACCCGGGAGCAGGCGCCCCTGGTACTGTTCCTGCCCAATCGCATAAGCCGCACCCCAGGTATACGCCTCAATGGCGTCCGCCAGAGCAAGTCGCTCCTGGGGCTGCCATCCCTCAGGACCAGGGGACCCATCACGCTCATGACGGCGCGTAACCGCTGCATATAGCCCCAACAGCGGGTCGAAGGATTCAATAGGCGCATCAGAACCGAAGGCAAGCGTGGCGCCAGTCTTCAGCAACGATTGCCAGGCATAGCTCAAAGTGCAGCGCGCCCCCCAGTAGCGCTCCGCCATCGCCCAATCATGGGGCGCGTGAATCGGTTGCATCGAAGCCACGACCCCTAGACGCGCCAGTCGGGGCAAATCCTCCGGGCTTAGCAACTGCACATGTTCAATACGGTGACGCAACGCCGGATTAAGCGGTCGCACCTCATCCAATACATCCAGCACCAGACGGTTAGCCCGGTCACCAATCGCGTGAATCGCCAAAGCCAAACCGCCTTCTACCGCCCGCCGAGCAATCGCACGCAACGCATCAGGTTCAAGCGTCAATAACCCGGTGTTCTCCGGTTCTTCTGCATAAGGAGCCAACATGGCCCCCGTGCGCGACCCTAATGCGCCATCAACAAAGAGCTTAAGCCCGCAAAAACGCAGCCACGCATCACCATAGCCGCTACGCAGCCCCACTTCCAAAAGACCATCGAGCGCCTCCAGGCGCACATATTTACCTACTCGCACATGGAGCGCACCATCCTGGTGTAAGAGCTGCAACGCTGCAAAAGCAGGCCCACCGTCCACGTCATGAACGCCCGTAAGGCCTTTTTGTAACAGGTGAGGTTGTGCGATGCGGATGGCAGCAGCGGCTTGTGCCACCGTGGGAGCAGGGATGACGGATTCCACAGCTCCAACCGCATGTTCGAAGAGCATACCATCCAGGGCGCCCTCAGCTATCCTGCCAAAGCGCCCCTGCGGCGGATCAGGCGTAGAAGCACCCAGCCCCGCCAGCCGCAAAGCCGCGGTGTTGGCAACCGCGGCGTGAGCGTTCTTAGCAATCAGCAAGACCGGATGATGCGGAGCGACCCTATCCAATTCCGCCGCCGTAGGGAAACTCGTATCAGCCCAGAGATTCTGATCCCAACCACGTCCGCGAATCCAGGCCCCCAGTGGCGCAGCAACCGCTGCTTGCCCCACAGTCGCAAGCAGCTCTTCCCGTGATAAATCACGAAGTTGTAAATCGGCCAGGCTGAGAGCATACCACATCAGATGAACGTGCGCATCCACCAAGCCTGGAAGAACCATGGCAGCCTGCATATCCTCAATACGAGCATGAGAATTCGCAGCCCACGCATGTGCAGATGGTCCAATAGCGACAATCCGTGAATCTACCAGCGCTACGGCATCCGTCCATGGTTGTTGCCGGTCGCCAGTATAAAAACGCGCGTTTTTAAGTAGCCGTATGTTCATATTCATAACCCCAAAATCTGTGCCAACCAGGAGATACCATAATAGCCGCCCCACGCAAAGACAATCGCTTTGATAGTCTTACCGGCCCAGGTGGATAGATAAAACTTCCACACAGGAAAGCCCGTAGCTCCACCAGCGATGCCAGCCAAATCAAAAAGCGGCATGGGTACAACCCCCATCAAAAAAACGGTAAGAGCGCCATTGCGACGCATCCAGCCTTCAATTGTAGGGTAGAAGCGCCAATGGGTCGCAATATCCTCAACCGCGTATCCGGCGAGGTAACCCCAAAGCTCTCCCAAGGAATCACCGAATCCTGCACATAATCCCACAAACCAGGGCGTAAGCACTGATCCCATGGTAAAAGTAAAGGCTAAATGAGGAATAGGCAAAACAACTGTCGTGCTACCTGCAAAGGCCATCAGAAAAGCGCCCAGATAACCCAGTTCACGGAATTGGGCGACACTGATACGGTCGCGGAAAATAACCAACAGTGTAGTGACAAGGATGAAGAGGGCAATAAGAAAAATGCGCAGGGGCTTAATCCACTTTGTTTTGCGCATTATACATATCGCGCTGTACCCATTAGAGCGCGCTCGAAGGGATTGCAACTGACTCGCCATAATGATAAAAGGCAGCGCCTATCCATTATGAAGAACGTGGATTCTGCTTGATGAGCAGTGATTCTGTCTGCCACGAGGGATCCTCCCGTTAGGGCGAGTTCTGGCATGGGGAAATGGCTACACATTCAGGAGAATCCCACTGTCAGGGCTCGGGAGGAAGAAGCAGGGCTAACGACGCCAGCGTAGATTCCACTTCGTACCAGCTGATTTCCGAGAGGCCGAGCTTTTGGCGTAAAGCGTCCCGGTCCATGCCGCTCACAAAATCCCGCACAGCACAAGTCCAACGCAACATCTCAAAAGAGAGACGCTCCAAGCCTGCCTCGGCGCCTACCCGCGTAAGGATATACTCCAAATTGCGCGGCGTCCAGGGGAAGAGATACTGCCGTGGATGATAGACCTGGAGGTATTCGTGCAGCACAGGGGGCCACCAATCAGGCAACGCAATACGCCGTTCTTTATGCTGGCGCCTGGGTTGGCTGTAACGAATCCATAATGCCGGGCGTGCAGGATTGGTCAGGTCAATGTGGTTGGGAACAATCTTGACACACTCGCCCTTCTTTATGCCGGTGTGAAGTAGCAGTGTAATCAATGTATAGGGGCGAGGATCGGGCTGCTGTTCCGCCCCCCCCGCGCGTAAACGCTGAGCAACCTCAAGCACTGACTGAATCTGCGCCTCAGTCAGAAAATCCGGCGCGGGCGGTTTAGCCTGGGTATGAATCAGTGGGGCAGCCGGGTCACGTGTCAACGTGCCAATCTCGGTCAACCAACTAAAAAAGACTTTCAAGGTGGTAATTCGACGCTCAAGTGTCTTGGGCTTGCAAGGAATACCGCGGGAATCTTGCATCCAGCTAAGAAAGGCGCTCAGGTTAGCTGTAGCGATGTGCCCAAGGGCAACGCCTGGTCCCAGGTACTCGGATAGTAGCTGCAAGTCTAAACGAAAGGCCTGGCGCGTGTTGAAGGTAAAACCACGCTGTTCCATGTAATGCTCAAAAGCGCCAAGTGCTTTGTTAAGAGCGGATCCAGCATCAAGATCGGGTTTAGGGGCGGGCTCAGGTGTGGGTGCAGGGGTCTCCGTCGTCCCAAAAAGTGACAACTGCGCCGCATGACCCTGTTCATTCTCCATATCTGCCATAATTCTACCGCCTCATTCTGCGCATCAGTCGCCGAGTTGAGTTTTGAATGCCAATCAGTAGTATTATACCCAGCTCTAAAAGGAGAACAAATCAGGGGGTAGAGGTGCGTTTCAAAATGGGGGTAAAAATCTCAGGCGTGCCTACAGGAAGCAGAAGAAAATTGATTTTGGGCGGTGGGGCAAAGCCCCACCGCCCAAAATCAATCAAAGGAAAGGCGTTTACATGATAATGGGCTCGCTTTTTCCCCAAAGCTGAGACGCACCGGCGGGAAGGGGAAGAATTTAAAAGAAACCAGAAGAGGTTGTGCCAACAGGCAAAGAGGATCTCTTTTAGTGTTTGTTGGGCGCGCGAAGCGCATCCAAAAAAAACACTCGTTCACAAGACACAAAACAGATAACTGTTCAGCGCTCCCCCGCTTGCCACAACAAGAGCGGCGAAAGCCGCGATTTTAAAGACTGTTTTTCTAATGGGCTTCAACCCAAAATTTTCGCCTTACGACGGAAATCTGAACACTTACCAAAGGGGCATTCGTAGCAGGTGAGGCCAGTTTGAGGGCGTAGAGTGGAAAAAGTGGGGTTGACGGAGATTGGAGCCGCGTGCGAG
>JAFGFB010000082.1 GCA_016931315.1 Anaerolineae bacterium
CCAATCCAGCAGCGCCGGTGGGAGCGGGCTTCTACGACACACCAGGAAGTGCGGAGGATGTGGCGGTAAGCGGCGGTTATGCTTATGTGGCAGATCAGATTTCTGGCCTGCGTGTGGTCAACGTTAGCAACCCGGCGGCCCCTGTGGAGGTGGGCTTCTGCGATACGCTGAGATATGCGTATGGTGTTGCAGTGAGCGGTGATTACGCCTATGTGGCAATTGGAGACGGGGGCGGGGGCTTGGGCGTGGTGGACGTGAGCAACCCGGCAGCTCCGGTGGAGGTGGGCTTCTACGATACGCCGGGAAGTGCGTGGGGTGTTGCAGTGAGCGGCGATTACGCCTATGTGGCAGATGGATCCATGGGCTTGCGCGTGGTGGACGTGAGCAACCCGGCAGATCCGGTGGAGGTGGGCTTCTACGATACGCCGGACAGTGCGTGGCGTGTTGCAGTGAGCGGTGGTTTAGCCTATGTGGCAAGTGTCAACGGTGGTCTTTTCATTCTTAGTTATCTGCCTCACCACACCTTCTTGCCATTAGTGCCGGTCGATTATGTCCGCTACTTCGAAGGACCATGGGAGTTTGAACCCAACAACACCTACTTGCAAGCCAATGGCCCACTGATTCCGGGACAGGATTACTGGGGCTATCCTAACGACGAAAAAGACTATTTCAGCGTGTATGTTCGCAACTCGGGAACCCTCACGATCAATCTGACTGACCACACTGGGGCGGCGGTGCAAGTGCAGCTGTTTTATCAGGGAATCGACAACCGCGTGGCTTTCGATACTGAATCTCCTTACACCATTACCTATAACGGACAACCAGGGTGGTACTACGTCTACATCTACACGGGTGGGGGTTATGACAGCACCACACCCTACACACTGCGGGTGACGTATCCGCAATAGATGATCAAGTCGGCCCGCGAAAAGAGTGTCCGTGGCTTTGAGGGACTCAGTCAACGTTTGTGAAATTCCTTACCTAGGGGGTCAAAGATGCCTTACACGATGCTTGCTACCAGCAAAGCGCCTGCCCTGATCATCTATGTGCTGGATGTCAGCGGGTCGATGAACCAGGCATTGGGCGGCAAACGCCGCATTGATGTGGTGATGGACGCATTAGGATCGGCGTTGCGGCAGATGGTGTTCCGCAGCACCAAGGGCACGCGAGTGTCTCCACGCTATCGCATCGCCATGTTCGCCTACAGCGATCACGTCTATGATTTGCTGGACGGCGTAAAAACCGTGGACCAGGTAGCCGCCATGGGTGTACCAGAGTTGAGCACTATGCGCAGCACCGATTCCGCTCGTGCTTTCATCTCAGTCGAGAAGTTGTTGCAACGCGAACTCCCTGGTTTGCGCGATTGCCCCGCGCCGTTGGTTTGCCACATGACTGATGGCGAATACACCGGCGCTGATCCCGAGCCGATTGTCCGCCGGATTATGGGCATGACTGTGCCCGACGGCAATGTGCTGGTCGAGAATATCTTCATCTCAGATTCGGTCTTGGCGGAGACTGTGACTGATGCGCGCCAATGGTCAGGAGTTCTGCCCCGCACCAAATTGCGCGGTAGATATGCCGAGAAGTTGCGGTCTATGTCCTCGCCACTGCCGCAAGGCTACCGCGTGATGATGGTGGAAGGCGGCTATCAAATGGCTGAAGGGGCCGTGATGATGCTGCCCGGAGTCAGCGCCGAACTGGTGGAGATGGGATTCGTGATGTCAATGTCCACGCCGGTGGGTCGCTAACCAGGAGAGGAGCTGTGCCAATGTCGACTCTAGAGGAATTGCGCTTACCCCAGACACACGAAACGGCTGCGATGCTAATTGCTGGTGGAGTATTCCACCTGCAAGTTGCTTACGCCCGCTCGGCGGATAGCCGCGCCAGCAATGACTCAGGGCAGGATTACCTCAGCGTACGCCAGGATGGCAAACGGTTGGCGTTTGTGTTGTGCGACGGGGTTAGCCAGTCTTTTGTTGGGGAACTGGCTGCCCGCGTGTTGGGTGAGGCTATGCTGCAATGGCTATGGCAGCTGGATGTCTCAACCCTACAGACACAAGCGGTTCAAGCAGCCTGTCAGCAACGCCTCAGTGCGCTTGTCCCGGAGGTGGCACAGCAGGTCGCGAGCTATTCGCTGCCAGCCAACCTTCCGCCGATGCTGGGCGAGGTATTGGAACAAAAACGCCAGTTGGGCAGCGAGAGCACCCTCGCTGCGGGCCTGTTGGATCCGGCGGCGGATAAACTGCTATTGGTGTGGCTGGGAGATTCCCGAATCCGACTTTGGGATCAACAGGGTGAGATTACGTCCAGACTTGGTGGAACGTTCCTCACCCAAGAGCGCTGGTCTACGCGACGCGGTCCGATAGGCGCGGTGCATGTCTTGATCACCGACCTCAAAAACATCCAGCGGGTTGTGGCCTATTCGGATGGCCTTGCTATCATGGACCGCGGGTTGAATAACGCATTGACGACGCGATCGTTGGACGCGGTCATTGCCAAAACCGGTGATGCACCGACGAGTGATGATGTCAGTTTTCTGGAGGTGCGCTTCAGCCCTTTCCCGGAAGCCGAGGGAGAACCTCGGCACCTTCTCACCATGGCAGAAGCCATTCAACGGGTGTGGTCGAAACCAGAACCTCTCACGATTGACACGTCTCCTGAGAAGGAGGTCGTGGCTACGCAATTGCCGGCAACTCCCACGCTATATCCTGCACCGCGGACCTCGCCTCGGGAAAGCGTTGCTGCTTCGCCATATCCGCTTTCGTCCCAACCTATTCGTCGCCCGTCAGCGCCGGTCTCTGCTCCTCAGCCACCAGTAGTATCCCAGGCAAAGCCTACCGGGCGCTTTAGTCGACTCAGCCGGGTAAGCATCGCCGTTATCAGCGTAGTGGCTGTGCTCTGTCTGGTACTTGCGGGCGCCGGTGGTATGTGGCTTGCGCGAAAGGCCCAGGAGACACCGGTGCCAACTGCGACGGCTACTGAGGTCGTAGCCACCTATGTCGTGACACCCACGGTGGAGGGGGGAGGCGGTCATATTCAGCCGGGTGATCCACAGGCGATCAAGGAAGGTGAGTCCGTGCCTTTCAAGTTTAGGCCAGAAGAAGGTTACGAGGTTGGAGAAGTATGGGTTGACGATCAACCGATGGGAAAACGTGATTCCTACACGATAACTACGATCTCTGCATCTCAGGTACTGATGGTCAGATTTGATCCGAAGACCTATTCCATAACACTGACAACCGATAATGAAGGCGGCACTATTGTGGGAGAAGTGGATGGGGAGAAACGCGAGACGCCGTTCACGGTGCAACACAACCAACCACTGAGGCTTTTGATTACGCCCGATGAAGGATACGATGTTCAATGGTTGAAGGTCAATGAAGAAGACATCAAGCCGAGTTGCAAAGAATCGAGCGAAAGCCAACCAGCAGAGTGCTCACATGAGATTCGCGGCGTTACTAAGGCATATTCCGCCAGCGTCGCTTTCAAGTTGAAGGCGTATACGATCTCGGCCTCAGCCGATTCCGGTGGCAGCATATCTCCAACGGGAAAAGTGACTGTCACTTATGGCTCCATGAGGACTTTCGAAATCAAACCAGGTGAGGGGTATCAGATTGCCGCTGTGCTGGTAGATAATGAAGTCAAAGAGGTCATAACAAGCACACACGCCTTCACGCGGGTTGTTCAAAATCACACCATTCGTGCGCAGTTTAAGGAGAAAACCTATACGGTTGCCCTAGAGTCCGAGGGATGGACTAACGATGGGAGTCAGTATGTGGAACCGGTTTTCCCCAAGGTTGTAAAGCACGGAGAAATCGTGAAATTCACGATCACACCACCGGTCGGTTTTCGGTTGAAAGAGATACAATTCGGTGATGAGACTCTGCCAGAGTGGCAGACTCAAGTGGACAATGCGATCCAGGGAGACCCCATCGATTTTGAGTCCTCGCCGATTCACCAAGATATCAAGATCAAGGTTGTTTTCGAACAGGTTCAGTGATAGGACATGATGACGCCAAATCTCGCGTTTTTCATTGCAATAGCTCTGGGCTGTGTTGTTTGAGAGGCTTATGAGGCGGAACAATGCGGTATGCACGGATGCAGCCTTTCCCGGACCAGCGCAAGCATATCAGGATGCGGCGACGCAAGGAGTTCGGCCATTGGATTGGGCTGCACGAATAAGTACTGATGATGGTATAGACTATTGGTGGCTGCCACTGTTATTCCAACCCTAGCACTCAGCACCGCGTTGACGTTACCAGAATCTGTGCCCATACGACATGCCCTTAGTGAGTAGGGGCCACAAGCCGAGCAGGTGACACTATGACAAAAGCGATTGTGACCGTCAAGCGGGTGGAAGAAGCGCGCGTCCGCGATCTCGAATTGCCCGTGGATATTCCCAGCGCACACTTGGCAGAAATGGTGGCAACGGCACTGGGATGGAACACTGACGCTACGGGTCGTCCAGTGAGCTACCATATCGAGGCCCATCCGCCAGGGCGACTTCTGCTCCCATCCGAGACTCTGGCGCAGGCTGGTGCGTGGGATGGGTCATGGCTGGTTTTCCATCCCGAGAATGCGGTTAGCGCCTCACCGCCATCAGCGGCGACCAGGTCAGCTATCGCGGCGCCGTCACCACCGTTGCAGCCGGTCGCTCCTGAAACCACCCACACCTCGTCGCAAGGTGGATCTGGCTTTGTCTGGAAACAGATTGATGAAGACTAAAAGGAATTGGCGCGTTGGTGCAGGAGGGAATCCCGGTCGTGCTTTTGGCGTTTGCTTAGCCCTATCGACCGCTTGAGCTGGAGGTTCTTGCACCATCATAGCGCCGAACCCGCAGAGTAGGAGTGACTATGCCTTTCCGTCCCAATGCACACGATAAAGTGACGATCGGCGACACCGCTTATGTGATCGCTGTGGATCCTGACCATCGCCAGCAATGCTGCCGTCGCATTACCGAGGCGTGCTGGTGTTATCGATTGGCTAAGAATTGCTTACGGCGCTCTGCTTGGCTTCCTGGATGGCTCGTTGGTTGGGATTATAATCGGCATCCTTAGGGGTCCCATCTTACTCTGGTTGCTGCGCCAATCCATAACGGAACAGAAGATCGCCCAATGATCCTCCCCTCATTCAGTGAGCACGCTTGACATTTATTGCTGATGGATTACCATGTTAGTTGATAACGCTTGACAAAATTGCGCATATGGAGCAATATATCACACCGATTTCAACTGCTCGCTGGCTGCTGGAGCGCGACCTGTTCGCCTTCGAAAGCCGCACTCTGGCCTCCCTGCTCAGCCTGGATAGCAGCCGCGCCTCACACCTGTTAGCGCGTATGGAGCGCGACGGCCTTGTCGCTCGGCTGGAGCGCGGCAAGTATGTCCTGCTTGGCCTGAATCCAGAGCAAGCCCTTGCCAACCCGCTCTTCCTTGGCGGGCAGTTTGTGACCCCGTCGTACGCCTCCTTCTGGTCGGCGCTACACTTTTACGGCTTCACCGAACAGGCGCCGCGTGAAGTCTTTGTGGCTGTGACCCGCGCCAAGCGCTCACTCGTCTTTGGCGGGTTCTCCTTTCGCTTCGTGTGCCTGCAGCCACACGCCTTCTTTGGCTACCGCCGTGAGAGGCTCGGCGACCTGCCCGTTACGGTTGCCGACGAAGCCAAAGCCCTGCTCGATAGCCTGACTCTCCCGCAGTACGCCGGTGGGGTACTGGAAGTCGCCAAGGCCCTGCGCAACGCCTTGCAGAATGGTCAGGTAGCCGTCGCTGATTTGGTGGACTACGCGCGACGCCTGGAGAACACGAGTCTCTCGGCGCGGTTGGGCTTCCTACTCGAGGCGCTCGGTCAGCCAGTGAAGGGTTTGACCGCGCCAGCCGGTCCGCTGCGTCTTGATCCACGCCGACCGCGTCAGGGGGAGTACGTCTCTCGCTGGAAAATGTACGTCAATGTTCCGCGCGAGGCGCTATTCCCGGAAGGAGTCGGATGAAATGTTGACCCGCGTCCAAATCCAACGTCTGGCCCAACGCGCCGGCATCGGTCTACAGGCACAGGAACGGGATTATCTGCAACATCTTCTGCTCTTCCTGCTCTATGGACGCTCGCCAACCCTTGTCTTCAAGGGCGGTACGGCGCTGCGCATCGTCTATCGCGGCAACCGCTATTCAGAAGACCTTGACTTCAACGGTCCGCCCGACCTGCCGTTCTTGCAAGACCTGTGGGGGGAAGTCGTTGGCGACCTCCGTGACTTCGGCATTACTGCCGAAATGCGCAACGCCTGGTGCTCAGAAGTCGGCTACAGTTTCGATGTCAGTTATCAGGGACCGCTCCATGATGGTCGCGACCGCACTAAGGGCAAGGTACGTGTGGACGTCAACCTGCGCGCCGAGCGGGTTGAGAGCCGAGCCACGCTCGTGACGCCGGACTACGACGACCTGCGTCCCTTTGTCGTACAGGCGCTCACTCCGGAACATCTGCTGGCAGAAAAGGTGCGCGCCTTTCTGGTACGCGCCAAACCGCGCGACCTCTACGACCTGTGGTTACTTCACAATCAGGGCATCAGTCTGAATGGTGCTCTGGTGCGGGCGAAAATGTCGCTCTACGACCTGACGCTTTCCGCCACGTTGTTGGATGAAGCCCTGCAGAAAGCCGCCGCCGATTGGGAGAACGACCTTCGCCCCCTCCTGCCGCGTTCGGTGACCTGGGAGGATATCGCATCCGTCGGCGATGCTCTGCGCCGCATCCTGCTTTGATGTAACCCTGCTGAGGTGATTTCATGTCCTTTCGCCCGAACTCGAAC
>JAFGFB010000083.1 GCA_016931315.1 Anaerolineae bacterium
CCACCCTCTGCGCCTCTTCAGCGTGCTCAAGTGTCTAGACGTATGGTCTCACCCAGCCGACCGCGGTTGAGTACAACCGCTTGAACTCCCCAATAATTTGTCCTATACCCCAACGCCGAATGCCATACGCTTGTTGTCATCTTTGATGCTTGATGCTACAATAAACCTCGGACCCGGTGACATAACGTCCATGCTGAACACACTCTTTTTTGGATACTTGCGATACACACAGCTTTGATCAGGAGGAACGCATTATGGATCTCGGATTGGCTCTCAGGTTTGTGTTTGAGGATGAAGACTGGCTCAGAAAAGTACTCATCAATGGTTTGATTGGCTTGATTCCGGTGGTGGGGCAAATCTATCTTTTAGGGTGGTGCATGGAGGTTATACGCCAGGTGGCGTTGGATCAATACACCGTGTTACCTGATATGGATTTTGGCCTCTACCTGCGACGCGGATTCCAGGTCTTCGTCGCTGGCCTCGTTTACAGCATCCCCGTATGGATTTTTGCCCTTCCCATGGTGATTATTCCTTTTTTGGGGACGGTGATGTCTATGGATGAAGATGCGTTGGCAGCCTTTATGGCTATCGGCTCATTATGTTTCACTGTCCTTATCTTTGTTTATGCGATCTTCCTGAGTTTGATCATGCAGGTGGTTTATGCCCATGTCGCTGTGGAAGATAACCTCAAAGCGGCTTTTGAATTTTCTGAGATTTTCCGGCTGTTCAGAGTCGCTATCGGTTCCTGGTTGCTGGCTTTCTTGGGTGTCATGGTGGCGGGGTTTGCGGCTTCACTCATCGGCTCAATCGCCTGTGGCATCGGGGTTATTTTCACCATGGCGATTTACTTCCCGATCATGGGGCATCTCTACGGGCAGGCTTACCGGCAAGCCAGGATGGCGCCGGTTTTGAATTAGCCTGTTAGCTCGTGCCGCGCCAATTTGCGGCGGAGACCTCTGCTTTTTAGTAATTCGCGGCGCAGCAAAGCTGCGCCGCGAATTACTGGCGCCCCCCCCTCTTAACGCTCGAAATAGAGCTCCTCAATCGCAACCCAGGGCAAGCCATGTCCAAAAGCGATGCGCTGAATATCTGCCCGGTCGGCGCGAAATTCCGCAAATGTGCGCATATCGCGATAGGTGTTTACGTTCTCCTCGGTTTCCCGGAAAACCTGTAGCACGTAAGGTGTCGTGGGAAGCAGCGTGAGGCTGACATAGCGCACGGCCTCGATAAATTCGATGACGATGGGACCTTCCGCCTCACGTCCCAAAAAGGGTGCCTGGAGGTGAATCCCCTCGTATTCACCTGCCGCGAAGAGCGCTAATCCCCTTGCCGGGGCATCCACGAAGAAGACGCCCAGGTCTAGAAACTCATCTCCTGCCAACCGGATTCTCTGTTCAGGGACGAATTCGCCATTGGGCTTGTATTTGAAATCGAGATACGCTGCGCGAAAGTCAATGCTTTCAGCGCGTCCACGTGCCAGTTTGGGCACCTGTAGCAGCAGCGTTTCCTTTTCTTGAGCCACATACTCCCAAGCAGCACCTGTTCCGATGAGGCTGGAGATCCACCGCCGTGTTTTGCCGTGCGCGGGTTGGCGCTGGAGCTGGGGGTTCAGCCCGTAATGGCTAATGACATTCTCGAAGTTGAATTCTTCCGTCATCTTTTTCTCCTTTGCTTCTGGCAGCAGAAGCCATGATTATCATCCCCTGCGGGGGAATGTAAAGGGGTATGTTGACTTTTCTAAAATCGCGGGCATAGTAAATGCCTGAATCTGCTGCGCATTGCGTTTCCGGAAATTCATACCTGTCTACCCTGATTCAAGAGGTACGAGCATGAACATAGCATTGCACGATTGGGAAGACCCCCGAATTGTAGGCCGTTACCGGGAGACTGCTCACGTTCCACTCGCCCCCTTCGCTGCTGAGCGTGCCGCGCTTGATGGTTGCCAACCGGCGACGCTCTCCCTCAATGGGCGTTGGCGTTTCCATCTCTTTCCCAACCCCATGGCGCTGCCTGAGGGCTTTACCGCTCCCGATTTCAACGACGCCTCCTGGGATGATATCGCCGTACCCGGTAACTGGCAGCTTCAGGGCTACGATCACCCTATCTACACCAACGTGCAATATCCCTTCCCTGTTGACCCCGAACTCATGGCTGCTATGGTGCGAACGTATGCGAGCTTTGACGGACGCCGCTCCATACTGGAACTCCAGGCGCCGCCAGAAGCCTATGCGCGTCCCCTCACCGTTCCGCAGGAGGATAATCCTACCGGTTGCTATCGTACCCGTTTCGGCGTGCCGGCAGAGTGGGAGGAGCAGTGCGTTTTCTTGCGTTTTGAGGGGGTGGATTCGGCTTTCCACGTCTGGCTCAATGGCGAACTGCTGGGCTACAGCCAGGATAGTCGTCTGCCCGCCGAATTCGACCTCAAGCCTCTGTTGCGTCCGGGCGAAAATACCCTTGTGGTGACCGTTTATCGCTGGTCGGATGGTAGTTACCTGGAGGACCAGGATTTCTGGCGCCTGAGCGGTATCTTCCGTGACGTGACCCTTTGGGCTGCGCCCCGCGTACATCTGTGGGATTACGCTGTGCAGACGTTCCTCGATGCCGACTTTCGCGATGCTGTCTTGCGTGTCGAAACCCTTATCCGCAACCATGGAATGGAGACGGCGGAGGGAAATGTTAGCCTCACTTTGTACGATGCCGCAGAACGGGTCGTTGCCAGCGCCAATCAGGCTTTTACTGCTGCGGCAGCTGCGGCAGATCCTCTCACCCTTGAGGTGTCGGTTGTCAACCCCGCCAAATGGTCGGCGGAAACGCCAGCGCTCTATACTCTGCTGATTACTCTCCGAGATGTTGCCGGGCAAATTACCCAAGTTGAGCGCAGCCGCATCGGTTTTCGCAAGGTCGAAATCATTGCGGGCCAAATTCGCCTCAATGGCCAACCCCTGGTCTTCCGCGGCGTCAACCGGCACGAACACGACCCCGATACCGGGCATGTTATCACGGAAGACTCCATGCTACAAGATCTCTACCTGATGAAACAGCACAACATCAATGCTGTGCGCACGTCACACTACCCTAATCATCCCCGTTGGTATGAGCTCTGTGATGAGCTGGGGTTTTACTTGATTGATGAAGCCAACATTGAATCCCATGGCATCTGGGATCGGTTGGCGCGGGACCCCGTATGGGAGACGGCGTTCATGGAACGGGTCACGCGTATGGTCGCGCGTGATAAGAATCATCCTGGCATTCTCATCTGGTCTTTGGGGAATGAATCCGGCTATGGTCCCAACCTCGCTGCTGCCGCCGATTGGATTCACGAACATGACCCCTCCCGACCGGTGCACTATCATCCCGCCGCTGACGCCCCGGAGGTAGACCTGCTCTCGCCGATGTATCCCTCTATTGCCGAGCTCGTCGCCCTTGCTGAAGACGAATCCGAGACCCGTCCCATTGTGATGTGCGAATATGCCCACGCGATGGGGAATAGCCCCGGCGCTTTGCGGGAATATTGGGATGCGATTGCCCGTTATCCGCGCCTTCAAGGAGGCTTCGTTTGGGACTGGGTGGATCAGGGCATTCGGCAGGTCACAGATAGGGGCGAACCCTGGTTTGCTTACGGTGGCGATTTTGGTGATGTGCCCAACGATGGCACGTTCTGTATCAACGGCGTGGTGGACCCTGACCGTGAACCGCATCCTGCACTGTTGGAGCTGCAGCGTGTCTATGCGCCGGTCACTTTCGAGGCGGTGGACCTCGCGACAGGCGCGCTGCGCATTCAGAATCACTTTGCCTTTGTTTCTACTGGCGACCTTACCTTCATTTGGACGGTAGAAGCCGATGGGAAGATGCTGCAATCCGGCACGCTGCCCCGGTTGGAGATTCCCTCCGGTGGTGAGGCACACATCACGGTGCCTTACAAGCCCTTTGCCCCCGAGCCTGGAGCAGAAGTCTGGCTAACGGTGCGGGCCATTCTGACGAAGAACACGGCTTGGGCACAAGCCGGTCACGAAATTGCCTGGGAGCAGTTCCCGCTGTCACGCGGCGCTCCTCTCGTAGTGCACCCGGTCAGTGACTTGCTTCAACTGGCCTTTGAGGATACGACAAGCTCGGTCACAGTCTTCAACCCCGCAGTTATGTGGATTTTCGATCGGGAAACCGGTGAGCTGCGCAGTTGGACGGTTCGCGACCGTTCCGTGGCGAGCGGGTTGTGGCTCAACCTCTGGCGCGCGCCTACGGATAATGACCTTAAGCAGATGGCGGACCTTTGGCGCGCCGCGGGACTGGACCGCCTGGAGCAACGTGCCCGTGCACTGCGCGTGGAAAAGCTGTCTCCACAGGTTGTTCGCCTTAGCCTCGAGACGGAGCTGGCGCCGCCCGCCGGGGCGCCCGTGGCTTGGGGTCTTGCGGACCTGCTCTTATTGGGCAACGGTGACATGCTGCTGGACCAGCAGTTGACCCTGGCGCAGGACCTGCCGCCTCTGCCTCGGGTGGGAGTACGCCTCGAAGTGCCCGAAGGTTATGAGCAGTTCTGCTGGTTGGGTCGCGGACCCCATGAGAGCTACCCTGATCGTAAGTCTGGCGCGCGGTTGGGCCTCTATCACAGCACCGTGGATGCGGAATATGTGCCCTACATTCACCCTCAGGAGCATGGCAACAAGACCGATGTGCGCTGGGTGGCGCTTACCGATGCTCAAGGCGCTGGCTTATTGGCAGCGTCCCATCCCTTTGGCGATGGCGCTCCCGCACTGCTGCTCAATGTCAGCGCCCAACATCTGACTGCTCATGACCTGGCTGCTGCTGCTCACACCTTCGAATTGCAGCGGCGTCAGGCTATCACCCTCAATCTGGATGTGGCGCAGGCTGGTTTGGGGTCGGCGGCTTGTGGTCCGGGCGTCTTGCCGGAATATGAACTCACTGCGCGAAACTACCGTTGGCGCATCTTGCTGCGTCCGCTAAGCCCCGAAGGGGCGCAGCTGGCGTTGCTCGGTCGGCAGCGTTGGGAGTTGTGAGTCTTTCGGAGTGGCTTTTCAGGAGGTAACTATGGGGCGGATCAACTTTCGCCGTGTGGCTGGTGCGGGCGGGCTTTTCACTCTCGCCGGCTGTCTCTGGGCGGTGGTTCTTTCCATCGTTATTCTGGCTTGTGTTGGTGGCATCTTTGCCATTGTTTTGGGAGCGCTGCGCTCTTCGGAGCCATTCAAGCAGGCAGTCGCTGAGGTGCAAAGCAACCCTCTGGCAGTACGCGCGCTGGGCGAGCCTGTTGAGGTGGGTTGGTTTGTCGGTGGTTCGATCAATATCCAGGGCGATAGTGGCAATGCTGATTTGACGATCCCTGTGTCCGGTTCGGTAGACAAGGGGACCCTGTATGTGACCGCCTACAAGTCCGAGGGTATCTGGCGTTTCACGCGCATGGAGCTTGTGACCAAAAAGTACCCCGACCACATCAACCTGCTTGGGGAATAGTACCCGCCTCGGGGTTTTTCCTCCGTTACAAGGGCATCCGTGAAGCCTTGTGGGGAGAGGGTTGTGGCAGTTTTGCCGCTTGAAAGCAGTTTCACTTACGGCCCAGTTCGCTCGCGTCGCCTGGGACGCTCGTTGGGCATCAACGTGCTGCCGCTCGAACGTAAGATTTGCTCCTTCAACTGTGTCTATTGTCATTACGGCGTCACGATTGGGGCTACCCTCACTCCGGAAGCCAGCGATTTTCCGGGTGTGGAGCCGGTATTACGCGCGGTTGAGCTGGCGCTCCGCACTTGCCCCGAAGTGGATGCGCTCACCTTCTCGGGAAACGGTGAGCCTACCCTGCACCCCTATTTCCGCGAATTGGTCTTTGGGGTGCGGCGATTGCGCGACCGGCTTGCGCCTCATGCGCAGCTAACCCTTTTCTCTAACGCGACAACACTTGACTTGCCGAAAACACAGGCGGCCCTGGCATGGATTGATGCCCCGATTATGAAACTGGATGCTGGCGACCCCTCGGCCTTTGCTGGCATCAACCGCCCCGCGCCGGGCGTGAGCCTGGAAACTATTCTCACCGGGTTGAGAGCGCTGCCCAATATCATTGTTCAAAGCCTGTTGCTTGAGGGACCTGTGTCCAACGTACATGGCGCGGCTTTTGAGGCATGGGTGGCGGCGTTACTGGAGATTCGCCCCCGTCAGGTGCAGATTTACAGCACGGATTACCCGACCGCGGAAGAAAACCTCGTGCAAGTGCCGGCTTTTCGGCTGCGCCACATTGCGGAAACTGTCACTCGGCGCACTTCTCTCGATGTCCGCGCTTTCTGGCTTAACCCCTGAGCATTTCGCTGCTGCGTATCGGTCCCATTGTGCTTGTAGAAAATTCCCTCTTGACACCGTTGTATCTCGTGCTAATATATGAGTAATTACTCATATATTAGGAAACCTTGCTCATGCACAACTTGAAGACTCTTGGTGATCATGCGGATCCTGAATCTGAATCAACGCCGGTCCTCGATATAACCACGGCGGAGGCCATGGCGTTGCTCTTCAAAGCTCTAAGTGATCCCACACGTGTGCGCATCATCGCGGCGCTGGTAGAAGGTGAACGCTGCGTCTACGATTTGGCAGCGACCTTGGGGATGACCCATTCCGCAATCTCGCACCAATTACAGCTGCTGCGCGACCTGCGGGTTGTGCGCTATCGTAAAGTGGGGCGGCATGTCTTCTATGCTCTGGATGACGCGCACATCCAGGGCTTATTCTTGCAAGGCCTGGAGCACGCGCGCCATGCCTGAGTGCCCTTTGGGGAGGTTGCTTTGACTGAAACGCGTAGCTATAAAATTCCAGACCTGGCTTGTTCGGATTGCGCCATGCGCATCCAGGCACAGGTGGGAGTGCTCGCCGGCGTGCGCGCTTGCGAGGTGGACCCCAGTACGGGTTCGCTTACGCTGCGATTGGAGACAGCTGATTTCGATCTGACGCCCGTCTCTCGCATTGTGAGGGAAACGGGGCACGAATTGGTCATCGAGCGCCTTCGTCCTCAGCAACCGCAGGGTAACGCTTTCACCGTCTTTTTCGGTTTTCTGTTCTCCCGCACCGAAACGTTGCTCATGACCATTGCGGGGGGCCTGGCACTGCTCGGATTGCTGCTCTCGCTCATCCGTGTCCCTTCTCAGGCGTCTGCGGCGATTTTTGCGTTGGCAATCCTCACCGGGGGCATCCCTATCTTCCGTCATGCCCTCACTGAGGTGTTGCGTGTCCACATGTTGGGCATCAACACCCTGATGGTCATTGCCGTAATCGGTGCGATGCTCATCGGCGAGTGGAGCGAAGCTGCGATTGTCGTGGTGCTTTTCGCTCTTGGGGAAGCGCTGGAGAGCTATGCCACCGAGCGCGCGCGCGGCGCGTTGGAAAGTTTGCTCGATCTTGCTCCGCCGACCGCGTTGCTGCTACAACCCGATGGAACGACCACCACGCGGCGGGTCGAAGCTCTTGGCATAGGTGAGCGGGTATTGGTGCGTCCGGGTGACCGCGTGGCGGTGGATGGGCTGGTGCGTGCCGGTCGTAGCGCCGTGGATCAGGCGGCCATCACTGGCGAGAGTATCCCAGTGGATAAGGCTGTTGGCGACGAGGTCTTTGCCGGAACGGTTAATACTTTCGGCGCACTGGAGGTAGAGGTCACGCGTCTGGCTGCGGATACTACCCTTAGCCGTATGGTGACCCTGGTCCAAGAAGCCCAATCCCGTCAGGCGCCGGTGCAACGCTTCGTGGATCGCTTTGCGCGTGTCTATACTCCAGTGGTGACCGTGTTAGCGGTTTTGTTAGCTGCGCTGCCGCCGCTCTTCTTTGAACAGCCCTTTTGGGGCGATACTGGCTGGTTGGTGCGCGCTTTGCAACTGCTGGTCATCGCCTGTCCGTGTGCGCTGGTGATCAGTACGCCGGTGAGCGTGGTCAGTGCGCTCACGCATGCGGCGCGCCAGGGTGTTCTCATCAAGGGTGGGGCAACCTTGGAAACGTTGAGTCGGGTGGCAATCTTTGCCTTTGATAAGACGGGTACCCTTACCGAGGGCAAACCGGTGACCACGGACATCCTGAATGTGTGTGAGGATAATGGTCGTGTTCACAACGGTCTGCAGCTTGCCGCTGCTGTCGAGTCTCAATCCTCCCATCCCTTAGCGCAAGCCTTGGTATCGGCAGCGCAGGCGCAAGCCCTCACCCTGCTACCGGCTCACGATGTGACCATTCTCGAGGGTCAGGGTGTGACCGGCATGGTCAATGGCGAGTGTGTGACGGTTGCCAGTCATCCCTACTTCGATGCGCGGGTACCACATTCGCCGGCGGTGTGTCGTGCAGCCGAAGATCTTGCTGCCGCGGGGCGCACCGTTATGCTGGTCTGTCACGATGAGCAAATATGCTCTGTTTTCGCTGTTGCGGATACGCCACGCGCAGCAAGCAGTGAAGCGCTTGCGGCCCTTAAGGTTTTGGGCGGAGTGCGCACAGTGATGTTGACGGGCGATGGGGCTGCGGTGGCGCAGACGATTGCGCGCAGCGTGGGCGTAGACGAAGTCCGCGCCGGTCTATTGCCTGAAGGCAAGGTGGCAGCCGTGCGGGAATTGCAGCGCGCAAGCGATAACGGCTCGGCTACGGCGGTTGCCTTTGTCGGTGATGGTATCAACGATGCGCCAGCCCTGGCGCAGGCTGATGTGGGCATCGCCATGGGCGGCGCTGGTTCGCATCAGGCGCTAGAGGTAGCCGATGTGGTCCTCATGGGTGATGATTTGCGGCAGCTGCCCTTTATCGTGCATCTGAGCCGTCGCGTAAGGCAGACCGTACGCGCCAACATCATTTTTGCACTGGCGGTTAAGGCATCTGTTTTCGGTCTGGCGCTCGCGGGAGCGGGTTCTTTGTGGCTGGCAATTGTGGCAGATGTGGGCGCTTCATTAGCCGTCATCCTCAACGGGATGCGCTTGCGGCATATCAAGGGCTAATGGAAGCAGCCCTCTGTCATGTCGCTGCATGCATCATCACAGCCAGTTGGGTTTTATCCACCAATTCGGCAATGAAAATCAGGCCGAAAGTTTAAAGCAGTGTGCTCCATTCCATCGCATCACCGGTTGTGCATTCGGTTTGGTGTGGCTCTGCCTCTGTTCTTGCGGTTTTTTCTGGAAGGTTTCACTTCTGAGCCGATATAAATGCCAAACTTCGGAAGTACGATGCGATGTATCAGCAGGATAAGCATAGCCACGCCGAAGGCAATGCCGAAGATCATCAAAGAGCTGCTTAGCTGGTTCATCAGGTTGGGGTTGACCAGCATCACAATGGCCAGGGTCAACATCAACGTCCCCCCAATGAGCTTGAGGATCCGCCCGTGTTTCTCTTCCAGCTTGCTGGATTTGAGGGTGAATACTGCGACCAGAAAAATCGCCAGTTCATCAATTTGATAAATCATCATGTACAGAAGCAGCAACAAGCCAAACGTAAGGGGGGGGACATTCTGTGCAGCGAGCAGATTCGTCCACAGAACGGGGAATCCTGCAGTACATGCAAACTCAACCAGTGAAACACCCGCCGACATCACCACTGTGGCGCTAATAATGCCCCACAGCGAATCTCCAGCATTCAACACACGGCGTATATTCTTGTAAATGCCGGGTTTCTTCTCATCATTGATGGTGAAGGAAATACCCTCTTTATACCAGAAGTAGTCTTTGATATTCACCGTCGCAAAGAAAAGCGCCATGAGCGCCACCAACGCTTGAATCCAGCCCAGAAAACTGACAAAAGTGAACAGCGTAAACAGCCCGGCGATGAATAATACATAGACCAATGAGGTGATGGTCAAGAATACCAGGCCTATAATGAGCACCTTTTTGCGCGACCCCGTGTGCAGGGTCAGCGCCAGCAGAATGGATAGCACCCAGATGGAGCAGGGATTAAAACCATCCACGAAGGCGATTAGAGCTGTGCCAATGGCTAACGATTGTGTTGTGAGGTCTATTGCGCCAAGAATGGGCAAAGTGATGACTGCATCATTGCCCGACTGGGGCAATATCGGGTTAGCAAGCGTTCCATCATCGTCCTCCTCAACTCCAGGGATGACTCCCGCCCCCGCATTGGCGCAACCATTGGTAACACATGCTGCGACATATCCCTCAATACCCGCGCCGATTTCTGTGCTAAATCCCACCCAATACTGCGTCCCGATAAATGTCGTCGGCACTCCCTGCGGTTCGAAACCGAACGCGGCGGCCATTTTTTCGAAGGTCTCCTGATGGTCAGCGTTATACCAGACTTCATAGTCGTGAACTCTCACCGAAGGGTAGCGCTCGCCCAGCTCTTTTAGAAAGGTTTTCTGCTCAGCGCAATGTGGGCAACCATCACCCCAGAAGAAGTAGATGTCAACAGGAGTGGACTGTTGCGCCGGGTTTTTCGCATACGTAGCCGTTGGTGTAGGCAGCAGCCAAAGGCTTACCACTAAGACCAGTAGCCATGCAGCCGCTTTGAGCAAAGTGCTCCGCTTATTCCTCATAACGATCTCCATTCTGTGCAATTCAACAACCCTCAAGAATAACACATTTTGGCGTCAGTCAAAGGGATACCGCGTTGTACCTGTCTGCGAGAATCTTTCACGGGGTCGAAAACACGGTTTCGCGCCAGGCATCCAGGGCTACATCTCCCGGCAGTTCCCAACCGTTGAGTAGCAGCCAGTCCAGATGCACCAGGAAATACCGCATGACGCGCGCGTTATTGCCCTGCGTCAGAATGCGTTTCCAATCTCCGCCTAGCGCAAAGTATTCATCCACCTCACTGGTCCCATTCTGTGCCAGTGAGAGCAGCATATAGCGCTCCGTCAATGTAAGGGGGTCTGATGGGTTCTCCAACTCTGTGATGCGCATATTCCCGAGGTGGATTTTTGCGAACATGCCTTGTATTGCGGCCTCAGGATCAAAGAGGTCAACATCGCCCAAGCCCAGTTCCAGCGCCTCTTCTGGTCGCAGCTGTGCGATACCAATGGACATATTTTCTAGACCGGGTACCACCAGAGCCGCCTTTTCCAGGGTATCCACGCCGAATAAACGCTCCACATCGCTCGCCTGCTCAGCAATGGCAGCTGCTACCAGCACAGGGGGGATTTCGGGATAATTTTGCCCCTCTGCCAGGATATGCTCCGCGTTGTTTTGCACATCAGCCCGTCCGTGCAGGAGGCGGATTTCCATCTCGTTTTCCTGCGCGGATGCCTTGTCCAATTCCCCTTGAAGGAGTGGCTCGCTGGCTTCCGTGATGAGCTGTTGGTAGATATCATAACGTCTACTCCAGGCCGGCTCTGCATCTTCATCCTGGCTCTCGAGGCGCGCCGTGGGCATCTCGGTCACGCTATTTGTGTATTCTGAGGATGCCGAAATGGGATTGGTCTCCACGTAGAGCTCCTCACAGCCTTCCGGCAACCGGCAGGGCCAATCTATTTGCTCTTTGTGTGGACGGGAAAGGCTGTTTCTGGCCTCCGGTGTTGCGAGAAGCGGCATGGGCGTTGCGACCACCTCTACTGGTAGACTGGCGTGTTGTGCATCTGGTAATATTGTCGCCTTGTTCTCCCGTTTGGTTATAACGCTTGCGGAGACCTTGGCAACACCGTCTGAGGCCTCCGATAGCACGCTGACCGTACTACTAGAGAAAACTGTGAGCATGAGCACGCCAACGACTACAACCCATTTGAGCTTGTGTCGTACTGCTTTGGCTACATCCATATCCTACTGCATCACGGTTTTTGCCCGTGTCCTTTCTTCATCAATCTTTATCTATCGCACAGAGTAGTGTTGGGCGCGCCTTGCGCGCCCAACAATCAACGCTGTATTATACTACTTCTCACCATGTGGTCTTGTGGTCGTCAGGCCTTTTTTCTCGGCATAGGTAGTGTAATCGCCGGGATATTCGTGGAGCATCCCACCCTCCAGCTCCACGATACGCTCCACGACCCGATCAAGGAAATAGCGATCGTGCGAGATCACCAGCACCGTGCCCTCAAATTCATCCAGCGCCTGTTCCAACACCTCGCATGAGGGCAGGTCCAGGTTGTTAGTCGGTTCATCCAGTAGCAGGAAATTCGCCCCCGAAAGCATCAGTTTCGCGAGTTGCAGACGGCTGCGCTCCCCACCGGATAGTTGGGCCACCCGGTCACGCATACGCAGATAGGGGAACAGAAAACGGCGCAGCACGCTCACCGCTGCCTGTTCGGATATAGATTTTGCGTCCCAAATCTCCTCGATCAATGTGCGGTTGGGGTCAAGCGTTTCATGCTGTTGTGCATAATACCCGATTCGCACGCTTGGCCCGATGTTGATGACACCGCTTGTTACTTCTTCGTCACCCAGAATGCAACGCAACAACACGCTTTTTCCGGCGCCATTCTCGCCCAAGAGTCCTACCCGTTCACCGTGCCAGATCAGCAGATTCAGCCCCAACAGCACGATGTCCTCGCTACCATCCGGCGCGTGGAAACTCTTGTCCAAATCGGTGATTTCGAGGACCTTGTTTGAGCCGCGCCAGCCATTGAGTTCCAGGCCCATATGTTCGCGTTCCAGCACCGGCTTCTCAATTTTATCCATGCGCCCGAGCATTTTCTGCCGGTGCCTGGCCTGACGAATGTGGCGTTCATCTATGACGATACTTGCCCAATATTCGAAGCGGGCAATAGCTGCTTCAATGCGCGCAATTTCCTTCTGTTGGGCCGCATAGAGCTGTTGTTGCCTCAAGAGCCGCAGTTGTTTCTCTGTGGCATGCGCGGAGAAATTGCCCAGGTATTCCACCAATCGGCGATCCTCAATTTCGCTGATGCGATTCACGGTCTCGTCCAGCAGGTACCTGTCGTGGGAGACAATAACCACGGCGCCGGGGAACTCCTGAATGAAGTGCTCCAATCTGCGTTTACCTGCCAGGTCGAGATGATTGTCAGGCTCATCCAACAACAGCAGATTGCAGTCTAGCGCCAGCAGTCGCGCCAGTCCCACCATCTTTTTCTGCCCACCCGAGAGTACCTGTATGGGCAGGTTGAAATCCGCGCTATCCAGACCCACGGCTTGCAGGACTTGCTCGCAACGGCTCTCGTAACGATAGGCATCTTGCTCCTCGAAGGCGGCTTGTGCGCGTGCATGCGCCGCCAATACACGCGCGAGGACGGCCTCATCCCCATAGACTTTGGGGTCAGCCATTCGGCTTTCAAGACGTCGCATTTCGTCCTCAAGGCGTTCCAGCATTACATTTGCACTCAATACTGCTTCCCAGACGCTTTGCTCTGGGTTGAGTTTCGGTTCTTGCGCCAGATAGCCGATGCGTAATTCGGGGTGGCGAAAGATAACGCCCTGGTCTGAGGGCAACACGCCGGCAACGATTTGCAACAACGTTGACTTGCCGGCGCCGTTTGCCCCGACCAGGCCTATTTTCTGCCCGGCCTGAATCTCCCAGCTGATATCACTCAGGACCGGCACTGCACCGTGTTGCAATGTGATGTTATCTAATTTGACAATTATTGTGCTCATAACCTGCTCCTTGTTGAATGCCCGACCCGGTGTAAACCACGGCCGGTATTCGAGAAGGGGGGGAACAAAAAAGCCGTGGACTACGTGCCCACGGCCAGGAAGTGCTTGCGAAAACTTTACATAAAATCAAGCCTTGGGGCGCGCAGAAAGACCGCGCGCCATCGGAAAAGAAACGACTCCTGGCAGCTTAACAACACTTTCACCGGATAACAATGTGATGGTCATGCTTGCGTCTCCATTGAACCGCATTATACCTGAAATGGTGCAAAATACCACCTGATTTATATCGTGCCGGTCATCTGCCTGGCTACCAGCACCGTAAGCACCTCGCCAATAAACAGGCGATGATAATCTTGACTCGGGTAAATCTCGGCATTGATCTCCGGCGCGGTGAAGGCGCTTCCTTCCAGGTCCTGGGCATAGAGTTTCCGGCACACAAAGACCAACCGCGCCTGCGCAAAGGTGACGGTGTCTGGCGCTATTGCTTGCGGAGTCAACCCTGTGGCTGCCATTTTATCCGTATACCGGCCGGATTGGGCGCCGCAGAAAGAGAGCGCTTCTCGATAACGTTTGTCGAAGAAGCTCAGTGTGAAGGTGTCTGCACGATTCATGAACTGAAAAGTGTAACGTTGCGGACGTACAAAGGCGAAGGTCACCGGGCGATTCCAAAGGACCCCCATTCCGCCCCAACTGGCAGTCATGGTATTGAAGGCTTCGAGCGTTCCAGCCGTGACCAACATCCATTCCTGTCCGATAATCTGAAAAGGATTCTCATGAAGCCGCTCTGGCTTGAGCGTCTCAAAGCCGTGATTCATGCTCTACCTCCCACACTCGTAATGCTAATCAGTGTAGCATGACCTTCGGTGCTGGCAAGCATGCATCCCGAGGGGCATTCGTAGCTGTTCAGAGAGATTCTCTTCGCCTGTTGGCACAACCTGTGCGGTTTTTCCCCAATAATCTGCCGTATAAGGGTGCATTTCACCTTTGGGGCAAAAAGAAGATGATTATCACGCAAACGCCTTTCCTTTGATTGATTTTTGGCGGTGGGGCTTTGCCCCACCGCCAAAAATCAATTTTCCACTGCGTCCCGTAGGGACGCCTGAGATTTTCGC
>JAFGFB010000084.1 GCA_016931315.1 Anaerolineae bacterium
AATAGCGCGGTACAGCGGCTCGCCTGTGATCTGCCAGGCGTGCAGATAGACCGGAACGAGCAGGGCGTTATCGTAGAGCATCTTCTCGAAGTGGGCAGCTCAATGCACAAATGGGTTTACCCTTTCCAAGAAAATCGAACTGCCGTGAGATGCTATCCTATCAGGGTTTGTAGCTCTTGGGGTTCAGTGACCGGAGGTCGGCAAGCGTTCTCACGACAGACATAGGCAGTAGGTTGGCCCTCCAACTGCTCGCGTCCCTTCAGGATAAGCGGTACATCACCTCTACCAGCTGCTATCGACCGATAAGGGGCATAACCCTGTCTTGCGACTTCCACAAGAGCCTGGAAATCGTTGAAGGTCGGGTCTCCGATCACCGCGATCTCAGTTGCAGGTATCAGGGCTGAACTGAGCGCGACCAACCACTGCCCAAATCCTAGTGGATAGCGTCCCAACAAGGGTTGTACGCTACTCAGGCTTGCGCGGGCGAGATTCTCGTAGAGCGGATTGCCGGATAGCCGCGCCAAATCGAGAAGAACGGTAACTGCCGTGGCGTTGCCCGAGGGGACCGCGTTATCTTGCAGCTCCTTGGGGCGCACAATGAGCGCCTGGTCGCCATCTGCAGTATCGTAGAAACCGGTGTCAGCTTGGAAGTGATCGAGTGCTACCTGCATTAGCTCTTCGGCAATAGTGTAGTAACGGGGCTCGAAAGTCGTCTTGTAGAGTGCCAGCAGCCCCCAGACGAGCTGTGCGTAGTCGTCGAGGAATCCTTCGACTTTCGCAGTTCCATCCTTCCACACGTGCCACAGGCGCCCTTCTGGGGTGCGTAGCTCGCGCAGCAGGAACTCGGCGTTACGCACCGCAGCCTCGCGGTACGTTTCGTTATCCAGCACATGGGCCGCTTCCGCCAGCGCGTGCAACATCAGCCCGTTCCACGAGGTGAGTACTTTGGTATCGATGCCCGGCTGCACGCGCTCCTGGCGCGCCTCGAAGAGCTCCTGCCGCGTTTCCGCCAGCAGTGCCCGCTCAGCGTAGGTGCCCGAGAAGGTGAGAATATTCTTCCCTTCGAAGTTGCCCTGCTCGGTGATGCCATAAAGGGTCATGGCTTGGTCTGAACGCCCGGACAAAACTGAGCGTACCTGCTTCGGAGTCCACACATAGAACTTACCTTCTTCTCCTTCGGTGTCGGCATCTTGAGTGGCGTAGAAACCGCCTTCCGGAGAGGTCATCTCACAAAGTACGTAATCAAGCGTTTCTTCAACTATAGCCCGGAAGAGAGGCTCGTTGGTTATCTGCCAGGCGTGGAGATAAATGGGAACTAGAAGCGCTGAATCGTAAAGCATACGCTCAAAGTGCGGCGTCAACCAGGTGGCATCCACGGCGTAGCGATGGAATCCCCCACCCAACTGATCGTAGATGCCGCCGCGCGCCATTGCTTCGAGCGTGTGCGTGACCATGTGTAGCGCTTCGGGGTCGCCGGTGTTGTGATGATAACGCAACAGAAATTCGAGGATCATCGGCTGGGGGAACTTGGGCGCGCTGCCCCACCCACCATGCACAGTGTCGAAGCTGGAGCGCAGCGTCTGAAAAGCCTGTTCCAGCGTTGCCGCCGTTAGCGCGCCCTCCTCGGCGGCGCCGCCGACTTGCTCCCGCAACGCCTGCACGAGCCGCTCACCCCCCGCCATAAGCTCGTCGCGGCGGCTGTTCCAGGCTTCGGCGATGGCGCGCAGCACCTGCGTGAAGGCGGGCATTCCATAGCGTGCGGTCTTGGGGAAGTATGTCCCCCCGTAGAAGGGTGCGCTTTCTGGCGTGAGGAAGACGGACATGGGCCAACCGCCGCCGCCCGTGAGCGCCTGCACCGCGCTCATATAGATGCGGTCGAGGTCGGGGCGCTCCTCACGGTCCACCTTGATGCTGACGAAGTGCGCGTTGAGCACCGCGGCGGTTGCCTCGTCCTCGAAGGATTCGTGCGCCATGACGTGGCACCAGTGGCAGGCGGAATAACCGATGCTGAGGAAGATGGGCTTGTCCTCGCGTTTGGCTTTCTCGAAAGCGGCTTCACCCCAGGGATACCAATCCACGGGGTTATGCGCGTGCTGTTGCAGGTAGCGACTCGATTCCCCTGCTAGATGATTTCTCATGAAGCCTCCTATTGCGTCTTCATTTGCGATTATTGTTGTTATCCTTACTACTCCAGCGCCAGGTTGCTTTGGTGACCCCTTTATACACTATCACCGGGATTTGAGCCAATGAACGATGTTGACGGTTGCGTTCTTGCAATCGTTGTTCTCAGTTGCAGGCATGTACAATTCGCGCGTGGTATTGTCCAGGCGTGTAACCCCGTCTGGCTGAGGAAAATTCAGTTGGCTACGTTGACAACGCTACTGATTGTGGTTGGCATAGAGAGCCGAAGCGGGAATCGCCGACCCCCATAAAGCCCCATACAAAGTTTGTGCATTTTGGCTGGATATGTTATACTTTCACAATCGCCTCAGACTCCAACATCAAATGTGGTGGACGCGTGGTGTCTGGCAACATCAAGTGCTGTGGCACTTGCATGGAGCATCGAGATCGAAACACCTTTCGCTTGCGAATGACATGGGGGATGACATTGAATCGTCAGACCATAGGAGGATCCCATGACTCAAGGCCGAGATTGCCTGATTCATCGAGGGGCGATTCTCATCACGCTTCTCTGCATTCTATCAGCGTGTGGTAGCGTCCCAAGTCTGCCCCAGCGTTCCGAATCCGAGAACCTGATCGCCCCTCCCAACGCCGCGGCGCTTCCTGCCCCTCCATCAGAACTGGAGAGCCTGGTTGTGGAACTGGAGCGGTTTCTTGCTCCTAAATGCGAGGGTGAGTGGGGGTACTATGCCATCGAAGTTGACCCGGATGCCACACTCCGGTGGTATGCGAACACCTTCCGCCGGCAACGGTGGAGCGATGTGACGCTGGACTTGCCAGAGCCTCTGCCCCCCCGTAGCCCTAATTGGAGTGTCTGGCATTCGGAGGGAGTGACGACCACGGAGTTGGTGGTGTTGAGTCTCATCCCCTATTACGTGCAATTGGCTCCAACTCCGACCGTCACGCCTACCTTAACGCCTACGCCCGCAGCTGAAGCAACTCCGATTCCAGAAGTTGCAATCACGCCTACCCCTACCGGTGTCCCCCCTTTCACTCCCACTCCGCTACCACCCATTCTCTCGACCTACGTTCTATTGCGTTATTGCTCTTTTGAAACGACCAGGGACAAGTAGCGGGTCCTTTACAGTCCAAAAAGAAAGGGGGGAACATTCATGGCCTACAGTCGCACAATCCGCCGTTGGACGAGAGATCTGCAGGAGGTTTTATCAACGCTTTGGCGGCAGATTTCCAGCCCTCTTGAACCATCATCCGATTCGAGGGTAACGGAAACTCTGACCGGTCAAGGGGCAATGCTGCAGTGCACGGAGCGTATTGCCTATGGCACCATAATCGGCAATCGGATCGATTACACAACGACGCAGACAGAGGGGAGAATCGCATTTCGCCTTCCCTTCACTCCCGCCTATGTTTCTTGGTCTGACAAGGAAGAATTCATGCAGGATCTGACGTGCGGTGTAGTGGAATTGGGCAATTGCTCTTCTGCATTGGGGCTGGAGACCCGTGGCTCAACAGCACCAATAGACAACCAGAAACAGACCCTTGATTTGCAGCTACGTAGGACGGAGCTGGTGACCCCCGCAGGCGCGATTGGCTTTCCAGATTGTCTCGCGCGAGGGGCTGAAGCTATCCTGAGTTTTGATTATCAGCCGCAGCTCAAAAATGAATTTCCAATCTATGTGGATATCGAGCTTGCCGATGTGCCTTTTGACACCGATGGACGGGGCGCAGAAATCGCCGCCAGAACGCCGTTCATTGAGGGCTTGTATCTTCGCTTCCAGATAGCCGCCGAAATCAGCAATCTCTCGCAGAATGTGGAGAAAGTGACAGTGGATTGGCTGAGATACCAGAGGGATGCGATAGAAAAGGCGAACAGGAATTGGCAGGAGATACTGGAGGCGTTGCAGAACAAGAGGTCGCCGGACCGGTCGCGATTGAAGGAAATCGGCCTGGCGACGGTTCCCTCAATTGAGGAAGTCGAGAGGGAAATTCAACAATACGGAGATCTCCTATCCAGAATCGGAATCATCCTTGACGCCGTGACTGAAAGGAAGGGAGCCCTGTTGGCAGAGGATCTCTATCTCATTATTCGAAGGGCAAGCGAGGATACGCAGGGGGTGATGAGTGCACGAAGCCGGGAATGGTTCGCTGAGTTCGAGCAATTTCTGGGTTCCCAGTTCGTGGAAAAGCCCATCATACGGCACATTCAGGTGCAATGGCCTCTTCCCGAGCCACATCGCGATTCGCTTGACGCCTCCGACGCCTTTCGGTTGCTGGAATATGGGTGGCTCTACAATCCTGAGAAGCGCAGTGTGGAGCGAAAGGACATCGCGCTAACCTGGACATCCGTCGAGCGCCGCTTTGAAGCCTCGATCGAGTTACCGGTGTGCAGAGCCATGCATGACGAAGCCATGAGTTTGGAGGGCTCCCTGCTGGTAGAGACGAACCGGTTGCTATCTGGCCTCGAAGCTACCTGGAAACCCGGCGATAGTGATTTTCACCAGCCAGTCCGGGAGAGTTATCGTACTGCAATCGAAGTGAATTTCGAGGGCGATATGCTGGCCCTCTTCAAGAACAGAACGTCGCACGTCTATCGTTCCTGGTGCTTCGAAGGGGTGTTTCCGACTCACGCCCGTTACAATGAAGTCAGGAATCTTCTGACAGATGTGGGTTTCACGGTGCTGCGCAGGACGGGCGTGCACGATTCCGTCATCGAGGCCGTCTGTCGGGAACAGGGACTGCCGACGGTTGTGCGATTGCGCCTCCACGGACAAGAGGAGATTGGGCATCATGTTCTACATTTCGATCAGGAGCGCCAGCAAATTGAACGCGACATCACCCTCGGCAGTTTGCAGGTGGAGTGCGAAATCACTGGCGAGGGGAACCTGTCACCCGTGATCAACCGGGTGGATGATCTATTTGCGCGCCTGTTGCAGCGTTGGAATCAGACTGAGCCCATTGTGTTGCAAGGGACCTGGTACAAGGGGGCGTAACATGATGCAGAATGACCTCACTATTGAACGCCAACTCGATGCCTTGAAGATGAAGCGGGGCGTAGAAGTACTCCCACAACGCCATACTTCGGTCAGGTGTGACGTCTGTGGTGATGAGGATGTGCTGGGAATCTGTCATCACTGCCATCGATACCTGTGTTCCAGGCATATTGCGCGTCCTTACTTCTACCAAGAACCCTCATGGGAATTCAAGGGATTGACCCCAGACTGGCGTAAGGCAGTGCATTGTGAGGATCACCGGCATTTTGTCTTTGCTTTCCGCAGAATGATTGTCTGGCCTGCACTTATCGCCGCCCTCATCACTGGCTTGATCTTTTTGACGCACTTTGCGACCCTGTCGGGTTTCATCACGCGCCTGACCCAGGATGTGAATACCTACGCTGTCTGGGCGACCTGGGCTGCACTGTCGCGGTATCAGGGCGCCAACCAACTGGTGTATTTCACCGCCCTGGAAATCGCGCGCCCTTCACTGGTCAGCGCGCTGACTGGACTGATTCTCCTGGCAATCGCCGGTCTGGGAGAATGGGCTTACCGCAAGCATGGTGTGCCTTCTCCGGAAAAGCAGGGCCCAGAACCCACGTTGATACCGGTGCTTCACAAACGTTACCGTGTGACGGTTGAGGAGTCCGTGCAGGTGCAGTTCAAAGCAAAGTGGCCTGATTCGACCTTCGCCCTGCGCCCACAGCCTGGGCAGGTGCAGGTGCAGGTTGTACCTGGGAGAGATGCTGAATTGACTGCGCGGAACGCCTTCTTCGATAAGTGGGGAGGCTCCGGCACGCTTAGTTCAGGATATGTGGCTCTGGACATGCCCTATGGTACCGATCTCCACACGGGATTGGATCAACGGAATGTTGGTAAGCAGCCTTGGAATCTCATGATGGCCACTTGCGGGCACTTCCCGGATCCGGAGCACTGGAATTCCGTCATAAGCAAGACCTATACCTTGGGTGCCGAGGTACTGGGCAATGCGCATGGGCTCCAGGAGGGCCACCGTTTCTGGGTTTTGCCGGTCCTAAAGCCCTTCCGTGCTGGGCGTACCATTGAGATCCTGTTCGGCTTTGCGCCGCCATGGTCGGCGTATTCCTGGAACCTCCGGCATCTGACGTCTGAGGTGCTGTCCCCTGACCTCTTTTCTGAGGACGATGTGGCCTTTCCGGTGCAGGAGGTCAATGGGAGGATTGATCGCAGCAATATGACGGTTCGCTGGAGCAACTGGCCGCTTTCTCGCAAGCTCGAAAGATGGCCCGCCATGACCTTTGTGAGGCCGGTCACGGAATTGCGGCGGCCGCTTATCCTGCATTTTGAACTGGAGACCGATGCTCCTTTATCGGGTCTGCATGTCGGTGCAGACCGGCTTTGGTTACCTACCGGGAATCCGATTCCATCTGAGCATCTAGTAGAGCAGCTTCATTCCAGAATCACCGGTGAGCTCGAGATACATCCGGAGTTTTTTGCGTATACGCGCGAATTCGTTACGGAGACTTTGACCGGCGCGGTAGACCAGGTAACCTTCGATCCCGCCAGCTTTTCCGCCATTTTAAGGCAATTTGCTGAGCGGCATGCGCTGACCGTCTATTCCTTGATCCAGAGCACGCCCATGATTTCCCCGCAGAGCAACGCCACAATGAAACAATGGGATGTGTGGGGACGCTACTACGTGGAATTCTACCCCATCGACATGCATGTCATCCTCAGCGCTGAGCAGCGCTCGGGGGAGCCCGGGAGCCAGGTGAGATTCAGCGTCACCTGCAGGGTGCTTGAGGATTGCCAGGTGGCATACCTCAATACGATGAGCCAGCAGGTGGAAGAACGCGCGGTCACCTTAAGCCAAAGCGTCAGAGATGAGCTGGTCGCTTTGCTTCAAGCCGGTTGATGGATAAGGGGTCTTGATGGATTCTGCACCCGCAGCCCCGTGCCGAGAATCAGAATCGTGCGCGGGGACACCACATCTGTGTCTGAATCCATGAGGTAAGTGAAGTGGCAGTCATTCGAGTGGGACCGTTTGACGTGGAGCTCGAGCCCGGGACGTTGGCGGCAGCCGCGGAGAGCAGCATGGTTCTGGCGCTGAGGAATACTGGCGCCCAGCGTTGCGAGCAGATTTATGTGAGCCTCAGGTCCGTTGTTGTTCATGCCACCCGGAAGGATTGGTTTGTCTCCCAATTGGGTCCTCAGGAGGAGTGGACCGTCGGGTTTGATGCACGGCTGATGACCAGGGAACCAAAGCTGGTACGTGTACCTCTCCGCCTCAGCTGGAAAGATGCGGACGGGAGCCATCAAAGCACGGGGGATTTTGATCTGGCTTTGTTGTCGCCGCCAGCGCTTCAAGCAGAAAGCCCGCCCCGAAGGCGCGTTGAGGCGCGTGCGCCTGCATCCTCCATTCTGCTGCTGCGCCGAAGCTTGCAGCGGCTGGATGAAGTCCAAATCGAGACCCTCTGTCTGGACCATTTTCCAGAAGTGGTGGCCCAGTTTCGCGAAGGGCTGGTGCGCGAGGGTAAGGTTGCGCTGCTGTTGGATACCTGTTGTCGTAGCCCCGCAAATAGAGGCCATCTGGAAACGCTACTCGAACGGGGCGAGTTTTAGGTTGGGACACCTCAGGGGTGGCGAAGCCGTGCAATCTCCTTGTTGTGCTGGTGCGATGCTGGCGCGCGTACGGGCATGATGTGGGGCATCAGTCGAGGGGAAGAAAGTCACCCATAAGTGAGCAGGATAGGACTATGCAGAAGAGGGTAAACTCACATCGAGTGCATGGCAGACACTTTTTCTGTTTGGGTGCAATCTTTTCGCTGGTGTTGGTCGCTTGTGGTAGGGGCAGTTCAGGGGCAGAACTCACACCCATTGTGGTGACTGTGGTGGTTACCGATACTCCGTCGCCCACGTCAATGAGCACCGCTACGCTTACCCCCACCCCGTCACCAACTGCCACCCCAACACCGACCGCGACTTCCACTCCAACCGCGACTCCGACTCCGACACCAACGCCGTTTGTGGAGAATTTCGATACGCTGGATTCAGCCATTTGGCGCCTCGATGTGGGTTCGGGTAACGCCAGCCTTGCCAATGGCGCAGTAAACCTGAGCAGCTCCGGAAGGCGCTATCCCTATCTGTATACTGATGCTGAGATCTTTCCTTTGGCGGGCGATTTTTCGGTATCGTTTCGTTTTCGCTATCCGCGTGTGCGGGTGTGCGGCGTTGGTGTGATTATTGGCAGCTATCAAATGCCGGTGGGCCTCTCAGAGAGCCAAACCGCAAACCGATTTCAGGAAGCTGAATCTAAAGGCGTCCTGGCGGGAGTGTGGCAGGACCAAACGAGTGGCATGCAGCTCTGGTTCCGCGCCGGTCCGGATCGAAAGGAGATCTATCGCAGGATCAGTGGGGATTGGCATGAAATGACCATCGAGTATAGGGGCAACCAATACTCTCTACTGCTGAATGGCGAGCGGGTTTACACTTCCAAAGAGACGCCCTTTCGCCCTGCGCATATCTGGCTGGGCCATCCGGCGAATCTCGGTTCTGCTTGCGCCTGGAGCGGCCTGGAAGTTGATTACATCAGAATCGATCCGCTTCCATAGCGTGTTCCAAGAGGGATTGCCTCGCCGCGCTTCTGCTGTGGTCGGCGCTGGAGAATCGAGGAGTCGTGGAGCACATCATTCCTGACTTCGAGGACCTTGGCACTGATATTGGATGGTGTCGATCGTGACGAAAGGATTGCGGTGATCCATTCGAAAGGTTTTAGCCTCGTGCTGTTAGCCCTTGTGGTTGTGGTCGGGGTTTCGGTTGCCTGCACCTCCACTCCACCCGCAGCGCCGACGCTCCAGCCGCTGGTCATTACCAGGACGGCGTCCGAGCCCTCTCCGGCTGTGTTGCCAACCGCCACATCCACGGTTGCTGCGACGTCGTCCCTTGCACCCACACTCGATGCCACAGCAACCCCTGTTCCCAGTTCCACGCCCGCTCCCACGCCAACGGCTTCCCCTTTACCGGTGAATACGCCAACCGCTACCGCAGATTCCGTGAAGCAGACCTGCGCGCCTCCAGGCGGGGTGTTCGGCAATCTGTGGCAGCGCTATGCCGACCGCCTGGGATGTCCTCTTGCCAACCGTCCTACCACCATCACGGATGCTGAGCAGGTCTTCCAAAATGGGCACATGTTCTGGTGGAAGCATCTGGACCTCCACCTGGTGGTGTATTCGCAAGGTGCGCGGGCTGGGACGTATGCGATGTATGCCAACGAATGGGTGGCAGGGGAGGCTCAGGCCTCGTGCTCCGTCGCCGTTCCACAGGGCTTTGTTCAGCCGGTTCGGGGTTTCGGGCGGGTGTGGTGCAGGCTGGGAGCCGATAAGGCAGCCATCGGTTGGGCGTTGGCGCTGGAGGTGAGTTTTGAGGCGGGAAATGCGGATCCGCTGGTGCAGCGCTTTGAGAGGGGATTCATCTTCCGTGATAGCGATGGATTCATGAACCGACTGGCTTACGTGTTCTTCGACGACGGAACCTTTGTCCGGCAGCCCTACTGAAGCGACTTGCGCCTCGCCCCCCAGCTCGGGCCGGTCTCCTGACCGCGCCCGCGCGAGGTCCGAGTCGCCCGCCGGTGGCTCGGTGAAAAGGCCACAGCTCACTTGTGCAGCTCGGGCCGGTCTCCAGACCGCGCCCGCGCCGCCAGTCCAAGTCGCCCGCCGGTGGCTCGGTGAAGACGGTCACAGCTCCCCTATGCAGCTCGGGCCGGTCTCCAGACCGCGCCCGCCGCTTTCAAAGAGCACCTGCCCCGAGCTTCGACAGCATGACTGCCTACCACAAGGGGCAGGGCCGTGCGGGAGG
>JAFGFB010000085.1 GCA_016931315.1 Anaerolineae bacterium
CAGAAAAAAGACGCAGAGGGTTAACGCCTGATGCGGGTCGTTTGCAAGATGGCGGTCTTATTTTCTCCAATAATCTGTCGTATACCCCACGATATGGGGTAGGGTGCGTTCCAACTCTGGGGCGACAATCTCAAGCGCCCCTACGGGACGCATAAAAAGGTGATTTTTCGCAGCGAGGCAAAGCCCCGCTGCGAAAAATCACTCAAAGAAAGGCATTTGCATGATAATCGGCTTGCTTTTTCCCCCAAGTTGAAACGCACCCATGGGGTAGGGTGCGTTTCAGAATGGGGGCGACGAACTCAAACACCCCCTACGGGGCATAGAATAAAATTGATTTTTGGGGAAAACTGGAAGAGGTTGTGCAAACAGACAAGGAGGATCTTTTTTATGTTTTGGGACGCGGCGCCGTACCCGGCGCCGCGTCCCAAAACACCTCTGTCTTAGACAGGCATACCACGCTTGATATGTAGTGTTATGCGACCACTAATTTGCCGTATACCCCACGATATGACTAACAATTAGGGGGGCATCATGCGGGGACGGCGATTTCAACCGCCCCGTGAGGCGCGGAAAAGGTGATTTTTGGCGGCGGGTAAAGCCTCGCCGCCAAAAATCACTCAAAGAGAAGCCATTTGCATGCTAATGTGATTACCGTCACTGGCAGGGGAAACCTGTATCAACCAACAACAGTGAGCGGGATCAGGGTCCGGGTTTAACATCTAGCGCAGGGTCTCCCAACACTAGGAAGCCCCAGCGTACATCAGGTGCACTGGTCTCGGTTTGGATGGCCTGGAGCCAGGCGTCACCGATGCGGCGTTGTTGCGACAACGCTGCATAGAAAGCCTGGGCAGCAGGGCGCTGCTCGAAGGTGGTCGTTTCTCCTACCGGACCCAGGAAGGCTACGGCGCCCCCCCCCGCCGTCTGCATCCAGGCTTCTGCGATGGAGGCCTGTGTCGGGTGGGCAAAATGCCCTGCCAGGCAGGTCCAGGCAACCACAACTGAGGGCTGCTTCCAGTTCTCTCCGTCATTGATTGTCAGGATTTCTTCATCGCAGAGCCGGGTGAGGCTGCCATGCCCGGTGTAGTTGAACCATGTTGGTCCACGATTGAGGGCTTCCAATAACCGCTCGCGGCTACGCTCTTCGCCCGAATCTATGCGCTCAGCTTCTGCCCCGCCCGATATCAGCGGTATGAGTGCATCCAGCATGTCGCTAAAACGGAGCTCATTATCGGTGACCAAGACCACCGTGGGGGGACTCTCTGTGGTCTCCCAGAGCAGAGTCTTTTCGACCAGGACCTTGATCCCCGCGACCGTCTCGGCTGGAAAACGTCCCACGGCGACGGTGGGGAAACCCTCGGCATTGACACTGTAGCGCCCATCAGTTGGGGTTTCGCCAAGCACTGCTGTGCGGGTGAAGGGAACGACCACGCGTAATGACTGGCCTTCAGTGTCGTAGCCAGCGGGGTCGGCGACGGCATCTCCGACGAGCAGCAGGTAGCGCAGCGCCGGCAGGCTTTGCACGAGGCCGCTGATTGCCTCTGGCTCAGCACGTCCGGCGCCAAAGGTGTCGTAGATTGCCTGTGGCGTGACCACGGCAGTCACCAGCCCTTCTGCCTGCCGGTGTGCCAGCAATGGTTCCAGGACTTCATGGGCCGCAGTTGGGGCAATCACCAGATAAGTTGTATCCGCTAGCGAAGTTACATCCAGGCTCAGGGTGGGGCGTACTCTCACGGGCGCGGTTGCTGTCTTCAAATCGCCGATCCAATAACGATGCCCTGGTTCCACGCCGATGTTCCCATCCGGAGTAGTTTCCCCTAGAGCAACAGGTGCAAGCGCTTCGGTGACATCGAGAACCATCAGCCCATCTTTCCCGGCGTCGAGTGTGGCGCCCTGTGCCTGTAATAATCCGCTAGGGGGTACAGCGGCGTGCGGATAGGTGATATCCCACCCATCAATCCAGACAATCGCAATACCGGCATCACTGATAGAGGGCGTGTTCAGGGTAAGTGTATGATTACCCTGAGGCGCGGCTTCATCCCAACTCGTAGTCAGGGTCTGCATGCCCTGCCCGGCCCATTCCCATTGCCCTTTGAGCTCTTCATCCCAGTAGAGTTGCAATTGGTGGTCCGGCGTCGGAGTGGCGCGTGTGTGGCTCCACAGGCGCACAGTTACGGTAATCGGACCTGTCACCGCGTTGGTGAGGTTAAGCGTGTGAGCAATCTCTCCGGGCGCATAGATGGGTTGCCATAACCACGGAATTGCTGCGGTAGCCTGGGGTAAATAGCGCCGGTTTTCCTCCCAGGTGACTTGCGTCAGCCCTGGAAGGGCGGGCAGCGTTGCCTCCGCCGGTGTCTGTGTGGGAATCGGGGTGCCTGTGGCGTTAAGCTCTAATAAGAAGCTGGTTCCCTGATTGTAGCGCGTGTGAAAAGCCGGTGCGAAGAAGAAAAGTCCCCATTGCCCCTCATCTTCGATGCTGTGGGTAGGTATGGTCTGCCCGTTCCAGGAGAGCCGCAGTGCCGGGGCGTTAGCCGCATCCACATCTACTCCCAGCGCTTTCAGTGCCTCCGGTGCCAGCCAAACGCCGCCCTCTTCAGCGACATCAATGAAAAAAGACTGTTGTTCTCCCGGCACAAAATCACCTGAGATGGGCGTTGGCCCGGTGTCATGGTTACATGCTGGAACGAACCACAACAATATCAGAAGCGTTAGCAGACTCAGGCGTTTCATGAGCGTTTTCGCATCCACCAGATTCCTGCTCCTCCCAGAAGGATCAGCAGCCCGCCTGCGCCAATGCCCGCCCACAGCCATCCTGAGGATGACGGCCACCCTGGCGTTGGCGCATCCTGTCCCCCGAGCGCTGGGCGTATCAGCGTGGGCGTTGCCGCCGTTGCTGTGGTTGGTTCGGTTTCCGGCGCCATGGTAAGGGGTTCGGGTGTTATCCCCCCGTTTTCGGTGGGTTCTGCTGGCTCGGTTTGCGGCAAAGGAGTGCGAGTGGGTGCTTGGGGTTGCAATGTTGGAGTGGGCGTGGGGGGGACATTCTCCACAGTGGGCGGCGGCGTCTCATTCGGGAGCGGCGTGAGGGTTGCGGGTGGGGGGAAGGTTGGCGTCGCTGTGCTGCCGAGAGGCGCTGGCGTGCATACGCCTTGCACGTTGAGCGTGACGGTGAAGTCTTCGGTGCTCCCATTCCGATACGTAACGCGCAGCGTATAAGTCTGATTTTCACAGGGGCAGACGGTTTTGCCGCTTACTCCTGGAACGCCTATTCCATCCAGAAAGACGGTACTGATTTCGCGTGTTTCCCACTGTAGGGTGACGCACTGCCCTGCTTGCACGGTGGTCTGATCGGCCCAGAAGCGCACGTAAGGCTCGAGTGTCGCTGTGGGTTGACCGGGTTGCGTTGTTGGGGGTGGGGTAGTGGGAGTTGGAGTGGGAGTTGGAGTCGGTGTCAAAGTCGGAGTCGGGCTGGGCGTGGGCGTATTGTTTTCTCCCGGTAGTGGAATGCGTGCTGAAATAGGTCCATGAAATTCGGAGGACCCATTAGTTTCAACTGCCTCTAGTTTGTAGTAGTAAGTCGTGCCGGCTTCAACATCCTCGTCAATATATTCATAGATGGCTCCGCCGAAGTCGCCTTCCGCCGGGATGTAGTTGGAGACGCGATCATAGGTCCCCGCTTCGCTTGACGCGCGCAATACATAGAAGACCGACATATTGACTTCACTAGCAGTTTCCCAATAGACCTTAATATCGGCAGTCTGGGCCAGCGCTCCAAAATCCGAGAGCGTCACCGCTGCCAGCAGGGGCTGTGATGCCAGGCTGAGCCATAGAACTATTAGAAGCAAGAGGTGTGATGCGCCGCGCCGGCGCGCGCGCCATTTCTGCCAGATGCCGGCTATGATTTGGTGGAACATAGTTTTTATCCTTTCCCTGAGGGAATTTGTGCGTACAGGCAGCGTGTTGCCGTGACGGATGACTGTAGTGACGCGCCCCAATAACGCTTCCTGGGGCCAACGCGGATCCGGCGCGCGATGTGCATCTCCTTTTGTCAGCATCCCCCCATCGCGTGTGAACTTCAGAAAGCGGTGAACCAAGGGGCCTGATGGTGCGCGGATGACAACCCAATCGCCGGGATGCAGCGCTTGCGCTTCGATCTTTTCAACATAAACCTCGTCTCCGGGTTGCAACGTGGGCCACATACTTCGCCCACGCACATGTAGGCGATACGCATTTGTCGCCGTTTCAGCTAGTATATCGGGCCATTGATCCGAAAATTGCATTGCCAAGCAGAAAAATTCTCCTTTGATCTGTGAAGCGTTGGCTACACAGGTTGTCTTACTGCCCCAATAGGGTGATGTCCTGAAGGCGCAATTGCATAGAGGGATCCCCCAGCAAGGTGTAGGTGCGAGCAAGGTATTTCCCCGAAATCAGATTCCAGATGACCGACCTTCCGGCTTGCGTTAGCTCCCCCACCCGGCGTTCTCCGCGCTCGAAAGCTTCCTGCATCATCGCGCGCGCCATTTGCTCTTCGACGGACATATATCCCAGACCCGCGGGCCCGAAGACCGCGATAGCACCACGATCATCCCACCCCATGGTGGCACGTTCCCCGATGGAAATGGCTTCGCGCCCTGTACCCACGTTGACGTTGTGGGGGAACATCCAGAAGCCATCCCAGCAATCCAGCGCAATGATAAAGGGTTGTCCCGCGGTCGGTTGGAGCGTCGCCAGCTGTGAGCCACGCACCAGCGGCTCGTTTGCCCAGACACCCGGAGCGCCATGCCCCGCATAGAGTAACAGCGCTGCCCCCTGGCTCCAGGTCTGAGTCAACGCCTTTGTAGCCGCGAGACAGGGAGCGGTCCAGTTTGCGGGAGGTTTGGGGCAGTAGTCTTGAATGTACACTTGATGGCTTACGGTCCATGCAGGGAAGAGGTTGTTCTTGATCCAATTCAGACCGTCAGCAAAATAGGGTTCCTGTGCAGTGGCGCCATCATCAGCGACCAGCAATAGCGTTTCCATCCATGCAGCTGTGGGAAGCGTATCATAGGCCAGCAACTTGTTGAGATAGCTCGTGAGCTCGGTTTCGGAATTTGCAGGAATGCGCCCTACCATGAGCTCGGGCATGCCGTCCCCGTCTATATCGCCATAGCGCGCATCCACTGGTACTTCACCCTGGTCTGGGTCGGCGAATTCCAGGTAGGGGGGAATCCAGATCCGTGAGAGTTCGCCAAAAGTTTCCGGATCGTAACCCTTGAAGTTGAAGTGCCCATCACCTACCAGGAGCAGGTATTTGGGTGCTGGCGCGGGCCAGGTGGCATAGGCATGGGCAACGAAGCCGCGAATGGCTTCGGGATGGTAAATGCCGCCGTTGAAGAGCGGATAAAGGTCCTGCTCTGCCGCCAGGGCCACCCGTAAGCCCTGAGCCTGCCGGCGCGTAATCAAAGGCTGGAGCGCTGTATGAAACTCGCGCGGTGCGATGATGAGCAAATCGGCCCCGGTTGTGGGAGTGATCAGGGTGGTATCAGGGTGGTACTTCATGATTATCGCTGCAGGCAAAGCGGCACTGGCGGAAGTGCTTTGCGTGGAGGAAGCTTCAGTGCTTTGCATGACGTTACCACTGTTGCTTAGCACCAATGGCAGGTAGATGGTAAATGGTAAGGCTACCGCTGATGGCGCGCTGCCAATGTACCGTGTTCCGGCATCAGCAGTGTCCTGGAAGGTGAAAGCCTGGTGCTCTGTGAGTTTTACCGGATTCAGTGGGTCGGTGATGTCGTAGAGCCGGGCGTTGGTAGGCAATCCGGTGAAGGCATAGGTGTGCGTGCCGGTTTCAGAAACTTCGCAGGTAAGGACGCCCTCTGTGGCAACAGGCTCTCGCAGATATGTGAGCTCCGCGCGATCGAAGTAGACATCCTGATATAAGCCCGTCCCTACCACTGCCAGGCTCAGTGTGTTATCCCCTTCTCGCAGAAGCGTTCCGGGAACATCAAGTGTGGTGATGTGCCCTACCTCACCGTCCCAGAAAACATCGCCGAGTGGTGTGCCGTTGAGGGTTACTCTGAGGTGGTGATCAGGGTTGACGGAGACGTTGTAGCTTCTTCCTGCAACTTCGATGAGCAGTGTGGCAGTGTGGTGCATCATGGCGATGTTACTCGAGGGAATTGGGAAGGTATCGGTGACGACCTGTCCCAGCGGCGCGATCATGCGTTTCCAGAACCAGGTGGTAGATGTGCCGGGATTGTTGTTCCAGCGCGCGAAATGCTCCAGATTCTGTTCTGCAACTGCCGTAGTGAGACAGATGCCGGTCGCCGGAGCGCCGGTGGGGGTTACATTGCGCGAAGCCATGCGCTTGCCGGCAGCGCCGGTCTCCAGGCTCAACCAGTAGACGTTCTCATCCGTGTATTTCTCATCCTGCGTGCTGCCGTGGAACTTCTCGCCATAGAAAATCAACCGGTCGGTAGAATCGAAGAAACCGTTCCCATTGTTATCCTCAATCTCGATGGCGACCTCAATCTCTCGATGCCATAATTGGAAACTGGTCATCGGGACTTCGGTCACGGGCACACCTGCGGCGACTAGGGTATCATGAGATAGGTGATAGAGTCCATCTTGCGTGATACCAACTCGCCATACAGGGTCTGGTAGTGCCCAGGGCGTTGTGGTCGAAGCAAGCGGTATGATTGTGGCGGCTGTGGCAGGTTCTGCCGGAGGTCGGGCATCTGCGGCAGGTGAGGGGGCAAAAAAATCATCTGGTGGATTTTGTGGGGCTGTTTGAGCAACAGGTGGCTGAATGGAAGTGGCTTGCGTGGGGAGGTCCATGCTCAAAACTGCCAGAAGTCCGACTGCAACGAGCGCCAAGACCAGGCTCAAACGAAAAGCGATTTTCTTGTTCATCATTGTCCTCAAGCATCTATCATCACCATCTCTGAAGGGGTTGTCCCGCTTCATATCATTGGTTGGTTTGCGTTATACCACTTATATCCCACGGGCAATAGTGTGCTTGCCCGCAAAAGTAGTATGAATATACCCTTCAGTGAGGGGGTTGTCAAGTATTTTTAGGAAAGTGGCGGCTCATCATTCGCGTGGAGAAACAGATCAAATGCGATAACCCTATGGCGAGTGGAAACGCACTGCGCATTTCTGAGAAGCGCAAACGAGGTGGGGTATAGGATAAATGCGTGGCTGTCAGGTGTTTCAGATGCGACGTGGCACGCATGCCTGATTTAGCCTGCTAAAAATTACCTGTTGGGCATGCTAAACGCTGGATGGTGAACAGTACCATCTGCACTGTGCCTGTGAGGTGGATTGGGGAAAAGGGAGAGGAATCAGCGTTGACGATGACGCCAAACGATGACGATAGCACCACAGACGACCCAGAGTAAGCCTATCAAACTGGCGCGCAGGTAGGGGGTCTGTAGATTGGGTTGGTTCAGGGTGATTGAATCAATAACAGTATCGAAGCTGTTCGGGGAAGTCCATTCGGAGGTGTTGCCGTTGGGATCACAGGCACTTACTGCGGCAGCTTTGTAGAACTGGTAGGTCACTTCGGCATCAGGAATTTCATCTGGGATGGTACAAATCCATGCATCGGCTGGCGTTTCCACTTTCTGACAATGCACGTAATGCCAGGTGGGGGTTTGCGCAATCATCCAGCGCAGGCAGATGAGTTCTTCAGCGGTGGTGTCGGCTAAAACTGTCCATTGATAACCGGGAAAGAGCCGCCGATCTGGTCCCTGGGGATTGTAGCGAACATAGGCGCTCGCGCTTTCTGCAATAATGCAGAGCACGCATATCGCAATGCCAAGCCCTAAAATCGCTTTCCACCTCATACTAGTGTTCCCCTGGCACCTACGTGTTCGGCTGAATTAGAAACTGTTCAGTGTTCTCCTGTTTACCACAACAAAGAACGGCTAAAGTCGCGATTTTTGGAGAGTGTTTTTTGACTGCCGCGTGTAGCGTGGCAGTCAAAAAACACTCTCTTTCTAGCGGGCTTCAGCCCGAAATCTTTGCCCTGCGCTGGAAATCTGAACACTTACCCTAATTAGGTCCTGTCAATATGCGTCAACAAATCCGATAACGGCGAGGTGGCGTAGGCCAATTTTCAATGAGCGTTACCGCGCCATAGCCAATGATGATGCTGGTCAGTATGACCGCCAGCTGTCCCGGAAGTGCTGTGTGTGCTCCGGTCATGACCTCATTGCTGAAGAGTCGTTGTCCTTCTGCTCCCAGCGCGACAATGCGATAGCTATGCGCTCGCCCATTCCACGGCGCTGTGTCCACAAAGCGGTATTCTCTGGCTTGGGGCGGATCAGTGGATGCGTAGAGCAGGGCAAAATCCGCACTGCCTGTTGGCGCCCGGTAGATGTTAAAGGCAGCAATTTGCGCCTGATTTACGCTCCACTGCAACTGGACGCCTGGCTGCAATATCATCCACAAAAATAGTAACACCGTGATCGCAAGCGTCATGCCCCAGACGCGGCCAAACCAGAGTGGTATGGTGTTCCGCTGGGGTAAATTGCAGGCGCGTGCACGCGTCATCAAGCGTTCTTGCACCGCTGGCGAGGGCTGCAGGAGTGGTTGTTTCTTCACCAGTCTCTGCACTGTTTCCCATTCCTGTAACGAATGGTTCAGCTCCGGGTTTTCCTGTAAGCCTTGCGTCACCTTTTGGCTTGCGGCAGCAGTGAGGGTCTGGTTGACGTACCAGGGCAGGTAGGCTTCTAGTTTTTTGATACTGGACCTGAATCGGTCTCTCATAATCCACCTCTCCCTAGAGCTCGCTCAAGCCCTGCTTCTTTAGATACTGTAGCAAACAACGCCGTGCATAGCTGACACGGCTTTTCACCGTGCCTACTGGACATTGAATGACTTGAGCAATCTCCGTATAGGGCAAGTCATGAAAAAAAGCCAGTTCCAATACGGCACGGTGTTTACTTGAGAGGCTATCCAGCGCCGCTCGAATTTGTTTGGCTGTCCAGGCTTCGATGATTTGTCCTTCAGGGTCGGTTGTGATGTCGGTGACGCTTAGATTCTCAAAATCACTCTGGGTATTTCCGGGACGCTGGCGTAACCAGGAGACGGCGCGATGGTGCGCAATACGGAAAAGCCATGTCTTAACGCTGGCATGACCGCGAAATGCCCCCGAATCTTGCCAGATGACTAAGAATACATCTTGCAGCAGTTCTTCGGCCACACCGTTGTCGTGGGTCAGGCGCACGAGGTAGTTGAACACTGGCACGCTATAGCGTTGATAGAACTCTTCGAAAGCTGCTTCCTTGCCTTCACTAATACATTGTAGTAATACAACATCGCTTAAGGGCTGAAGCATGTTATCCGTCATAGATATAGTCGTGCAAAAAGCGGATGTGGTTCAAAATCTGGGGGATTATTTCACTGGATTGCATAGTAGAAGGGGGGAAAGAGTCTCTCTCCCCCCCCTTTTTTGCATTCGCAAAACACTGCGCGTGGGAGCTCCGCGAATGCTGAAGCTACCTGCTCGTCAATTACTCGAGCTCGGGCAGGACATCCAGTTGGACGGGACTGCCTGCATGGACTTCCAGTTCGCCTTCAAAAACGATCATCGGGGTCTCGTACATGGTTGCACTCCTTATCTGATGGGTTAGGAAAACTATTGGGGGTCGAATAATTCGAACTTTTCTACTGTGATGCACCTCCTGCTTTGGCACCTTGTTATAAGTACTATCTATCCAACAATCTGAAAAAAGAAGTTTGGTTCTTGTTTATCTCATCCACGAGTGTGAACAGCCATTCGAGCCTGGATAAAGTAGTTGCATGCATCCAGCAGTGACTGGAGCCTGTTTCCACAATGGAAATGGTTTGCACTCACTAAAATAGTATAGCACAGATTTGCATCTATGGCTACCTATTTTTCGATTTGTTTCCCGGTTTTCATGATTGTTGTGTCAATGTGTGTCGAACCTACCGACTGGCATGGCTTCTTTTATTTCACGGAAACAGGCGTGCTATTTGCCAGCTTGCAAGCCGGGCCTAAGATTCACTCACTACGCCACGTTCGAGCAATTGTTCTACCAGGGCGAGCACATCGGCTTGCGCTTTTTCCAAAGGGGCTTGGTGTTTTTGACAGAGCTGCATAGCGATATCTTGAAGGGAGGCTTTCCCATCCAACAGTCGGAAAACAGTCGCGCCTGTTTGATTGAGGACCAGATACTTCCCCTGTGCCGGTGAGACGACTACCAGTTCATTGCCACTCTCACGTGTTGCAACCCCAGCGACAGTTCGAACTACGCTATCCAAAGTGAGCATCAATGACCTCCCAAAAGGTGTTGGCTTTGCGGAAGTGTAACCGATAAGCCGGTATTGCCGCTAGTATACCTTGCCAGCGCTCGAACAGCTGCGCAGCCCGGTCAACATCGGCGTTGATAACCGGAGAATTAGCGACCAGTTCTGCCAGCGCCTGCGCGGACGAGATGGTTTCGAGCGCGTCGTTGGGCGCCTGTATCAGGCGCAGCAACGCGCGGAGCGGAGCAGCAGTCACCTGAGGACTCCGGCGTCGCCCAAAGGGCGTTGCCAGCACTTCCCAGCCCCGCGCGGCGGGTCGCACCAGCAACAAGTCATCGTTGAGCACAGGTTTACCTGTTGAGAGCGCCGCTGCCGTAGATTTACCGCTTCCCGAAAGTCCATAAAGAATGAAGGCTTCCTCGTGGTGAACAATTCCGGCGCCATGGACCAACAGCGCTCCTTGCTCGAATGCCGCCAACGCGAAGGCCGTGCGGATAAAATAGACGAGGTCTCCCCCCGTAGCAGCAGGGTGCGCTCTGAGCGTGGCTATTCCATCTTTAGGCGCAATCTTGCCTGCGAATCCTGCTATTTCCAGATAGCAGACACCCTCCACGAATCTTGGGCGCGCCTCGAAATATGCCCCACCGGGCGCAGGCAACGTCGCATCGGGCAGCAGCTGCACTTGTAGGCCAGCTATGGAGCTCTGCCACTCAGCCCATGCTGTATTGAGCGGAGCGAGCCAATGCTCTGGGCCCTGTAGATTCAGGGCAATACCGCCAATATCCAGGGTGTTCATGCACCAGTCCGTAGCTCGATTTCTTGGTCTTCTGCAGGGGTGGCAGGAGCTGGTTTCTGATGTCCGACAAAAAATCCAAGCAAAGCCAGAACACTGCCGGCCCCCAAAGCCCACCCCCATCCTGGACCGGCGAGTGCAGCAACCGTTTGTGGGTAACGCTCTGCGGCGCCACTCAGGCTGATTTCCTCCAATTGATAATAATACCGCTTTCCCCAGATGACATCACGATCTTCGTGGCTATACTTTGCGCCAACCAGGGGGTCGCCTTCTGCTAGAATAAGATTGGGGCTGAGTAGCACAAAGGGACCCTCGGCATCTTCGCTGCGGTAAAGCCGGAAACCCGCCGCATCTACCTCACTTGCTGTTTCCCAGGTGATCTCGACGCGCGCCGGCGCTGCCAGACGCACTAGAGCCACCCCTACGATGAAGGGAATCAGAGTCCAAAGGGCCCGTTTGATGAAGTTGTTCATGTTTGTGCCTCTGTGCGTGCGCGTATGAGTTTTGTTTATCGCCCTTATTATACCCCGTCTCTTGTTTCCGACAATAACGCAGCTCATGAGGGTGCGTTCCAAATCTGGGGCGACAATCTCAAGCGCCCCTACGGGGGCCCCATAGGGGGCATAAAAAGGTGATTTTTCGCAGCGGGGCGAAGCCCCCCTGCGAAAAATCACTCAGAGAAAGGCATTTGCATGATAATCGGCTTGCTTTTTCCCAAAGTTGAAACGCACCCGCTCATGGGGGTGCGTTTCAAACTGGGGGTGAAAATCTCGGAGAAAATTGATTTTTGGCGGTGGGGAAAAGCCCCACCGCCAAAAATCAATCAAATGAAAGGCGTTTGCATGATAGCCGTCTTGCTTTTTTCCTAAAGTTGAACTGCACCCATTCATGAAAGGCAGGGCCCTATCATTCTCTCTACGGACAATGCGTTGCAGTCCAAGCGACGGCTAAAGCCGCTATTTTTCTGATGTTTTGCGATAGGGCACAGCCCCATCGCAAAACATCAATACATTGCTTTTGAAGCGCAAGCAAGGCACTCGTCCCAGGCTTGCATTGCAACCCGTTGACGAATCGCTCAATTCGCACAACGAACCTTACAGGTGATACGGCAACCCACTAAACTGTTATGGAGGCCCACGTATATCCCCGTTTGCTCGGGTATAGGACAGATTTTTGGGGAAAATGCGACCAATAATTTGTCCTATACTCGTTTGCTCCTTTTGATGACCCGATTATACTTAAGGCTTAGGTGGCAACGATGGACTTATTTGAGCATGTACGCAAAGAAGAAACGCGCCGGGAGGCCCCATTGGCAGCCCGGATGCGCCCGCGGACCCTTGATGAATTCTTGGGACAGGAGACGATTGTGGGTTCCGGACGTCTCCTACGACGGGCTATCGAGAGCGACCGGCTCTTCTCATCGCTCATTTTCTGGGGTCCACCCGGTACGGGGAAGACCACCCTGGCGATGATCATCGCTAATCTGACACAGGCGTATTTTGTGACTTTGAGTGCGGTGCTTGATGGTGTGGCTGACCTGCGCCGGGTAGTGGATGAGGCCCGTGAACGACGGGCGCTTTATGCTAAGCGCACCATCCTTCTGGTGGATGAGATTCACCGCTGGAACAAGGCACAACAGGATGGCTTGCTGCCCGTTGTTGAAGACGGCACCATCACACTCATTGGTGCGACAACGGAGAATCCTTATTTTTCCATCATTGGGCCTCTTATCAGCCGTTCACGGGTATTTCGTTTCCAGACGTTATCCCATACGCAGCTTGAGGATTTGATTCGCCGGGCTTTGGCGGATCAAGAGCGGGGCTACGGCAATCGTCGCATCGAAATCAGCCCCGAAGCGTTGCATCACCTCGCGGAGATTGCGGGCGGGGACGCGCGGACCGCCTTGAACGCATTGGAGCTGGCGGTCGAATCCACGCCTCCTGATGCCGAAGGTGTTTACCAGATTACCCTGGAAGTTGCCGAGGAATCTATCCAAAAACGCGCATTGCACTATGATAAGTCCGGCGATGAGCATTACGACACGGTCAGTGCATTCATCAAATCGGTGCGCGGTTCTGATCCTGACGCAGCGCTCTACTATCTGGCAAAGATGATCGCTGCGGGTGAGGACCCGCGCTTCATCTTGCGCCGCCTGTTAGTGCTGGCAGCGGAGGATATTGGCCTTGCCTCACCGATGGCGATTGTGGTGGTGGCGGCGTGTGCGCAGGCTTTTGAATGGGTGGGCATGCCCGAGGGACAGTACCACCTGGCGGAAGCCACGCTCTATCTGGCAACCACGCACAAATCCAACAGCGTGGGTGCTTATTGGAAAGCGCTGGCGGAGATTGAAGAACACGGCTATGTCCCTCCACCCATCTATCTGCGGGACACACACACATTGTTGGATAGTGAGAGATATCTGGCAAAGGCATACAAATACCCGCATGATTATCCTACGGGTTGGGTTAAGCAGCGCTATTTGCCGGAGGGTGTGCAGGGTGGTTGGTTCCGCCCCAAGGGGCATGGACATGAGCAGCGCATCTTAGAGACGCTCAAGCAACTGAAGCAGGAGAAATAACGCTCCGGGGTGAAAAACCGGAGTGGCTGTGAGGAGGAAAATGGAACTAACGTGGTATGGGCACGCTACCTGGAAGGTCCGCATTGGGGATACGGAGATCATCATTGACCCGTTCTTCAATCACAATCCGGTATCACCGGTCAGGGCAGAAGATGTGGACGCACAATACATTGTGTTAACCCACGGACATGGCGATCACATGGGGGATACAGACATCATTGCCCGCCGCACTGGTGCAACCATCATTGCGAATGCCGAAATCTGCACTTGGTTGCGCCAGCGGGGCTTCGAGCGTGTTCACGCTCAACATATCGGTGGCGGCTTTCATTACCCCTTTGGCTATCTCAAGCTGACTATTGCGGTGCATGGTTCCTCGCTCCCGGATGGTTCGTATGGTGGCATGCCGGCAGGGATTTTGATCAGCGCTGAAGGGAAGAAAGTCTATCATGCCGGCGATACGGGGCTTTTTGCGAGCATGGCGCTTATTGGCGAAGAGGGCTTAGACGTGGCCTTGTTGCCCATTGGCGATAACTACACGATGGGGCCTGATGATGCGCTGCGGGCTGTCAAGCTATTGCAACCCAAAGTGGCGATCCCCATGCATTATGCGACTTGGGAGTTGATCGCGCAAGACCCCCACGCCTGGGCGGAGCGGGTACGGCAGGAGACGAAAACGCAACCCTATATCATGCAAATTGGAGAAACCTACACGGTGCCTGGATGATTACAGATCCGATTACTGCCCGCGTTGAACGTTTGCTCATCGAATCGGTGGAAGTCTTTGTGCCGTTTGAGCAGATTTACGACACCCTGCAGCGTGAAGGCTTGCTGGCGCATTTTGATGCTGCGGCATTGTTGGACTTCCTGCGCGGTAACTGGCATTTCCAGGTGCTCGGAGGCTTTTCGCATCTGGCTTTTCTCGATGCTGAAACGGCCATCGGCCTGGAACTACTTAGCGCCATGACTGGGCCATGGGTAGTGCTGCGTTCGCGCCTGGTTTCACCTCTTGCAACCATGGGTGAATTGTTGCGCCACTTGCAGCAGATGAACCATGCTATTGAGAGCGCCTGGCGTCAACTGGGAACCGCGTCAGAAGCGCAGGATGATTTGTTGGGGCTATTGATGTTGAGTGATGCACTCGAACGCAAAGTCCGCAGCGCGTTGGCAGAAGCGCTTCAGAAGGGACTGGAAGAGACAGCGTGATACGGTCATGCCCTGTCTCTTTGTGTGACTTACCCTTTATTTCAGGGACATTGTTACCATTCAATATTAAGAGTGAGGTTGAGTGCGTATGGAATCTGGGCGAAGGCAGCTTTTGGGTATTTTCCTGACCAGCATGGGGGCCCTGGCGTTGGAAATTGTGCTGACCCGCATTTTTTCGGTGACTTTGTGGTATCACTTTGCTTTTCTTGCAGTCTCACTGGCGTTGATGGGGAGTGCCACGGCAGGTGTGGCGTTGTATTTCTTTCCGCAACTGGCGACTCCAGAGCATGCTTCGCGCGCCCTCGGCTGGGCGGCATTGGCATTGGCGCTGGCTATTCCTCTAGCCTTTGTGCTCTATCTCAAGCTCCCCTTTGGTGTACTGTTGGATACGAGCCAGGGATTGACGGTGCAGAAACTTCTGTGGTTGATCTTCATCTATGTAGACCTCTCGATTCCCTTTTTCCTCTCGGGTTCTGTGATTTCTCTGGCGCTGAGTACTTGGGCGAAACAAGCCGGGCAGCTCTATTGGGCCGACCTTATCGGGGCTGCGGCGGGTTGTCTGTTCAGTATTGTGGCGCTCGAGACTTTTGGCGGAACGGGCGCTATATTGTCCGTTGCCGGGATTATTGCGCTAGCCGCGGTTGTGTTCACCTGGGGTTTAACCCTGCCACCCCTTAAGCGTTGCTTTAGCACGGCGTTGCCGTGGTTAGCTCTCGTGGTGATCGCGGTACTGTTTGTTGGTGTTATGCGGGGGGATTGGTTGTCTATCACTAGCAGCAAAACTGGCGGCGAGGAAGCGCCACGGGTTTACGAGAAGTGGAATGCGCACTCGCGGGTGAGCGTCTATGAACCTGTAGAGTACCCTTTCTTCTGGTCTGTAGATAGCGCTTGGTGGGATAAAACCATCGCTCAGGGTGGTACCTTCCGGCATGCACTGTTGCTTATTGATGCTGTGGCTGGCACACCGATTCAGGGCTACGATGGTGCCTTGAATCAGGTCGAGTTCTTACGTTACGACCTGACTTCATTTGTCTACCATGCGATTGAGGCCCCCTCCACGCTCATCATTGGTCCCGGGGGTGGGCGGGATGTCCTGGCAGCATTGGCTTCGGGCGCCCCGCACGTCACGGCGGTGGAGGTCAACCCGGCTATCATCGAGGCGGTGCGTGGTCCGTTCGCAGAGTTCTCTGGCGGGCTGTACGATTTGCCTGAGGTTACTGTTGAGGTGGCGGACGCACGCGGCTACATTGCTCGCAGTACCGAGCGTTATGATGTAATTCAGGCGTCCCTTATCGATACCTGGGCAGCAGGTGGTTCCGGCGCTTTTGCGCTTTCAGAGAATAGCCTCTATACCCGGGAAGCGTTTCAAACCTATTATGAACACCTGACTGATCGGGGTATCATGTCTGTATCGCGCTGGTATCAGCCGGAGCGCCCCGCAGAGACGATGCGCCTGGTCTCGACCGCTATGGCAGGTTGGCAGGCGGCGGGCGTGACTGACCCGCGGCCTCATGTGGTGGTGATTGCGCGCTTGACTTCTGGCGCTGCCACCGAGGGATTGGCCACAGCATTATTCAAGCGTACGCCGTTTACCCCGGAAGAAGTGCTGACGTTACAAGCGCGTGCCGCGGAGCTGGGTGGAACACTGTTATATGGTCCCGGGCAACCGGCATTTGAACCTGTGGGAGAGTTCATCTTGAGCCCGGATTGGGAAGCCTTTATGGCTGCCTATCCCCTGGATATTTCCCCTGCAACCGATGACCGTCCTTTCTTCTTCAATCTGGTGCGTTTGGGTGACCTCTTTGATGCCGCGCTTAGTCGCAGCTGGGTTTACCGCGTCAGTATGGAAGCGATCTATATCCTTGGCGCTGTCATCGCTATCACAACAGCACTCAGCGTGTTGGTGGTTTTGGTCCCTCTCGGTTTCGGCGCGCGTAAAAACCGGCAACTTGCTCGTCCCTCGGCCCGGTTGCTGGGCTACTTTGCGTTGTTGGGGGTCAGTTTCATGGTGGTTGAAATCCCCATCATCCAGAAATTGACGGTATATCTCGGACGTCCCGTTTATTCCCTGGCGATTGTGTTGTTCACTATTCTGCTTTTCAGCAGCTTGGGAAGCTTGTGGAGTGGCCGTTGGTCAGAAAAACAGCTTCGGCGCAATTTGCGCCGGGTTTTCCCGGTTATTGCAGTGCTGGCAGTACTCCATGCTGGTACTGCTCTGTGGCCCTTACCCCAGACTATGGGCCTAGCTTTCGGCTTGCGCTTGTTGATCACGATGCTGCTATTGGCGCCGCTGGCGCTTTTGATGGGGATTCCCTTTCCCTCTGGCGTGCGCTGGGCTGGCGCACACCGACCCGGTGTGATTCCATGGCTCTGGGGCATCAACGGCGTGATGTCGGTTCTGGGATCGGCTTTGGCGACCGCTTTGGCGATTCACTTGGGCTTCCGCATCACGTCGCTCATCGCTGCAGGGCTTTATGCATTGGCGGGCGTTTTGATTCGTGATGAAATGGGCGTTCAGCACAATCAGGGCTAGGGGCTTGCGTCACCGGTATCTGGCGTTGGCGATGTTATTGCTCGCCTTTACTGGCTGTATAACCCGCGCTGATCCTGTGGCAAGGATTCAGGCCGCCAGAGTGCTGCGGGTGGCGTTTGACCCTTCGTTCCCGCCGTTCGAATTTGTGGATGCAACGGATAATGCCATTGGCATAGATGTGGATCTGGGGGTAGCGCTTGCCGAATCCCTGGGCGTCAAGGCGCATTTCGTCACGACGACGTACGATGGCCTTTATGATGCGTTGATTGTCGGGCGCGCTGATGTGATTATCTCGGCACTTTATCCTGATCCTACCCGTACGCGGGATTTTGTTTTCAGCACACCGTATTTCAATGCGGGGGAGATGCTGGTTGCGCCACAGCAATCTTCAATCGCTGCGCCTGAAGACCTTTCCGGGCGGCGCTTAGCGGTAGTTTTCGGCACTGATGGGCACATGGTGGCACTGGGTTGGGAAGAACGTCTCACCCCATCGCCGGTGTTGGTGCTAGAGCAATCAGCTGCGGAAGCGCTCGAGGCGTTAGCTGCTGGCGAGGTGGAGGCGGCGGTGGTGGATGGATTGGCGGCGCGTGCTGCAGCGAAAGCGGCGCCTTTGATTGCCGTGCTGGTGACCGATGAGCCATACGTGATTGCAGCCCGTAGCACCGACGCCGCGTTGATTGAGGCCTTCGATGAAACACTGGATGTGATGCGTGGCGATGGGTCGCTCGAACTATTGCTCGAGCGTTGGGTGCTGAGCGAGTATTAGCGGGGTTGCTGTTTTTCTGCCTTCGATTTTTGGGCACATGGTTTTGGAGGGTATTATGACACCATTTTGGGATTGGGAAGTGCCATTCATTCTGTGGCTACAAGGAGGACACCCGGCTCTGACGCCGGTCTTTCGGTTCCTGACATCTCTGGGGAACGAGGAATTTTCGCTTATGGTAGGCCCATTTGTGCTATGGTGCCTCAACAAGGCATGGGGCATTGGTTTACTCCTGGTGTTATTGGGGAGTCAGAGTGTGAACGTCGTGCTGAAGGAATTGCTCCGGGCGCCGCGTCCCTTTGTGGTACACGGGCGGATTCTGCAATTGGATGATCCGGGTGGGTGGAGCCTGCCTTCAGGACATGCACAGAACAGCACGGTCATCTGGATGTATCTGGCATCGAAGGTGCGGCGGTTGTGGTTCTGGATTGTGGCAATTGTGTTGGTGCTGGGCATCATCCTGTCACGCATGTATCTTGGCGTCCACTATCCGGGTGACGTGCTGGCGGGCGCTGCGGTGGGACTGGCGTTTCTGGGACTGGTCGCTTTCGTCGCGCCGCGCATTGCTGCCTGGGGCGCGCAATTGCGACCAGGTTGGTGGTTGGGCATTTTCGTTTTGCTGGGTATCGTGTTGTGCATCCTCCAGCCTTATCCGGATTTTGTGGCGGCGGTGGCAACCCTTGCCTTTGGGATTATCGGTGTGATTCTGGAACGCTCTTATGTGCGTTTTGAGGTAGCCGGACCCTGGAAACAGCGTGGTCTACGCTACGTGGTTGGTCTCATCGTCCTGGTGCTTTTGTGGCGCGGGCTTAAGAGCGTGTTTGGGTTATTCGCGGATGAAGGCACGCCGCTCTTCTTGATATTGCGCGGTATTCGCTATAGTATATTGGGCTTGTGGGTGAGCTGGGGTGCTCCAGCTCTTTTTGTGCGCTTGAAGTTGGCATCGCAAACCGCGGTGTAATTTACCCGGTATCAATCATTTTGCTGATTCACAGGGAGGCACTGATGGCACAGGTTCATGTATCCACCCATCCGCTTGTACAGCACAAACTGGCATTGCTGCGCAAGAAGGATACCGACTCCAAGAGATTCCGTGAATTGGTCAAGGAACTGGCGATTTTGCTCGCCTACGAGGTCACGGCCGATCTGGAAGTGGACCCCTATGTCGTTGAAACCCCACTTGAGGCGGCTAAGGGTTTTCGGCTCAAGGGGAATATCGGACTTGTCCCTATTCTGCGCGCCGGGCTGGGCCTGGTGGATGGCGTGTGGGAAATGATGCCTTCTGCCGAAGTCTGGCACATTGGCTTGTTCCGTGATGAACGCACCCTGCGGCCTGTAGAGTACTACAATAAACTCCCTGTGCACCCCACGGTGGATGTTTGCCTGGTCTTGGATCCTATGTTGGCAACGGGCGGTTCGGCGATTGCCACTGTGGATATCCTCAAGCGTTGGGGAGCGGACCGCATCAAATTTATGGGACTGATCGCTGCGCCAGAGGGTATCAAGGCTTTCACCGAAGCACATCCTGATGTCCCGGTCTATGTCGCTGCGGTAGATGATCACCTTAACGAACGCGGCTACATTGTGCCCGGATTGGGAGATGCGGGCGACCGGCAGTTTGGCACAGCCTAGGTGGCGTTGAGCGGGTACGATGGGGCAATACGCGCTGCAGTATATTCTGGTTCTGCTCACCGGCTTTGGTGTGGCGCTGCTGGGCGCGTGGTTGGGGCAAACCCTGGGAGTGCGCTGGCAGATTACGGCAACTCCTGGTGGGCGGCGTCAGCATGCGGGCGTGGTCTCGCGTCTGGGCGGAATGGGTCTGGCTTTGGGATTTTGGGGCGCGCTGGCACTGGCGCAGTCTTTCCGCATTCCCACCACCGACCCCAATGAGGCGCGCCGCCTGTGGGGCTTGATCGGCGGCAGCGTGCTGTTGTTCGGCGCCGGGTTGCTCGATGATCGCTTTGAATTACCTGCCTGGGCTGAATATCTGGCTTATCTCATTGCCGCAGTGTTGGCGATTACCACACTCATTATCCTGGAGCAATTCAACAATCCCTTTACCGGCGCGTTGATCAATGCCCCCTGGATTCTCTATGTGCCGCTGACGATTTTCTGGATCACCGGTATGATCGTCACCGTAAACTGGTTAGATGGCTTGGATGGACTTGCGGCGGGTGTCGCGGCAATCATGGCTGCGGTCTTGGCCCTGCATATGGTGCGCATGGGGCAATACAGTGTGGCGCCGCAGGCATTGGCGCTTCTGGGCGCGGCGTTGGGATTTCTGATCTTCAATCTTCATCCGGCGCGTGCGCACATGGGCAGCAATGGTTCCTTTGTGTTGGGCTATATCCTGGCGGCGTTGGGGCTTATCGCCGGCGCTCGGGTAGCGATGGTGTTGATGGTGATGGGAATCCCGATTCTGGATGTGGCTTGGACCATCATTGACCGAATGCGCCATGGGCTGAACCCGGGTCAGGGCGACCGGCGACATCTCCATTATCGCTTGCAGGATGCCGGACTCTCGATCCGGTCTATTGTGGGCTTGTATTGGGGCATTTGCGCCATTTTTGGAGTTCTCGCATTGGCGCTTTCGACGGCCTTGTATAAATTGTTGGCCCTGGCCTTCTTGGGTGTGTTTATGGTAGGAATTCTGCTCTATCTCAGCCGTCGGCGCTGATAGCCGGACATCCAAGGCAGGTGCATGAATTACAGACCGGGATGATTTTTTGGACCGACGACAGACTTTTAGTTATGGAGGTGTGTATGCTACAATTACAAGGTATCATTCCTGCGTTGATTACTCCCTATCATGAAGATGAATCGCTGGATGTGGTTGGATTGCGCGCATTGGTCTGCCATCTGTTGCCGGATGTCGACGGGCTATTGGTAAATGGCACCACCGCGGATTTTCCTCTCCTGACCCATGTCGAACGGCAGGAAGCCATCGCTGCCGTGGTTGAAGTCGCTGCAGGGCAGAAGCCTGTACTTGCCGGCACCGGTGCGGTTGCCACGGGCGAAGCTATTGCTTTGACGCGTGAGGCGCAGGCTGCTGGAGCTGATGCCGCATTGGTGGTTGCGCCTTATTACTTACGCCCATCACTTGCAGGTTTGGAGCGGCACTTTTCCGCTATTGCCGCCGCGTTGCCCGATTTCCCGATACTGCTCTATAACTTCCCGCAGCTGGCAGGGCAGCCGATTCCCCCGGATATGGTGGCGCGACTTACTGCCATTCCGAATATTGTTGGAATGAAGGATACTTCGGGCGATTTGGCCTATATGTTGGAGGTTTTGGAGCGGGTGCCCCCGGATTTCCAGGTATTGGTGGGCCGGGGCACGGTTTTCCTACCCGCGATAGTCGCAGGCGCGGTCGGGGGGATTCTGGCATGTGCCAATCTCATCCCTGCGCAGTGGCAAGCCGTGTATCGCGCCATCCGTGCCGGAAACTGGAAAGCCGCGCGCGCCGGACAATATGCGGCGCAGCGGGTGAGTCGCATCACTGGGAAGGGTGGCAGCCTGGCTGTACGCGCCGGGCTGGAAATGCGCGGGCTTCGGGTCGGCCCTCCCCGGCAGCCCCTTGCTTTTGAAGGCGCGGTCAACGAGGCGGACCTGGCTTTGCTGTGTGAGGTCTTGGGTGCCTGAGCAGCATCGGCAACGCTTGTGCAGCTTTTTCGCATCCCTACTCGTGATCTTCTTGCTGGTTGGTTGTAGCAGCACGGCGTCCCCTTCTGCGACGGCAGTGTTGCCTGCAACCACGCCTCGCTCTCCAACGTCCACACCCGCTGCGGCGACGGTTATGCCGCGTTTGCAACGGTTGACGCTCTGCTCCCCGGAACCCGAGACGCTAAGTCCTTTTGACCCTTCCACAACCAGCACCGATATTTTGGCGCTGGTACTTGAGGAGCCTGCCGAGCGCGTTAACTCTGTCTGGGAGGCGCGGTTACTGACACACATTCCCACAGTGGCGGGCGGCGATATTCTCACCCGAACTGTAGCTGTCGCTCCAGGTACACGTTACAGTGATGAGGCGGGCACTCTACGGGTGAACGAAAGCGACGAAGCTCTTTCATTGCCGCAAATGCTCGTCACTTTCACCCTGCGCAGCGAGCTTTTCTGGTCCGATGGCGTGCCGTTGACGATGCGCGATGCGCTTTTGGGCTATCATCTAGCCCAAGCGCCTGAGGCGCATGGGCACTGGCATGATTTGGCAGAACGCACTGCCCAATTCGAGGTGTTGAATCCGCAAACTGCGCGCTGGGTGGGGGTGCCGGGCTTCTTGAGCGCTGATGCTCCTGGTTTCCTGTTCCCCCTACAACCAGCGCACTATTACAGCGAATTGACCTTGCCCGCGATTCTGTCCGAACGCTTGCCGGTTGGCACTGGCCCTTTTGCCATTGAGATGTGGCAACCCGGTGTCGGCGCGCGCCTGCGTCCCAATCGCTATTATGCTGGTTCGCCACCCCTGTTGGAAGAGGTGACCGTGCTCTTCCCTCAGTACGACCTGACTCAATGGCCCCAACTGGTGGCCTCCGGTGATTGTGATGTGGTATTGCCTGCTGCTGCGATGCAGGTGAATTGGCAATCGTGGGCGCGCTTGATGGAGCAGGACGAAGCGCTCATTTGGGCTGATACAGGTTTCGAGGCGGTTTTCCAACGGCTGGATTTTAATCTGGCGCCCATAGATGGGCGGCTGACTTCGTTATCTGATTTGCGTGTGCGCCAGGCTGTGGGGTTGTGTATTGACCGCAATCGTCTGGCTCTGGTTCAGCCAGGGCAAGCTTTCCTTCCGGCGGAGAGTTTTGTGCCCCCGGATGCCCCTGGTTTTGCCGGAACGGCGCTTGTGCGACTGGCTTACTCGCCCGAACAGGGTCAAATGCTGTTGGATGAGGCTGGTTGGCGTGATGTAGACCTCGACGGTGTACGCGAGGCGCACAGTGTGGCTGATATCGCCGAGGGGACGCCTTTGAGTCTTACGCTGGTGTTTGTGCCACAGTATACGGTGACTGCTGCCCATATCGCGGCTGACCTGGAGGTGTGTGGCATAGGTGTGATACCGCAGCCTGTGGATGCGCGCCTGCTCTATGCTGCTGACCCAGCAAGCCCCCTCATCGGCAGACACTTTGACCTGGCGATTTTTGGTTGGTCGGCTGATGCCCCTGCAGTTTGTGGAGCCTGGCGTTCAGATCGTATTCCCGGTGTAGAGAGCAATTGGGTCGGGGAGAATTTCAGCGGCTATGTCTCATCAGACTATGATGCGGCGTGTCGCCGCGCCCTGTGGAGTGTAGACCCGGAGGCTCAGGGAGCGGCGCTTCAGGATGCGGGGATTCTCCTCTCCCGTGACTTGCCGACGTTCTTTCTCACCTGGCGTCCTGATTGGTTTGTGGCGCGCCCTGAAGTGCAGGGTTTGCGCCCTGATGCTTCCAATCCGGCGGCATTGTGGAATGCTGAAGCCTTGAGTATCAAGGACTAACGCGCAGCAGAATTCGACCCGGTTCCTGGCACCTCCTGTTGTTTCTGCGCCACGCGCTCCATAAAGCGGGCGCGATCAATGATGACGCGCTCGTGGATGCAGCTACCAATCCGCTCTTTCTCATCCCATGCTTCAACCGAGAAGCGCAGGCGCCGCTTCTCTACGGCGAGCAGCTCGGCGCGCACGGTCACCTGCATTCCTACGGGAGTAGCTGCCAGGTGTTGCATCTCCACCAGAGTGCCTACAGCGGTTTGACCTGTTTCCAGGAAAGGTTCGATAACCTTTTGCGCCGCGTTTTCCATCAATGCGATGAGATGGGGTGTGCTGAGCACACGCACCAGCCCACTGCCATAGGCGGCGGCAGTGTCTGTTTCGACAACAGTGTGAATGACTTCTGCAATTAATCCTGTTTCGAGTGGCATGGGTGTCTCCCCCTGAAAACTAGAGGTCTCGCGCCAGAAACCAGCGGCTTCTCGCCTGGATTAAAATCTGCCTGGGCGTGCGACTTCCCTTATTGCACCACGCTGCCGGGTTGATCTACGTCAGCATCGGAACAATAAAGCCGAAGAGGCACCAGAAATCGAGCGCTAACAAACTGAGCAGTAGCGCGCCGCCCGCAAGTGATTTTCGTCCATTCGGTAATATGCCGGAGATCAGCACGGCGGCGCTGCCCGCACCCACGAGCGCCATGGTCCATAGGGGTGGGTCATCGCGCAGCAGCCCGATACCGCCTAAAACGACCACCGCTGCAATGAGTCCTAAACCCGTGAGCATCGCGAGGCGCGTTTCCGTGAGACGCCGTAGCCCTACCGCTGCGAGCAGGGCGAAAATGGGCAATGCCGGGAACAGGTAGCGCGCCTGATGCTGTACGTAGGTGAGGTTGTACCAGATGGGCAAAGCGATCGTAATCAGGGCCGAAGCTCCTAATAGGGTGAGCGCATCGCGTTGACGTGGTTCTAGCCCCTCTTTGGTTTTCCGAATACCCGCCCACAGCACGCCCCAAGCTGTCAGGGTGGTGAAGATGCCCGCGCCCAGGTAGATGCGCGCATCGAGAACCACGCCCATCCAGCCGAATTGTCCCCAGAAAGATTGAAAGGTGGTGCGTAGCGCGTTGTGTAGAAAGGGGAGTAGTCCATCGCGCGCGATCCAATCGGCTGTGCGCGGTTGTCCCACCACCACCAGGTCGTGGCGCTGAAGTCCCAGGAAATCGGGCCAACCATAGATGACCAGATTCCGAATCCACCAGGCTCCCCCTACAATTAACCCGGGGAGCACAATTTGTGCCAGCTGTTTCAGTGTCCATTGCCACGAAAAGCCGCTGCGCCGCCAGCGCAGCGCTACGACAACCACCGTTAGCGGCAGTGCGACGTAGCCTGTCGTCTTGGTGATCAGGAGTGCTCCCAACACACCCCCAAGCACCAACGGGGAGGTCTTCCCACGTAAATATCGCAGGGCAAGCAAAAGCCATAGCGCGAGCAGCGCTTCGGTCAATGCGTCGTTGTTCACCCCTGCCATCATGGCCAGGTGTTGCGGTAGAAAGGCAACCAGACCTCCTGCCAGCCATGCCAGTCCCGGCGATTTAGGGCAGACCTCCCGCGTCAGAGCGATGGTCAGTGCCACCACCACCCCGCCGAGCGCCAGTGAGAAAAGCCGCAGCGGCAGCAACGCGCCATCGAAGAGGAAAAAGATTGGGGTTGCCAGTAAGTAGTAGAGCGGTGGCTGATGATCTTCGTAAGCGAGCCCCTCCGTGGATAGGTGCGCCGGGAAGCGCTCGGCGGTCAGGCGCTCGAGGTAGCTCTGATCGTAGTCTTTAGCTTCCATGACCGGAAAACCGTTGCCCCGCGCCAGGGAAGCGATGTAGTTGTAATGTGCAGGTTCGTCGGGAACCTGCCATCGCGGTGTCAGGGCTGCAAAGAAGCTGCCAACACTGAGGTAGGCAATCAAAATGAAAACTGCGGGCCAATGTGTCTTGAGCAAAGCATACTCCATAGAGGTGATTGATTAACCGTAAACAATGCGTTTGCCGGTGACTCGCTCCAGGACCTTTTCGAGAATGAAGATAACCAGGAAGAAAGGCGCGTCCACTAACAACGTGCTGGCGCTTAGCAAAATGATCCATTGTACAGCGTGCGTCAGCAATTGCCTGATGCCATTGAGCAGCGTCGCACCCGCCCCGGCAAAAACCAGAATCGCGCTGATAAAGATGATAACCGCGCTCAGAAAGGGCCATGCGTGGGTGTCCGCACGGCTGGGTAGCATGGTATTGCCAATCGTAAACACCAGAAACGCCCAAATCCATACATCGGGTGCATATAGCGCTTGTTGCAAACTGCGTAGAGCCGCCAGCCATTCGCCTGTGCCCAGCGCAGCCACCACATCTGGCGTTCCAAAAACAAAGTGTCCGATGGCAAAGATGACGCCCGTTCCGGCAAAAAGTGGCGCTGCCCCAATCAAGCTGGCGCGGAAGATATCGGTTTCTTCGACCGGGACAACGCCCAGCTGAATCCGTTTGCCCACCCGGCGCGGCAAAATGGATAGGCGCCCGATGCGTACTCCTAGAATGCGCGCCGTTAGGGCGTGGCTGCTTTCGTGCAGCAGTACACCCGGAAAGAGGGTCAGTGCATAGAGCCACACGGAGATTTCGGCGTCATTGGTCAACAGGAACATCAACCCTTGAAGGTGCCGGTGCAGCCAACGGTCTGCCAGGAGCAACAGCCCTAGCACCGCTAGCAATTCCGCCACGAGCGCAACTACCGGTGTCAAAGTCTCATCCCATCTTTCGCCTGGCTTAGTCCTTACTCTCTGACTATAACACCATTTAAGATTCTGGGCAAAGAGGAGGGTGAGGGGGGGAAAATTGATTTTTGGCGGTGGGGCAAAGCCCCACCGCCAAAAATCAATCAAAGGAAAGGCGTTTGCATGATAATCGGCTCGCTTTTTGCCCCAAGTTACTAAGCAACCACTGCCTATACTTTACTAGCTAAGACCGAATTTCACGCTGATGGCGGTTTCTGGTAGAACCCACCATGTCACTGGCGCGGTGGGGCGTTGAAACGCACCTACATTTCGATTCGCAGTTGCGCTTTCGGGCTTTTCGGGTATCGTTAGCATCTTAGAACTGGATGGAGTACTCGCATGGATTATCGTGTTCACACAGCGCAATTTGAAGGCCCGCTTGATCTCTTGCTGCACCTGATTGAAAAGGAAGAGCTGGATATCACTGAGTTGGCGTTGGCGCAAGTGACCGACGAATTCCTTGCCTATGTCGAATCCATGCGTGGGCGACTGGAGATTGATTTGGTCGCCGATTTTCTGGTCATTGCGGCGCGCTTGCTGTGGATCAAGTCGCAGGTGTTGTTGCCCAGCCCACCTCAGACCTCAGCACTGGTACAGGAGGATACGGGTGACGACTTAGTACAGCAACTGCGCACCTACCGCCTGTACAAAGAAGCTGCACAATGGTTGCGCCAGCAGGATGAGGCAGCGCTGCGCAGTTATGTCCATGTGGCGCCTTCTGTAGTGCCGCAACGCTTTGTCCTTGATCTCACCGGTGTGACCGTGGCGGCGCTGCACAAAGCGGCAGAGGCGGTGCTTTTCCCCCAAGAGGGGCCCCGTCCTCAGGAAGCGATTCAACGCCCGCGTATTTCCATCGTCCAGCAGATCCAGTTGATAGGGCAGCGTTTCAAGCGCTTGCAACAGCTGTTTTTCCGCTCCTTGTTGAGCCAGAAAGCCACTCGCCTCGAAGCGGTGGTAACCTTACAGGCTATTCTGGAGTTGATTAAGCAGCAAGTCATTCAGGCGCAGCAGGGTGAGCGCTTTGGCGATATCGTCATTGCGCCATTGGTTTCACCCGAGCAAATCTCCTCTGCCATAGAATCTGAAGCGCCAGCGCCAGCGTAGCCCCCACCATATCAATACACCAATCCATCACTGTAGGCTCTCTGCCTGGGGTAAAACCCTGATGCCATTCATCGCTGGCAGCATAGAGTGCCGTCAGGAACCAGGCTCCATAGCTTAGCGGCGCGCCGGCAATCCGCGCATGGCTCAAGCCTCGGTGGTAGAACAACGCCAGCAAACCAAAAGCCCCCATGTGCCCGCCCTTGCGTATGAGTGTATTCATTAAAGGATCTGGGGGCTGGGGCAGGTGTTGTTGTGATGAAAGGAAGAACAGCACGCTCATCCAGACGATAGCGGGTCCCCAGGCTCGTAGCCATGTGGGTAGGTGGAGCTTGTTGTTAAAAATTGTTCTCTTGGTGTTTTGTGATATTTCGTAGTTCGATATATTCTTCTCAGGCAAGATTTTTCTCCGATTGTCTGGGTATCTTTGGCTGCGTCATCATACGTCCAAATCCCCTGACGGCAACACTAACCTGATAAAAGATCCTCTTTGCCTGTTTGCAGAACCTCTCCTGATTTTTTTTAAAAATCTGTTGTGCCCCCATCCCCCATCCCCCATCCCCCAGGCTTCGGGACCTTGTCATTCTCCCTGTGGACGGTGCGTTGAAACCCAAAGGCGATGAAAGCCGTTCTTTTTTATGTTTTGCAGGGACGGGCTACCGCCCGTCCCTGCAAAACATTCTCTTTCTCAGAACTGTAGGCACAAAGCTTCGCGAGCAGGTAGAGCCTGACAAGAATGATTAAGTCTTGCCCCAAGCTTGCATTGCGATTGAAACCGGCTAGAATGACGGCATTGTTTTGGGGTGGGTGAACGTATGAAAACGACTGTCATTGTACCAACCTATAACGAACGTGAGAATATTGAGCGCCTGGTGCGCTTGCTTTTGGCGCTACCGGGCGAGATCAATACCATCATCGTGGATGATGGCTCGCCCGATGGCACTGGCGCAATCGTTGATGCCCTTGCAGAAGAATACCCTTCTCGTGTGGAAGTCATCCATCGCTCTGGCAAGCTGGGCTTGGGCACTGCCTATATTGCGGGATTCCGCCACGCCCTTGCCGGTGATAGCGCGCTAATCTGTACCATGGACGCCGATTTCTCTCATCCGCCCGCCAATATTCCGGAGATGGTCGCGAAAGCAGCGGTGGGTTATGATTTGGTGATTGGCAGTCGCTATGTTCCGGACGGGCGGACGGTGGGCTGCACGCCTCCGCGCATCGCGTTGAGTTGGGGGGCTAATGCTTTCGCGCGCGTACTGTTGGGGTTGCGCGCGCACGATACGACTGCGGGCTTTCGTTGCTATCGCCGTGCTGTCTTGGAGCAGGCGCCTCTGGATCAGATTCTCTCCAACGGCTATTCCTTCCTCATCGAAATGCTCTATCACGTTCAGTGTCAGGGCTGGAAGGTGGGTGAGGTTCCCATTACCTTCGAAAACCGCCGCGAGGGAACTTCCAAAATCTCTAAATCGGAGATTACCAAAGCTCTGGCGACCGTGTTGCGTCTGTTTGGACAACGTTTGAAAAACCTGGGTCGAAAAGCACCTCAAGTGTGTTGACATTTTTGTTTAGTCTTCCTATAATGAGGCTAAGGCAGTGATTCGGGTGGCTTGCTCAATGTGTCAAAGCAGGAGCCAAATTCACCCGGTCAAGAAGTTACGAAATAAGTTGGGTTTCTCACCGAAGATTGACCGCACATTCACGGTTTCTTTGTAACCGTTCCGAAGATTCGTTCGCCTTGTTCTTGTGCTATCCCTACATAAGGATTCTGTGGCTGCGGCGCAGAGGTTCTTGCGCGCGCCCTTGCACGGCCCTGGTGCAGTTTTCCTGTTTGGCGCTGACATTCATGTGTTGGTGAATCATTGCTGAAGGAGCGCTCACTATGGATGGCGAATATGATGTGCTTGTGATCGGTACAGCGGCTTTGGATATCAAAGTCCATACTCGTGCACTGGCAATCGAACCCGAGCTCTCCAACCCGGCTATAATCGAATTGGGTTTCGGCGGTGTCGCGCGGAACATCGCCGAGAACCTGGTGCGCTTGGGGGGCGATGTCTCGCTGATCTCGGCTGTGGGCGTGGATGAAGCCGGAACCCAAATCGTGCAGCAATTGCGTGATGTGGGCATCCATACGGATGCCATGATCGTCACTGCGGACCATAACACTGGCGCTTTTGTGGGAATCTACCAGCTGGATAAACGGCTGCGTGTGGCTTTCGACGACATGCAGGTGATTCGCCTCATCACGCCAGGGTATTTGAACCAGCACCGTAGCCTTTTCCACGATGCTGATGTCATCTGCATTGACGCCAACCTCTCTGCGCGCGCCCTGGAGACTGTGTTTCGCCTGGCGCGTGCGTACGATGTGCCCGTCTGCGCCGATGCGACCACCCCCTTGCTCGCACAACGCCTGCACCCCTTCTTGCCCGAGCTGGCGGCTCTCGCGGCCAATCGCGCCGAGGCTGAGGCGCTCTTGGGTACGCATTTCCGCGATGAGGATGAGGTATTGCAGGGAGCGCGGCGCCTGGCGCAGCTTGGCGTGGATCTGGCAATCATCACCCAGGGCGCGGAGGGCCTTTCATACGCCACTTCGGATGAGAGCGGTCGTCTGCCGGCTTTCAATGTTGAGGTTGTAGACCCTGTAGGCGCCGGCGATGCACTGACGGCGGCAGTGGCTTATGGCCTGGCAGAGGGCCTTGCACCCACCGAGGTGGTGCGTCTGGGGCTTGCCGCTGCCGCACAGACCATTGTTTGTCAGGAAACTGTGTGTCCCTATATCAGCCTGGAAGTTCTTTACGAGCGATTGGTGGTCTGACTTTGCTTTTTTCACGCATCAGGGTCAAGCAACAAGAGCCAAAATTGGCCTATCCGAAGCGGCGCAGCGCCTCGTTGTGTGCTGCCCTTTCTTAAGCGAGCCACAGTGTCACGTAGTATCCCGCCACTACCCCCATTTGCCGGGTTGCGATTTCAACACCCCTTTCGCAAATACCAGCGAATGATTCTGGAGCAGGTGGAATCCGGGCAGGGCGATCATCGCTATCATCTTGTTGCGCCGCCAGGCGCCGGGAAAACCATCGTCGGACTGGAATTGTTGCGCCGTTTCGATGCACCGGCGGTGATTTTTGCGCCCACGACGACCATTCAGGAGCAATGGCGCGCTAAAACCGCCCTTTTCCTTCCCGAGGAGGCTCCGCCGGGGGCGCTCGATGCTCTGGTAAGCCTGGACCCTCACGCACTGGCGCCAATCAACGTCTTTACTTACCAACTGCTCTCTACGCCCGGCGAATCTCAGACCTGGGTCGAGGCGTTGGCGCGCGAGCGCTGGTTACGCGATTTGCTGGAAGAGGGGCGTGTAATCTCTGAGGCAGCAGCAGTACAACGGCTGACTTTGCTCCAGCAAAATAACCCTCAAAATTACCGTCGCGAGCTCGCGCGTCGCTACCAACGTTTCAAGCACGAGTTGTTGCAGGGGGAACCTTCCGCTGTGGCTCCTTTCCTGCATCAGAACGCGCGTGCACTGATCGAGCGCTTGCTGGCGCATAGGGTGCGCACGGTGGTGCTGGATGAATGCCATCATCTCCTCGATTATTGGGCGGTCGTGTTGCGCTATTTCATCAGCCAGATTCCCGATTGCCGGGTGATTGGGCTGACGGCAACGTTGCCCAGCCTCGAGGATGGCGCCTCTTACGAAAACTACACTACCTTGCTGGGGGAAGTGGATTTTGAGGTGCCCACGCCGGCAGTGGTTAAGGAAGGTGACCTGGCGCCTTACCGCGACCTGGTTTACTTTGTCGAGCCAAGCCGGCGCGAGCGCGATTATCTCAAGAACATCCAGCGCGCCTTCGAGGAAGCCATCGCTGAACTCACCCGCAGCGCTGCATTTCGCGCCTGGATCGCTAATTTGGTCCTGGCGCCTCAGGATAAGAGCGGGCAACCTCTTCCCTGGGATGAGTTTCTGCGGCGACGCCCAGTTTTTGCGCTGGCATGCTTGCGCTTTTTGCGACAGGGGGATTTCCCTTTGCCTGAAGGCTTTCCCTTGCCTCAAGAGGCCGAATCGCCGCTGACCCTGGATGATTGGGTGGCGCTTCTGGAACGATATGGCCTGGATGAGCTGGCGCTAAGCCCCGAACCGGCAGATCACCTGTTGCTGCGCCGGCTGCGTAAAATCCTCCAGCCTTTTGGCTTTACGCTGACTGAGCGCGGACTACGCCATCAGCGGTCGCCGGGTGACCTCATCCTGACTTTCTCCGAATCTAAAGACGAGGCGGTGCTGCGGATTCTCACCGCTGAGTCCGAAGCCCTGGGTGCGGCGCTCCGTGCGGTCGTAGTGACCGATTTCGAGCGCTTGAGCAGCGGGCTTCGCCGCGCCAGGGGAGTCCTGGATCAGGATGCCGGCAGCGCCGTGCGCGTTTTCCGTCGTCTGGTGCATGATGAGCGTGTTCGCGTCCTGGCGCCCGTATTAGTGACAGGTCGGTTGTTGCTGGTGGATGCCGCGTATGGGCTGGCGGTGCTCGCGGCGTTGCAAGCCCTGCTGGTCGCAGAGGACTTGCGGGCGACGTGCCGCACCGAGATAACGGAATTTGTCGGTGAATTGCGGGTCGTGGGTGAGGGACCAGATTGGGGATCGCACACCTACGTCCGGTTGGTGACCCGGCTCTTTGAGCAGGGGGTGACCCGCTGCATCATCGGCACCCGGGGTATCTTTGGCGAGGGGTGGGATTCGCTCACCCTGAACACGCTCATTGATCTCACCAGTGTGACGACCAGCACCTCGGTTCAGCAGCTGCGGGGGCGCAGCATTCGCCTGGACCCGCGTTGGTCCCACAAGGTCGCGCACAATTGGGACGTGGTCTGCGTCGCTCCTACTTACGAAAAAGGGGGCCTGGACCTTGCCCGCTTTGTGCGCCGTCACGCGCAATACTGGGGTGTTGTGCCCGAATCGCGGTTACAAGCTCTGGTGAACGATGCGGGGGCGTTCCTCTCCGGCGAGGGATTGCCCGCGGATGGGCGTGGACGTATCGTCAAGGGGGTGGGGCATGTAGACCCTGACCTGGCGTACCAGTTGGCGACGCGCCCCCTCAAGCAGATTACGTTTGCGCAATTCACCCAACGGATGCTGCAACAGATTCCGCGCCGGGAGCGCACCTATGCGCTATGGGGCATCGGCGAGGAGTACAGCAATTTCGCTTATCGCGCTACGCGCCTGGATACCCGTGACCTCAAAATCCGCACGGTTTTCACCGTGCAGAATACGCTCAAGCGCATGTTGCGCATGTTTGCCGCCTCGGTCGCGGGAGGAATCCTGGTGATTGCCTGGGTCTTCCTGCAACTGGCGCTGGGCAGCGATGGCTCTGATGCGGCTTGCCTGGCGCCGCTGCTGGCACTGCTACTCGGAACCTTCTTTGTCTTTGCGTTGAACCTGCGTTCGGCATACCGGTTGGGGAAAGCGCTCCTCGTGGAGCAGCCTCCGGATGGCATTCTGCGCGATATTGCGCAGGCGCTGCTGGCAGCGTTGAAGGATGCGGGGGCGATTAGCCGTCACCTGCAGCCCGATTATGTGCGGGTGGTGGAGCAGCCCGATAACAGCTATGAAGTGCTGCTCGATTATGCCTCGCCTGAAGATGCCGCGGCATTCATCGAAGCTTATCAGCAGCTCTTTGAGCCGGTGATGGATCAGCGCTATTTGATTCTGCGGGATGATGCCCCACTGCCGAGTTTGCCGTTGCGTATGTTGTGGTCGCGTTTGCGGCGGCTATTCCGCGATGCGGGGCTATATCAGGCGGCGTATCATCCGGTCCCCAAGTCGCTGGCGACCCGGCGTGAGTTTGCTGATTCTTTGACCCGGCATTGGCGGCGTTACGTGGGCGGCGGTGAGCTGGTCTACACCCGCAGCGAGGAAGGTCGCAGGATTCTGCTCAAGGCGCGCTCCCAAAAACGCCCCAAAGCCAAAGGCTTAGCTTTTGAGGTCTGGCGTTGATGGGGGGTGCGAGAGGAGTTTGCCCATCCTAGCGCACCCATAGCGTCAACACCAGCGCCGCGACCAATCCCGCTGTGACGAGCGCCAGTCGTTGCGTCTCGCGCCTGCTCCACCATTCCTCTGTGATGCGGGCGGGCGACCATTCGGTACCCGCAATTATCTGGTATCTGGGGCAGAGAGCCCAACCTGCTGCCAGCCCGCCGAGTAAACCGCCTAAATGTCCCCAGAGGCTGATGCCCGGCAACAGGCCGATTCCCAGGTTGAGCAACGCTATCCGCAACATGCCCCCGAACATTGCATTTACCGCGGGCACTTCGCGGTAATTCTTACTGTAGATGAGCAACATGCCTACGATGCCCATAATTGCTCCGGAGGCGCCGGCGCTAATCGTTTCGCGTCCAGCGAGCGCAGTGACCAGGACACTGCCACTGAGCAGCGACAACAGATAGCCCAGAAGGAATCGCCCCGTTCCAAAAAGTCGTTCGGCACTCCTGCCTATGTTGTAGAGCGCGTACATATTGAAAGCGATGTGCAGAAAGTCGAAATGGAGAAAACCGGCTGTAATTAAACGCCATAGTTGGTAATAATCCAGCACCGCCAATGGAATTAACCCACCCAGGCTCAGGGTGAGATACCAGATATCCTCCAGGTTGAGAAGCGTGCTCAGGTAGGGAATGAAAGCCAGCACGTTGACGACAATGAGCGGGTAGATTGCACGTATTGGGGCAAGCGGCAATGACAGCGCCTGTGGCGGCGCAACTGGAGTTGAATCTTCGTAGACCATACTCTCTCCTGTAGTTGAGGCTCCTGGCGTTGCTGCGGTTTTGTGTGAGCTTTCCGCAACAATGGCAGCTATCAATCCCTGGATTATAGCCGCTTTCCGCGAAAAATCACCAGAGAGCGGGTATAGGTTGCGTTTCAAAATGTGGGCGAAAATCTCAGGCGTCCCTACGGGACGCAGTGGAAAATTGATTTTTGGCGGTGGGGCAAA
>JAFGFB010000086.1 GCA_016931315.1 Anaerolineae bacterium
GAAAACGGTGGCATTTTCCTGCATGCCAATCCCTGGGTAATGATTGCCGAGACTCTCATCGGCCGTGGCGACCGGGCTTTCACCTACTACGAACAAATCAACCCTGCTGCGAAGAATGCGCATATCGAGGTTTACGAGAGCGAGCCTTATGTCTATCCGCAGAATATTCTTGGTGATGAGCATCCCCAATTTGGGCTGGCGCGGAATGGCTGGCTGACTGGTACCGCTTCCTGGGCATATCAGGCAGGCACCCAATACATCCTCGGGGTTCGACCTGGCTACACCGGGTTGGAGATTGATCCTTGCATTCCCGCCGCGTGGGATGGTTTTCGCATGCGTCGCTTATTTCGCGGTGCGACGTATGAGATTGAGGTCCGCAATCCACGCCATGTTTGCCGTGGTGTGCGCCGTATGACGGTTGATGGTGCGGCAGTTAACCATGGTGTGATTCCCATCTTCGGAGATGGGGGCATTCATCGCGTTGAAGTGGAGTTGGGTTAAGAGCCCTACAGGAATACTTGAGCTCCTCCCTGACTCGAAAAGGGATGTGGGTCTGGTAAGCGATGCCCATTTGGCGGTCAGCTCCCGTGATCACGAGTGGGGCAAGCATCCAACCATCGGCACATGCAACGGCCTAGCTGCAGGACTGCGTTGGACACTGGGTCGTGAGAGCGCGCCGCGCCTTTCGGGGTTTTGGCTGTGCCGAGGTTCCGACGGGAATGGCGGAGCCATCTTGCCGGGCGAGAAGGGCCACGTGCTCGAAGCAATCCCGGCTCTCTATTTCGTAAGTGGCACGCTTTACAGTGGGAAACGTGGCCGTACTGGGGTATACTCCCACTCAATCTGATTCAGGCGGGTGTCATTGTTGGGATTGAAGGTTTCATCGTCAGTGTAGAGCTCCTCGTTGTTTGCGGTTACCCAGCGGTGCTTCCACTCATTTGATCCGGTATCGATACGATTGGTAATGGGGTTAACGTATTCCTCCTGCCCCGTTAGAAGCAGATAGCCGTCGTTGCGAATCTCCGCATGGGTCTTGCGCTGGTGCTCTACGATTTCCTCGCTGATTCGTTGTAGATCGCGTTGGATTTCCAGTGCCCGGCGGGCGCGGGCTTGTTCTGCCTGCTGGGCGTTCATAAAAGCGCGCGTGAGCATTTCCTGGCTGGCTTGTTCGTACGCCAGCCACCGCAAGTTGAGCTCACCTGAGGTCCAGATGTGCTTGAGCACTGGCTCCCAGCGCTCGAATTCTCCTTGCGGTGCGCGTAGGAGCACCGTGTTCTTGTTACTCCACATGCCACCAGCCATGGGTCCCATGAATTCGACGCAGGTATAACTGCGTTCCTCAAAGCTCATACCATTCTCGGCGTAGTGAAACACCGCTTCACCACCATCATATTGGAAGATCGCCTGTCCGCCCAGTTTCGCAGCCTCGCGTTTGAAGTGGTCCACCATCGCTGGTTGCGCCTGTTGCCGAACCACTTCGACTTGTTGCGCCTGTGGATGGGCCCAAGGAAACACCATCCGCACAAGAAACTCCGCTCCTGACATCACAGGCCATACTACCATGCCGTTGTAGTTGCTTCCCTGTGGAAAGAACACAGCGGCGGGCATGAAGCGGATGTCACAATACTTGACCTCGGGTACCCAACGGATCATCACCGAGCCTGCGGCATCACGCTTGACGGAGAAGTCGACTTTCGCCGCGATGATCTGGGCATTGACGACCTGTTGCGTGGCATTTGCCCGAACGACACCGCCTTCCAATAGCCAGCCTTTGGGCACGGCAAGGGTGAAAGCCTGCTCATTGGGCTCGCTGCGGCGTTCAAAGGTGAAGCCCTGGAATTCAGTGCTGTGTGCAGTATTTGGGGACCCTTCCAGCGTGAAGTAGCCGTGGCAATAGGGGCATTGTGTTGAATCTGGCGGCACGGGTGCGCCGCAGGCTGGGCACCGTAGGATTTGCATTCTACCCTCCTCTGACTCGGTGCATGGCGCCGCACCATTTGCGCTGCGTCATGTCACGCTGGAGTACGCGAATCACAGGATGAGCCTCCTGTCTTACAGCAGCATTTTCAGTTGCTCCTCCAGTGAAAGCGCATTCTCGCGTGTCAACGCACCGGTAGCAGCCCATGTCACAGCACCAGTGCGATCGACCAGTCGCAAATGAATGTCGCTCTCACTCGGAATATCCAGGGCTTGTTTGAAGGCATCTTTCTCTAGGTACAGGGTGATGGTCTTGTGTCGTGCAGTGGTGTCAAGTATGCCAGCGCGCATTCCCTGGTTGATGAAGCCGCGATACAGGCGATTAAGGCGCTGAATCACGGGAAATTCGTAGTAACGGAAACGGGGATAGGCCTGCTCCAGTTGTTGCGCCAGGGGTATCCAGGTGTTGATGAGGCGTTGTTGCCATTGCTCGAAAGCGATCAAACACAGGTTGAGGTCACCTTCAAAATCGCCTGGAAGATCCAATTTCTCATGAGCAAGATTCTCACTCGTCAGCGGAGGAAATACCATCGTTAGTCCCTTTCATCATGGGTCATGTGGCGCGCCAACGTGGGGCACCTCTGTCCGCTCGCTGATTTGCGCGTCAACGGTTCACCAGCAACATGAATCCGAGCGCCCAGCCGATGAGCAGCCCACCGCCGATGTCGCCGGCGAAGTGCAAGCCGAGCGCGACCCTGCTGGCACACACAGCCACGCCCCAGGCGCTAAGCAGCGCCGCGCTCCAGGGTGGGAGAAGCACCCCTAGTGCTACCATGAGTCCACCAGCGCGCGTTGCATGACCTGAGGGGAAGCCGTGGCGGTCATAGCGCAGAAAAAAGCCACGAGGCTTTTCCAGGGGGCGTTGCCGTTGGAAGAGAAGTTTTAGGGTTCCACTGACGGCACCGGTGAGTAGCACCGTGATCACGATGCGTGTTCCGATTGCTACGAGCGCACCTCCGCGCCACCACAATAACAGCCCTCCGGTAAGCCAGACCAGACTATCCCCGGTGTGTGCGATCAGCGTTGCCAGGCTGCGCCAGGGTTGGCGTCGCACCAAACGCAGGGCGCGGCGGGACAGGTTCGCGTCGAAGGCGGCAAGGCGCTCCCAGATTGATTCCATCATGCAGCTTGTGCTTCCAACACTCGGCGGCAGAGTTCATACTGCACGGGTTTGTCCACATCCATGCCTAGCTCGGCGTACTTTGATCGCACAACCCGCACATTTATGCCCAGACTGTGTGCCGCCTTCCGTTCCAGTTCCTCCACTCGCAGACGATGGAGCGCGAGCTTAATGAAGAACATCGGGCCC
>JAFGFB010000087.1 GCA_016931315.1 Anaerolineae bacterium
ACGCACCCGCATGCCAGCAGCGGCGATTGCGCGCAGGGAAGCCTCACGGCCAGGCCCAGCGCCATTCACAAAGACATCCACTTCTTTAACCCCATCATTCGCAACCGCTTCTTCGGCTGCCTTGCGGGCGGCAGTGCTCGCGGCGAAGGGCGTGCTCTTGCGTGTGCCCTTGAAACCGACGTTGCCGGCACTGGCCGAGCGCAAAACGGCACCTTCAGGGTCAGTGACCGTGATCAGGGTGTTGTTGAATGTAGCGTGAACATAAACGCAACCACGCGGCACATTTCGCTTTACACGACGCACAGGTCGTTGAGTCGTCGTACGTTTAGCCATACATCCTCCTCGAATTACCTACTGACTACTTTTTCTTGGAGCCACGCCGCCGGCCGCGACCGGGAACGGTCTTCTTGGGGCCGCGCTTGGTGCGTGCGTTCGTGCGTGTGCGCTGTCCGCGCGTCGGCAGGTTACGGCGGTGCCGCAAGCCACGATAGCTGCCAATCTCGATTAAGCGCTTGATGTTCATCTGCACCTCGCGGCGCAGGTCACCTTCTACAACGATGTAGTCGGGATTGTCAATCAAATCGCGCAACAGAGCCACTTCACTTTCGGTCAAATCCTTGATACGAGTATCAGGATTAATCCCGGTCTTAGCCAGGATTTGATTGCTTGTGGCCCGGCCAATGCCGTAGATATAGGTTAAGCCTATCTCCACCCGCTTATTCCGGGGCAGGTCCAAACCTGCAATACGTGCCATACGCCTCCTCCAGACTTTCTGACTAGAAACGGCTCGCGGGCTTAGCCCTGCCGCTGCTTATGCTTAGGATTCTCACAGATTACACGCACCACACCGCGTCGCCGAATGATCTTGCACTTCGGGCAACGTCGCTTGACCGATGGTGATACCTTCATGATTTCAGCCTCCTCATTCTAAAGCCGGGTTAAAATTTCCGGCTCGCCATCCACAATTGCCAGGGTGTTTTCGAAATGGGCCGTGAGCGCGCCATTAGCCGAGACCACCGTCCAATCATCATCCAACACCCGCGTCTGTGCTGTACCGATGAGCACCATCGGCTCAATACACAGGGCCATGCCTTCAGCCAGGGGTATTCCCTGACCTGGCAACCCAACATTTAAGATCTGCGGAGCCTCATGGAGTTGCCGCCCGATTCCGTGACCGCTGTACTGGCGGGTCAGATAATAACCGTGCGGCTCTACCGCAGTCTGCACTGCATGGGAGATATCCCCAAGACGATTTCCACAGCGTGCCTGCGCCTGCCCTGCCGCCAGAGCCGCCGCGGTGATTGCCAGCAAGGAGGCAGCCTCCGCGCTCACAGCGCCCACAGCAAAGGTCCGGGCAGCGTCGCCGTGGAAACCTTGATAGAGAACGCCTACATCCAGCGTGATAATATCGCCTTCGTGAAGCATTCGCGTGCCGGGGATGCCATGGACCAACTCAGCATTGACTGAAGCACAGATGGTTGCAGGAAACGGATGCCGCGCACCGGGCGGATAGCCCAGGAACGAGGGGATAGCTCCCTGTTTACGAATCCATGTTTCGGCATGAGCATTGAGTTCGCCAGTGGTCACTCCTGGTCGCAGCCGCTCTTCCAGCAGCGCGAGCACTTCCGCGACCATGCGACCAGCCTGTCGCATGAGGCGTAGTTCTTCACGCTGCTTTAGAATGACCACTTAGCAATCCCCACAACACGCACAAAGCCTTTAAAGTGCGGGTCCCCGGGCAATTTCCCCCGGAAACCCAAAGGTCACATCATACCCCAGTTTTGGCTTTTTGACAAGTTGACTTTGGGCTTGCGCTAATGCAAGAAGCCCTCGTAGTGGCGCATGAGCAGTTGGGCTTCCAACTGGCGCATGGTGTCAATCACCGTGCCAACCACAATCAACAAACCAGAACTGGCAATGAGCATCACATTGGAATTCAAGAAGCGGAAGAGATCAATGATATAGGGCAGAACCGCGACAGTCCCCAGGAACAATGCGCCCACCAGGGTGATGCGGCGGTAGATGTGGTTGATGAACTCCTCAGTCTTCTTACCGGGTCGCACGCCAGGGATGAAGCCGCCCTGACGCTGCAACATATCGGGAAGGTTTTGCTGCTGCACCATGACATCCGTGTAGAAGTAGGTAAAGCCGACCACGGCGAGGAAGTACAGGGGTGCATACCAGCCACTTGTACCACTGAAGAAATTGACGATCTTATCGGCGAAGTTGGGTTGCGCAGCGTTGGTGAAGAATTGCGCGATAATCGCCGGGAAGGTCAGGAACGATTGCGCGAAAATCAATGGGATCATGCCCGCGGTGTTGACCTTGAGCGGGATGTAGGTGCTGCCACCGCCATAGACTTTCATGCCGCGCACACGCTTGCCGTACTGAACCTTGATACGACGCTCGCCTTCCTGGACAAAGACAATCACCAGGATGGTCAGAATGGTCAGCAACAAGAACAGGGCGATGCCCAGAACTTTGTCGGTCTGCCACAGGCGGACGATATTGGTGGGCACGCGGGCGACGATACCGCCGAAGATGATCAGGGAGAGACCGTTACCCACGCCCTGCTCCGTGATGAGTTCACCCAACCAGACACCAAACATCGTGCCGGCGGTCATCGTCAACAGAATGGTGATGGTAGAAAGGACCTGCCCCTGACCAAAGCCAAAATTGGGCAGGATGTTGGCTTGCACGGATAACGCCTGCGCCAACCCAAAGGAATACAGTAGCGCCAGCGGCACAGTGGCGAAGAAAGTCCACTGATTCATCTTGCGCTGCCCAGCCTCACCTTCTTCCTTAAGCCGCTTTTCGAGCGCGGGGAAGATGGGGACCAGCAGCTGGATGACGATGGATGCCGTGACGTAGGGTGAAACACCGGCAGCCAACACAGAGAAGTTGGCAATGGCGCCACCCGAAAGCATATCAATCAGGTTGATGAGTTGTCCCGTGGCAGTTCCCGCAGCCAGAAACTGCTCCAGTGCCTGACGGTCTACGCCAGGCACCGGAACGTTCGAAGCGAGACGCCAGATCACCAGGATCAGCAGCGTGTACAACATCCGCCGCCGGAGATCGGGCAATTTGAATGCATTGCGCAGGGCCTCAATCATGGATTGCCTCCAATTAAGCCGACTTAGCGCGTTCGATAGCCGCCCCGTTTCCACGGGAGCAGTTCGATGGTGCCGCCAGCGGCCTCGATCTTAGCGCGAGCGCCTTCAGAGATCCGCTGCACTTTGACATGGAGTGCGCAATCCAGCTCGCCCTCGCCCAGTAACGATACCAAATCACGTTCGTGTTTGATCAGACCCCGTTCCACCAAGGTTTGGGGGGTCACAACTTCGCCAGCGTCATATTTCTCGGCGAGCTGCCCCACATTGACCGGATTGAATTCCACCCGGAAGGGATGAACAAAGCCATAGCCCCGTGCAAAAGGGAGCTTCCGAATCAACGGCAGCTGGCCACCTTCGAAGTAGGGAGCGACGCCCTTGCCGCTGCGCGCGCCCTGACCTTTGGTACCCCGTCCGGCGGTTTTACCCTGTCCGGCAGCAATACCACGCCCGAGGCGCCGCTTGCGCTTGGTCGCTCCTGGAGCTGGTTGTAGCTCGTGTAATTTCATGAGTAACCTCCTGTGCCGGCTAAGCCTGCTCGGTAGCGGGCACTTCGACGACTTCGATTTCTTCCATCCGCACCAGGTGCGGGATCGCAGCGACCATGCCCCGCACCGCGGGGTTATCGGGCCGCACAACTGCTTGGTGCATCCGTCGCAAGCCCAAGGCGCGAACGGTACGCTTCTGGCGCTCGTTGTAGCCGATGGGGCTACGCACCAGCGTAATCTGCAACATCTTGGTCATTACGCCTTCCTCCTGCGCCAGAATGGCATAACCTGAGCCTCAGGTACCCCACGCTCGCGAGCCACATCTTCCACATGGCGCAGCTGGCGCAGCGCATCAACCGTCGCCTGCACCACGTTCACCTGCGTCGCGCTACCCTGCGACTTGGTGAGCACGTCCCGGATACCCGCAGCCTCAAGCACAGCACGGACGGCGCCGCCGGCAATCACACCGGTGCCGGGGCTGGCGGGGCGCAAAAGCACCTGCGCGCCACCACAGCGTCCCACGACCTCATGGGAGACGGTAGAGCCTTCCATAGCGATGGGGGCCATATCCTTGTGCGCCCGCTCAGTGGCCTTGCCGATGGCTTCGGGGACACGGGGGGCCTTACCGATGCCAATACCGACCTGGCCTTTGTTATCTCCAACAATGGCGACCGCGCGGAAGTGGAACGAGCGCCCACCTTTGACCACTTTGGCCACACGCGCGATATCCACAATGCGCTCGTCGAACTCGGGTTCGACTACTTCCTGCTGCCTACGACGGTCACGTCGTTCTTCCATAGTTCCTCCTACAAGCCTTCCAGGCGTCTCTTGGGATTAGAAATCCAGGCCGGCCCCACGCGCGGCCTCGGCCAGGGCCTTGACACGGCCATGATACTTGTATCCGGCGCGGTCAAATACCACCTGCGTGACGCCCTTCTGCAAAGCGCGCTCCGCCAATATCTTTCCCACCAGCTTGGCCTGTTCAACCTTGGCTTTACCAGCAATCAGTTCACGCAGCTCACCATCTACCGTGGAGGCAGTCACCAGGGTGCGCCCCAGGCTATCATCAATGATCTGCGCATAAATATGCGTTAAGCTACGAAACACATTCAGGCGTGGACGTTCCGGCGTCCCGACCACCTTACGGCGGACGTGCGCGCGACGTCGTTCACGGGCTTTGCGACGATCAATTTCTGGTTTCATCTTTCTTGTTTCACCCTCAGTTCCACGCTGTAGCGGCGTTAAGCTTTACCGGTCTTACCGGCTTTGCGACGCACCACTTCGTTCAGATAACGTACACCCTTGCCCAGGTAAGGATCCACTGGGCGCCAACCCCGAATCTCCGACGCCAAACGTCCGACGACTTCCTTATCAATACCCTCGACTGTGACGGTATTGGCACGCACGTTGACATCGAATTTCACATTGGCCGGAGCCGGGATAACAACGGGATGCGAGAAGCCCAGGTACAACACCAGGGTTGTGCCCTGCAACTCCGCCCGGTAGCCCGTGCCATGGATTTCCAATGTGATACGATAGCCATCAGTCACACCCACAACCATGTTATGGAGCAGCGCGCGGGTCAGACCATGCAAAGCGCGGAACTGCTGGGTATCGTTGGGGCGTTCAACCCGCAGCACATTGCCATCCTGATAGATTTTCAGTTCAGGATGAAAGGTGCGCGACAATTCACCACGGGGACCACTCACGGTCACCTGTTCACCATCGAGTTGTACCTTTACGCCGGCTGGAACCGGGATCGGCATTTTTCCAATTCGGGACACATTACACCTCCCCTGGGCTACCAGACGTAGCAGATGATCTCGCCGCCAACGTTAAGCCGGCGAGCTTGCTGCCCGGTGATAATTCCCTTGGGCGTGGAAAGGATGGCAATACCCATCCCACTGCGTACCCAGGGGATGTCTTTGACAGGCGTATAGATACGCCGGCCAGGCTTGCTCACCCGCTTCAACCCAGTGATCACTGGACGTTGGTGCTTGATATCCTCACCCGTGTACTTAAGCCGCAGGATCAACGTCGGCTGCGGTTGCTCACGTGTGACTTTGAAATCCTCGATGTAACCTTCTTCCTTCAAGATTTTCGCCAAAGCGATTTTCATGCTGGACGAAGGCATAGAAACCGTCTCGTGTCGCACCATCAAGGCGTTACGAACGCGAGTTAGCATATCAGCAATCGGATCTGTCATTATTCCAACTCCCTCACCAACTGGACTTCACGATGCCGGGGATTTTGCCCTCCAGCGCCATCTCGCGCAAGCAGATCCGGCACAAGCCAAAGCGACGATAGTAAGCTCGCGAACGACCGCACCGGCTACAGCGATTGTGTACCCGCACCGTGTACTTCCGTCGAGTCTCGCGAATAGGCATTGATTTCTTAGACATATTTACCTCTTGACCTTAGGCGTGGCGGAAGGGCATACCCAGCAGTTCCAACAGGCGCCGGGCCTCTTCATCCGTCTCAGCAGTGGTGTTGATGCAAATCTCAAATCCCCGGATTTTGTCAATGGAGTCGTAGCTGATCTCCGGGAAGATGAGCTGCTCACGCAACCCCAGAGTGAAGTTACCATGCCCGTCGAACTTATCGGGGATGCCCCGGAAGTCGCGGGTACGCGGTAACGCCACATTCATCAACCGATCGAGAAAATTCCACATACGCTCGCCGCGCAACGTGACTTTCACACCGATGGCACGTCCCTCGCGCAGTTTGAAAGCTGCGATAGATTTGCGCGCCTTGGTCACCACAGGATGTTGCCCGGTGATGATCGTGAGATCACGGACTGCATTCTCGAGAGACTTGGGGTTATCCAACGCCTCCCCCATGCCGACGTTCAGCACAACCTTGCGCAGACGGGGCGCCTGCATCACGTTGGAGTACTTGAACTCCTCCATCAATGCCGGCACGATTTCTTCCTGGTAACGTTTCTTCAAATACGGCATACGTCATACTCCTCAGTCAATGACCGTCTGGCACTTGCGGCAGACCCGCACTTTGCCTTGATCTTCAGTGACCTCAAAGCCCACGCGTGTGGCAGCTTTGCAGTGAGGGCACACGAGCATCACATTAGAGACGTGCACGGGCGCTTCGTACTGGATGCGACCAGCCTGCACCTGTGAACGCCCGGCGCGCACAGCGCGCTGATGCTTGGTAACCATGTTCACCTTGGAGACTACCACGCGATGCTCCTTGGGCAGCACTCGCAGCACAGAGCCGCGAACACCCCGATCATTACCGGCAATGACTTCTACGGTATCACCTTTTTTTATGCGATTCATCTTTCACCTCATCACCGGTTAAAGCACTTCTGGAGCCAGCGAGACGATTTTCATGAAGCCTTTCTCGCGCAGTTCACGGGCTACCGGTCCAAAAATACGCGTACCGCGCGGGTTGAGACCCGAGGCATCCAGAATCACAGCGGCATTGTCATCAAAGCGAATGTAAGAGCCATCGCTGCGCCGGTATTCCTTAGCGACGCGCACGATTACAGCACGCACAACATCGCCCTTCTTGACTGAACCCGTCGGAGAAGAAGACTTTACGGCAGCGACGATGACATCGCCCACAGTACCATATTTGCGACGGGAGCCCCCCATCACATGAATGCACAGGATTTCCTGCGCGCCGGTATTATCGGCGATGACCAAACGCGTTTCTTTTTGAATCATCGCACCCTCCTATGACGCGCGTTCCAGAATCGTCTCAACCGTCCAACGCTTCAGACGGCTCATAGGGCGGCTTTCGACAATCCGCACCGTATCGCCCACATGGCAGGCGTTAGCCTCATCGTGAGCCATATACTTCTTGGTAGCGGTAACCACTTTCTTGTACAGCGGGTGCCGGTAGCGACGCTCGACAGTGACCACAACGGTCTTGTCCATTTTGTCGCTGGTTACCACACCGACCAGTTGTTTACGACGCTCTTTCATGCTGCGCCTCCTTCTTCCGACTCCACTGCCAACTCGCGCTCATGGAGTACCGTCAAAATTCGTGCAATTTCACGGCGTACAGCCTTGATGCGATTGGAATCCTCCAGGCTGCCAGCGTACCATTGCTGTCGCAAGTTGAACAACTCACGCCGGGTCTCCCGCAGGCGCAGCCGCATTTCGTCCAGAGTCAGTTCACGTAATTCACTTGTCTGCATGGCTTACTCTCCTGCCGGCTGCTCCCCGAGCTCTACACGGGCAATGATTTGGGTGCGAATGGGCAGTTTGTTGGCGGCAAGACGCAGAGCTTCACGCGCCACATCATCCGGCACGCCGGCGAGTTCAAATAACACCCGTCCAGGGCGTACAACGGCCACCCAGTGATCCACCGAACCCTTACCTTTACCCATGCGCGTTTCCGCGGGCTTAGCCGTCACCGGCTTATCAGGGAAAATACGAATCCAGTACTTGCCACGGCGCTTCATTTCACGCACAATCGCGCGCCGGGCAGCTTCAATCTGTCGCGCCGTAATCCAGGAAGGTTCCAAAGCCTGCAAAGCGATCTCACCAAAGGAGATATCAGCGCCGCGCCCGGCCTTACCCTTCATACGCCCGCGATGTTGTTTGCGGTATTTCACCCGCTTCGGCATCAACATAGCAATCCTCCATGCTCCCTTATCAGCGCCGAATTAACGACGCGGATTCTGTTTCTCGCGGGGCGCTTCTTCCCCAGAAGTCGCAGCACGCTTAGGGAGAACTTCTCCCATATAAATCCACACTTTTACGCCGATACGACCATAGGTAGTGAGCGCCTCATCTTTAGCGTAGTCAATATCTGCGCGCAGCGTCTGCAAGGGCACGCGACCCTCGCGCATGGTCTCCCGCCGGGCCATTTCTGAGCCGGAGAGACGACCACTGCACACGACCTTGACACCCTGCGCCCCGGCCCGCATGGCCTGGCGCACCGCGCGCTTCATGGCCCGGCTGTGATAGATACGTCGTTCCAATTGCGCCACGATGTTCTCAGCCACCAGCCGTGCATCCAGATCAGGCATCTCGACTTCCTGCACATCCACGTGGACGCGCTTACCACCGGTCAATTCCTCCAGACTCTGCCGCAGGATCTTGACGTTCTCGCCCTTGCGCCCAATGACAACACCCGGGCGCGCAGTGCGAATGATCACCGAAACCTGGTTCGGCGGGAAGCGTTCGATCTCCACCCGCGAAACGCTCGACTGCCCATCTTTAGAGCGCGTGCGCATCTCTTTCTCAACCAGCTGCCGGATCTGCCAATCTTCTTTCAGCAATCCCGCATAGCTGCGCCCTTCGGCATACCACCGCGATTTCCAATCGCGGATGATCTTCAGACGGAAACCGTAAGGATGAACTTTGCGACCCAAAATCTGCCTCCTTCTTACGCTACCCGTTCTTCAAGCACCACAGTGATGTGGGAAGAACGTTTCCGAACCGGACGATACCGACCACGGCTACCCCATTGGGCACGCCAACCCTTGCCAGGCATGACGCCGGGGGCTTCATCGGCGACCAGATGGACGATGACGAGGCTGTCGGTATCCATACCCTTCTCATTTGCATTGGCGATAGCCGATTGTAGCAGTTTGGCTACCGGTTCCGCCGCAGCATGAGGCATGGCTTTCAACAGTGTTACAGCCCGTTGTGCATCCATTCCCCGTACAGGCTCCAAAATCCGCCGCACCTTGCGCGGCGCCATTGGAATGTGTTTCGCTTGCGCTCTTACTTGTTCGTCCATAGCAGCGCCTCCTAGGCCACCCGGCCCTTCTTCTCTTTAGTGATGTGCCCACGGAAGGTGCGTGTGGGGGCAAACTCGCCCAGGCGATGACCGACCATGTTTTCGGTGATGTAAATCGGCACGTGCCGGCGTCCATCATGAACGGCAATCGTGTGCCCGACCATGATCGGGAAGATAACGGAGGCACGCGACCAGGTGCGAATGACGCGCTTCTGCCCGGCGCGATTCAGCTCTTCAATCTTCTTGTACAACTTCGGCTCGATAAACGGCCCTTTTTTCAGCGAACGTGACATTGATAGCCTCCCTATTCGCTTAGCGCCCGGAACTGCGCCGGCGAACGATGTACTTATCGGTGGACTTATTTTGGCGGGTCTTGCGGCCCAAAGTATACCAACCCCACGGCGATTTGGGACCCGGCATACCAATGGGCGAGCGTCCTTCACCACCACCATGTGGATGGTCACGCGGGGTCATGGCCGAGCCACGAATGGTCGGGCGCCAACCCAGCCAGCGTTTGCGCCCGGCTTTGCCCAACTTGATATTCGAATGCTCAACATTGCCGACCTGCCCGATGGTAGCCATGCACTCTTTGCGGACCAAACGCATCTCAGTGCTGGGCATACGGAGGGTCACAAACGCGCCTTCCTTGGCCAATACCTGCGCTGAGGTACCCGCCGCACGCACCAACTGCCCCCCCTTGCCGGGGTAGAGTTCAACATTGTGGACGAGGGTACCCAAAGGCATATTCGCCAGCTGGGTAGCATTGCCAACGCTGATTTCCACCGAGTTCTTGTCGCTGACCACAGTGTTGCCCACCTTCAAGCCCAGAGGCGCCAAAATGTAGCGCTTCTCGCCATCAGCATAGTTCAACAGCGCAATGCGAGCGGAGCGGTTGGGATCGTACTCGATCGCGGCGACCCGCGCCGGCACGCCCAGCTTATCGCGGCGGAAGTCAATCAGGCGGTACTTGCGGGCATGGCCACCGCCACGATGGCGCACCGTCACGCGCCCGTAAGCATTGCGACCCGCTTTTTTGCTCAGCGGAGCAACGAGGGCACGCTCCGGTTTCGCGCGCGTAATCTCTTCAAAAGTGTACCCGGTCATCCCACGGCGACCAGGAGAAGTAGGTCTAAACTTCTTGATTCCCATTCTACGCCTCCAGAGCGTCAATCCGTTGCCCGGGCGCAACTGTGACTACAGCCTTCTTCCAGGCAGGAAGATGGACGTTGACACGGCGTCCGCGAGCATGGCGGATTTTTGCCGGCATGTTCATCACGTTGACGGAGACTACGGTAACATCGTAAATCTCTGACACCGCATCTTGAATTTGTTGCTTATTGGCGCGGCGGTTGACCTCAAAGGTATACTGCCCCAGTTCCTTACGCAACTCGGATTTCTCAGTTGTAATTGGTCGGATGATCACGTCATAAATTTCCATGCTACCTACTCCGTCGCCTCATGCCGTCCCAGGAGCGCATCCACGATTTCCAGGGCGCCCAGGGGAATAACGACATGATCAGAACCCAGCAAATCCCGAACGTTCACATAGCCAGCGCGCAGGGTCTGCACGGTCGGCAGGTTGCGAGCAGAGCGCTCGATGGCCTCGTTGCGCTCAGGCAGCAGGATCAGGACTTTACCATCGCTGACTGCCAGGCTCTGCAAGACCTTCGCAAATTCCTTGGTCTTAGGCGTAGCCATCTGTAGCGCATCTACAATCACAATTTGCTTTTCCGCTGCTTTAACGGACAGAGCTGAGCGCACGGCCGCGCGACGCATCGCTCGCGGCATCCGCTTGGAATAATCCCGCGGTTTGGGCCCGTGAGCAATACCGCCGCCTACGAAGATATTCGCATTGCGGCTACCATGACGCGCCCGGCCCGTACCCTTTTGGCGGTACCATTTTGCCGTCGAGCGATTATTCTCGCCCCGCGTCTTAGTGCTATGAGTGCCCTGCCGTGCATTCGCGAGCTGCAGCACCAAAGCCTGGTGCATCAGCGCGACGTTGACGGGCGCTTCAAAAATGTCCGAGCGCAGGTCAATTTCCTGAACCTGTTCGCCCTGCATGTTCATCACCGGAACGCGCATCTCTACTTCCCTCCCTTGGCGACCTTCTGCTTGCGAGCCAGCTTGACCAACACCAGGCCACCATTCGGACCAGGGACACTGCCATTGACAGCCAAGAGGTTTCGCTCAGGATCTACCAGTACAACTTCAATATTCTGCGATGTGACGCGCTCAGCGCCCATGTGACCGGGCATGCGGACATTCTTCCAAACGTGGCCCGGTGAAGAGCCAGCGCCGATGGAGCCGACACGCCGCTCACGATCGGATTGACCGTGTGTATGGGGACCACCGGACATGCCATGTCGTTTGACCACACCAGCGAAGCCACGGCCCTTGGAAGTACCCACCACATCCACATGCTCTCCCGGGGCAAAGATATCGGCTTTGATAACTTGCCCGACTTCATAGTGCTCATCCTCACGGATGCGCAGCTCGCGTAAGTGGCGCAATAGCGGTACACCAGAGTGTTCCAGATGGCCCTGTTCGCCCTTGCTCAGGTGCTTGGCCTTGTCAGGCTCAAAGCCGAGCTGGACGGCGCGGTAGCCATCTCTATCTGGCGTGCGCACTTGCGTCACGTAGCATGGCCCAACGGCGAGGACAGTGACGGCAACTACTTCGCCATCGTCCTTAATCACCTGGGTCATTCCCACTTTCTTGCCCAGAATGCCTTTCATAAATTCTGCTTCCTCCCCGGGACTGCCGGTGTAAGGCTCACCGCATCATCCCTTGTCTAGTCCTGCCCGCTACGGAGATATTTTCCGCAGCGCATGCATTCAACCAGCTTTACTCCATGACTTCCCCCCTGGTCAAGTGCTGTTACCAGCAAATGCCCAGGGGGGTGCAAATCGTTGTTACGATCAACCGCAACGCGCGTAAGCGCTGTGACTGACGTTTAACCCCGACTTACAGCTTAATCTCGATATCAATGCCTGCCGGCATATTGAGCCGCATCAAAGTGTCAATCGTCTTCGAATCCGGCTCCATGATGTCAATCAGTCGTTTGTGGGTGCGAATCTCAAAGTGCTCGTGACTGTCTTTGTCAATGAAGGTAGAACGTCGCACCGTGAAACGCTCGATCTTCGTCGGCAGTGGTACGGGACCTACGACACGGGCCCCAGTACGCTCAGCGGCCTCGACGATCCGGCGCGCGGACTCGTCCAGGATCCGATGATCGTAGCCCTTGAGCCGAATACGAATACGTTGTTTTGCCATTGCTCAAATCACCTGACGTTTAGTTTGGTTGCGCTATGCGCTTATTCAATGACCTTGGTGAGAACACCAGCGCCCACAGTCAAGCCACCCTCGCGGATAGCGAAGCGGGAACCGTTCTCCAAAGCCACCGGCTCAATCAACTCCACGATCATGTTCGTGTCGTCGCCGGGCATGACCATCTCAACACCCTCGGGCAGGGTCACCGTGCCGGTGATGTCCATGGTGCGGATGAAGAATTGCGGCTTGTAACCGGAGAAGAAGGGCTTGTGGCGTCCACCTTCCTCACGCTTGAGGATGTAGACCTGAGCCTCGAACTTCCGGCGCGCCTTGATGGAGTTAGGCTTGGCGACCACGATACCGCGACCGACGTCATCCTTAGCCACACCGCGCAGCAGCAAGCCAGCGTTGTCGCCAGCGACAACCTTGTCGAGAATCTTGTGGAACATTTCCATGGAGGTCACTACGGTCTTGCGGGGCAAATCGCTCAAGCCCACGAGCTCGACCTCGGTGTTGGGGAGCATGGTCCCGCGCTCGACACGTCCGGTCACCACAGTACCACGGCCCTTGATCGAGAAGACATCCTCGATGGACATCAAGAACGGCTTTTCCTCAGCGCGCTCAGGCGTCGGGATATACTCGTCCACAACCCGCATGAGCTCCCAAATCGAGGCGTAGTCCGGATGAGTGGGATCATCGCTCGTGCAGTTGAGGGCGGCCAAAGCCGAACCACGCACGATGGGGGTCTCATCACCAGGATAACCATAGGCGCTCAGAACCTCGCGAATTTCCAGTTCCACCAGCTCCAGGAGTTCGGGGTCATCCATCAAGTCCACCTTGTTCAGGAAGACCACGATGGCAGGAACCTCTACCTGGTGTGCCAGGAGGATGTGCTCGCGAGTCTGCGGCATCGGACCATCCACAGCGGAAACGACGAGGATAGCCCCGTCCATCTGCGCCGCGCCGGTGATCATGTTCTTGATGTAGTCCCGGTGACCGGGGCAGTCAACATGCGCGTAGTGGCGTGATGCAGTTTGATATTCCACGTGGGAAATTGCCACGGTGAGAATCTTGGTGGCGTCACGACGGAACATCTTCGCATCGGCTTTCGCGACCTCATCGTAGGCCTTGAACTCCGACCAACCTTTGAGCGACAGCGTCCGGGTGATCGCCGCCGTCAGCGTCGTCTTGCCATGATCAATGTGCCCGATGGTACCCACGTTCACATGCGGCTTCGTGCGCTCGAACTTCTGCTTGCCCATTCCTTTGCTCTCCTTCTTTGAATACTATTATTGCTAATATTGACTGTTACTTGAAGCCAGCGCCAATCAGCGTCTGGCAACACAGCTGTACATCTGGTCGGGGCTACGCCCGCAACCAAACATCAACCCACACCATACAAGATGGCATCCAATTGTGCGGGTTCCACCGGTGCATAATGATGGAACTCCATCGTAAACGTCCCCCGTCCCTGCGTAGCACTACGCAAGTCGGTCGCGTACCCAAACATTTTCGCCAGCGGGGCAAAAGCCCGCATAGCTTGAAGCCCCCCAACCCGCGGTTCCAGCGCTTGAATGCGCGCCCCACGAGCGTTCAGGTCTCCTAATACCTCCCCGATAAAATCCTCGGGGGCTACAACCTCAAGATCCATCATCGGCTCTAGCAGCGTGGGCTGCGCCTGCTCCACCGCTTCGCGGAAAGCCTGCGCTCCCGCAGCTCTGAAAGCCATCTCTGTCGAAAGTTCTGGATTCATCTCGGCGTCCACCAGTGTGACCTCAAGCCCCACCAGCGGATAACCCGCCAGAAAACCGCTATCCAGCGACTCCATCACACCGTTGCGCACCGCGACTCCGAAAATCTCAGGTAAGTGATTGCTGCGCACAGTGTTCTCGAAACGGGTGCCCTCTTCGGAGCGAGCGGCGGGTCGCACTTCCAGTTTTACTTTGGCAAACTGCGGCTTTCCGCCCAGCATCCGGTCAAAGGTCAATTCTACCACAGATGAGCGCAACACCGTTTCTTTGTAAGCCACCCGCGGGCGCCCCACATTGGCCGCAACACGGAACTCGCGCAAAACACGGTCTACCAGAATCTCCAGGTGAAGTTCGCCCATGCCGGAGATGATCTGCTGCCCGGTCGCCTCATTGGTGCGAACACGGAAAGTAGGATCTTCTTCAGCCAGGCGCTCTAGCGCCTCGGTGAGCTTGTCCTGATCGGCAACCGTCTTAGGCTCCACCGCCACATCAATCACCGGCTCTGGGAAGTGGATACTCTCCAGAACAATTGGGGCATTGATGGCGCTTAGGGTGTCGCCGGTGAAGCTCTGCTTCAACGCCACCGTCGCGCCAATATCCCCGGCTCTGAATACCTCCACCTCTTCACGGTGGTCGGCGAACATGCGCAGCAGCTTGGGAATGCGCTCGCGCACATTCTTGGCGGCGTTGACGACTACCGTACCCCGCTGCAGCTCGCCGGAATAGACCCGGAAATAAGCCAACCGCCCCGCATAAGGGTCGGCGGCAATTTTAAAGATCAAGGCTGATAAAGGTGCAGAGGGATCAGCCGGGCGTTCTTGAAGCCCTTTTTTCGTTTCCCCCCGCACCGCCGGAACATCTACCGGCGATGGTAAGTAAGCAACAATCGCATCCAGAAGGGGTTGTACCCCTTTATTGCGCAACGCAGTCCCACATAGCACCGGTTGCAATTGCCCCGCAATGGTTGCCCGTCGCAGAACCCCACGCAACTCTTCAGCCGTGATAGGCTCACCCTCGAGATAACGCTCCGTGAGGAGGTCGTCGGTCTCCACGATGGCTTCAATCATGGTCTCGCGCGCAGCACTGGCCTCGTCGAGCAGCTCTGCCGGAATGGCAAGGGGCTCAGGGCTGGCTCCCAGTTCATCCGTCCAGGCAACCGCCTTCCATTCCAGAAGGTCTACCACACCGATGAAACTAGATTCAGCACCGATGGGCCATTGCACGGGCACCGGGTGCGCATCAAGCCGGTCATGAATCGTCTGGACCGCGTGCTTGAAGTTCGCACCCAGCCGATCCATTTTGTTGATCATCACGATGAGGGGCACATTGAAGGCCCGCGCCTGCCGCCAGACCGTTTCGGATTGCGGCTCGACGCCAGCAGTGCCATCGAAGACCACCACCCCGCCATCAAGAACCCGCAGGCTACGCTGCACCTCAGCGGTGAAGTCAATGTGACCCGGCGTATCCACGATGTTGATCTGGAATTCTTTCCAGAAACACGTTACCGCGGCAGAGGTGATGGTAATACCCCGCTCACGCTCTTGGGTCATCCAATCGGTGACGGTTGTGCCCTCATCTACATTGCCCATGCGATGCGTGCGACCCGTATAGTAGAGAATACGCTCGGTCGTCGTGGTCTTGCCCGCATCAATATGCGCAATGATACCGATATTACGAATATTTTGTAAAGGTACGTTATCAGCCATCGCCGCTAACTTTCGCCATCATTCCCAGGCGACAGCCGGAATCGAATCTACCAACGCAGATGCGCAAACGCCCGGTTAGCCTCAGCCATCTTCAGCGTTTCTTCGCGGCGCTTAACCGCAGCACCAGTTCCCTGCGCCGCATCCACAAGCTCCGCAGCCAGTTTATCCGCCATGCCACGACCGTGGCGCTTCTGAGAGGCTGCCAAAAGCCAGCGAATTGCCAGGGAGACCTGCCGGTACGGCGGCACTTCTACAGGCACCTGATAGGTTGAACCACCGACACGGCGGGGCTTCACCTCAATTGGAGGGGCCACATTGCGCATCGCGGTCTCAAATACCTCGAGCGCCGGGCGCTTCATGCGCGCCTCAACCTCGTCCATCGCTTCGTACATGATCTGCTGCGAAATGCTCTTCTTACCAGCACGCATCATGCGATTCATGAACTTCTGAACCAGCACGCTGTTGTATCGAATGTCGGGCGTAACTTCACGCCTTACCGCACGGGACCTTCTCGACATGGCTCACTCCCTACTTCTTCTTGGTGGTCGCAGTCGCTGAGGCGACTTTGGTACCGTATTTGGAACGCTGCTGGTGGCGATCTTTCACGCCGCTAGAATCCAACGCTCCACGCACGATGTGATAGCGCACACCGGGCAGGTCTTTCACGCGCCCACCGCGCACCAACACAACCGAGTGCTCCTGAAGGTTGTGCCCTTCGCCAGGGATGTAGGCCGTGACTTCCATACGATTGGAAAGACGCACACGGGCAATCTTCCGCAACGCCGAATTAGGCTTCTTGGGGGTCGTGGTACGCACGACTGTGCAGACGCCACGCTTCTGCGGATTGCCTTCCTTAATGCGCGACCGCCGATTACCCCGTTTAGTATTCAGATTGTATTGCAGTGCTGGGGACTTCAATATCTGTCCCTTGGGCTTACGCCCCTTCCGCACTAACTGATTAATCGTGGGCACTTTTTCCTCCTAAAAATTCCAGTGAAGAAGGCCATCGCAACCCTATTGATGGCCTCTCTTCAACATCATCCTTAACATCACTCGCGGAGCGCAGGGTATTTGGCTGTCGCTCCATCGAACACTTATGATACCACAAACCGATAAAAGGTCAATCCCGGGCCGGTTGGCAGGCACAAGCCCGCCAGCCCTAGAAATTCTCCTGGGCAAAGCCCAGCAAACCCATACCCAGCTTGGGTAACTGCGCCCGTCGCTCGTCACGACCAAAATGCAACACCTCACCGGAATCGGTGACAGCTTCCACCGCGAGCGCCAGGCTCTGCAATTCCTTCACCAAGACCTTGAATGAGGCGGGAATACCCGGTTCCTCAATCGGTAAGCCCTTGACGATGGATTCATAGGCTTTAACACGCCCTTGAACGTCGTCCGACTTGATCGTGAGCATTTCCTGCAGGATGTAGGCCGCACCGTAGGCTTCCAGCGCCCACACTTCCATTTCACCGAAGCGCTGTCCGCCGAATTGCGCCTTACCACCCAGAGGCTGCTGTGTGACCAACGAGTAAGGACCGGTCGCGCGCGTGTGGACTTTGTCTTCCACCAGGTGCGCGAGCTTGAACATGTAGATAATTCCAACGGTAACGGGCTGATCATACGGCTGCCCGGTTTTGCCATCGTACAGGACCATCTTGCCCAACGTAGGCAAGGGGTCATTGGCCTTCTGGCTATAGGCAGTGGCTTGCAACACCAGTTCCTCATCTGTTAGACCGGAAGTCTCCTGTCCGCGCGCCTCGAGCCACAGGCGCAGACACACGGCCTGTGCCTGCACGTCCGCTACACGGCGTTCATCTTGAGAGCGGGCATCGTCCTCGAGGACGAGCAGCGTCTCGGGCTGATAGCCCAACTCGCGCAGCCACTCTTGCAGCACCGAACGCCGAGCATAGATGGAATCATCGCGAAGCCGATCCACATCATAACCGAACTGGGATAGCCATGCTGCCACGTAAATCAAGCGCGCTTCATCGTCATCCCGGAGGGTATCCAGATCATAATTCTGAGCCTTGAGCCAGGCCCAGGCACGCTCCAGCACCTCGCCCCATGCCTGGTCAATCAACCAGGCGCGAGCCAGCTCCGCCGCGATTTCTTCCTCGTCGGCGCCATCGAAAACTGGCGAAATGGTTCGGAAGCCCAGACGCGCGGAAGCCCAGCCCAGGTGAGTCTCCAGAATCTGACCAATGTTCATGCGACCCGGAACACCCAAGGGATTGAGGATGATATCCACAGATGTGCCATCAGCCAGGAAGGGCATATCCTCGACGGGCACAACCTTGGAGATCACGCCTTTGTTGCCATGGCGCCCGGCCATTTTGTCGCCTGCCATGATTTTACGGCGCTGAGCCACACTGACCCGCACAACCCGCTCGACACCCGCGGGTAAGTCACGGTATTCATCGCGATCAAAGACTTTGATATCCACAACCTTGCCGCTGGCGCCATGGGGCATCCGCAAGCTGGTATCCTTGACATCGCGCAGCTTTTCGCCAAAGATGGCGCGCAGCAGTTTCTCCTCGGGGGTAAGTTCTTTCTCGCCCTTCGGCGTGATTTTGCCCACCAGGATATCCAGCGGCCCCACCTCTGCGCCTACCCGAATGATGCCTTCCTCATCCAAGTCGCGCAGCGCATCATCGGAAACGTTCGGAATTTCGCGGGTAACCTCTTCCGGACCGAGTTTGGTATCGCGGGCCGTCAGCTCGTGCTTCTCGATATGCACGGAAGAGAACTTGTCATCCTGCACCAGCCGTTCGCTCAACAGGATGGCGTCCTCATAGTTGCCGCCCTCCCAGGAGAGGAATGCCACGAGGACGTTTTGCCCCAGAGCCAGACTGCCGCTTTCCGTAGAGGAGCTATCAGCCAGGACGTCGCCACGCTTCACGCGCTGCCCTTTGCGGATCACCGGGCGCTGGTCAATACAGGTGCTCTGATTGGAGCGGCTGTATTTGCGGAGCTGGTAACTTTCCAGAGCGCCATCGTCCTCCGAGACCACCACGCGGTCACCGGAAACGCCCATGACCACGCCATCACCCTTGGAGACCACCACCAGACCCGAATTGGCAGCTGCAGGAACTTCCATACCGGTGCCGACATAGGGGGCCTCCGGCAACAGCAGAGGCACGGCTTGCCGCTGCATGTTCGAGCCCATCAACGCGCGGTTGGCGTCGTCGTGTTCTAGGAAGGGAATGAGCGCCGCGGAGATGCCGACAATCTGAATCGGCGCCACATCAATGTAATCCACACGGTCGGGGGAAGTGAAGACGAATTGTTCACCCTTGCGGGCAGAAATGCGCTTGAGTACGAAATGCCCCTCGGCATCCAGACGCGCGCTAGCCTGGGCGATGGTGTAAGGCTCCTCGCGGTCCGCGGAGAGATAGAGCACGTCTGGCGTCACATGCGGGACGATTTTGATAGAATCGCTCAGGGCGAGCGCCGCAATCCGCTTAGCCAGCGCCGCATCCACTTTGACGCCGGCCGCCGCGACGACCTCACCCGTATCCGGGTCCGTGACATCCTCGCGCAGCGTCTCGCCAAGCAGCTCGGCTTCCGTATTCTGTGCGACACGGAGCACCTTGCGATAGGGCGTCTCAATGAAGCCGAGGTCATTGACACGGGCGTAGACGCCCAAACGTCCAATCAAACCGATGTTCGGACCTTCAGGAGTCTCGATGGGGCAGATGCGCCCGTAGTGGCTGTGGTGGACATCGCGCACATCGAAGCCCGCGCGCTCGCGGCGTAAACCGCCGGGCCCCAGAGCCGAAAGGGTGCGCTTGTGCGTGAGGCTCGATAGCGGGTTGGTCTGCTCCATAAACTGCGAGAGCTGGCTGGAGCCAAAGAACTCGCGAATCGAAGCCACGACCGGGCGAATGTTGATGAGGCTGACCGGCGTCGGGGATTCCTCACGCAGGCTCATGCGCTCTTTGACGACGCGTTCCATGCGCACAAGACCCACACGGATTTTCGCCTGCACCAGTTCGCCCACGGTCTTCACCCGGCGATTGCCCAGGTGATCCATATCATCGGGGCCGGCGACACCGTTGTTGATGTAAATCATGCGGCGCGTCAGGGCCACAATGTCGTCTTTGGTGATTGTCCGAATGGACATCGGAATATTCTGCCCCATGCGCTGATTGAGCTTATAGCGCCCCACACGTTGCAGATTATAACGCTGTGGATCAAAGACCTGAGAAACCAGATATTCCTGCGCATTATCCAACGTGGGAGGGTCGCCAGGGCGCATGCGGCGGTAGAATTCGATCAGCGCTTCTTGCGCAACGGTACGACCGGCTTTCGATTCCCAGCTCGGTTCCTGGCGAATGGTGGTGGTAATCCAGGGATGATCCGGGTCATTATCTGCCTCGCCAAAGAGCCGGAACAGTTCTTCATCCGTCCCCTCAGTCAGGGTAGTGCTGTGCAATTCATCATCCACCGCGGCCATCGCACGGAGGAAAATGGTCACCGGGACGGTGCGCTTGCGGTTGAAGCGCAGCGTCAAATAACCGGACTTGCGGGTCTCGAATTCCATCCAGGCGCCGCGGTCGGGGATCATTTTCGCGGTCGCCAGACGGCGCCCGCCATCATCTTCAACACCAAAGTACACTCCAGGCGAGCGAATCAGCTGGCTGACGACCACACGCTCGGTGCCGTTGATGATGAAGGTAGCGTTTTCCGTCATCAGCGGCAGGTCGCCGAGGAAAATTTCCTGCTCGACAATCTCGCCGGTCTCACGGATCAAAAGCGCCACATCCACATAGATCGGGATAGCGAAGGTGAGATCCCGATCCAGACATTCTTGCTGGCTATACTTAGGCTCACCAAAACGATACTTGAGATCAAAGCCCGCTTCCTCAGCCTTGGAGCCGGGGAGATAGAGGCTCAACAAGCCGTTGTAGCTCTCGATTGGGGAGACCTCGTCAAAAAGCGACCACAGACCTTCTCCCTTGAGCCACTCATAAGACTCGAGTTGCACTTCGACCAATCCAGGCAACGGCAAAGCACTGGAAATCCGCGCATAGGACTTCACACCAAGGTCGGCTACTAACATGCTATTCTAATCCTCCCGGAGCGCTTTTGGAACAGCCCCATCTGCAAAGCAGGTGTCTTACAAACACGCAAAGTGAAGCGATGGGGATTGCTCCCCCGCTTCAGTTCCCCAAGAATGTCTTTTTTTTCATAACGTAAGCAAACGGGCATTATACCATAATGTTGAAGGAATGGAAAGTGACTTTTGAGAAGGGGGTATAGGACAAATTATTGGGAAGTTCAAAGGTCGGCTGGGTGAGACAATACGTCTAGACACTTGAGTACGCTGAAGAGGCGCAGAGGGTGTTTTTTTGTGATTTTCGTGAACGGGGGCGCAGCCCCGTTCACGAAAATCACTCCTTTAGAAAGAAGGCGCAGAGAGTTGATCGCCGATGCGGGTGGTTTGCAAGATGGCGATGTTATGTTCTCCAATATTCTGGCGTAAGCGCTGCAAGCGCTCTCAAAGTCCTAATAGTTTTTCATGGTCAATGGAAGATAGACTGATCGGGGCAGAGAGAGACGGTATGCCACGCGCAAGCCACAGAGCATCATGGTGCCCCCGGATACAACAGGTTTCCAGTTGAGCACATAGGCATGGTTGAGATTATCCACAATATGCCCCATGTAGGTGCTCAAGGTCGTGCCGTAACCCGAGTTGCCACTCGAAACCACACCGGTGGGATTAGGCAAATCCACCAAGCCTCCAGCACCGTTGTAATACGATAGCCATGCCGTAGAGTTACTGGCGCTCGTATCGTAGAAATAGAGGCGCAGGTAATCAATGCGGCTACCCTCCGGCAGGCTCAGCGGCACGTTGAAGACTTCGTTTGCGTTGGCAGTGGCGTAGATGCAACCGCCCGCCCCCCCCCAAGACCAGGTGGTGGTGCTGAATCGCGGGCGCAACGTGGAGCCGGCAACAAACTCGTACAGGAACCCAGACCAGGCGGCGGCGATTTCAGCCTGGGTATCGGCTGCAGGCGCTTGCGCCGTCGCTGATTGCGTTAGCGACAATAAAGTTGACAGCAGCATCACCGCCGTCACCAACCTTCGAATATTCAGAGGTTTCATGGTAAGCTCCTTGATCTTTTGTACTTCAAGGATTTTGCCATTATGGCAAACGATACGCAACGCGCAGTCCACAGAGCATCATCGTGGTCCCAGCGACATTCGGGCGCCAGTTGAGCACGTAAGCACGACTTGAGTTATTCACGATGTGCTCCATGTAAATGCTCAGGGTCGTGCCGTAACCCGAGTTGCCACTCGAAACCACACCGGTGGGATTAGGCAAATCCACCAAGCCTCCAGCACCGTCGTAATAC
>JAFGFB010000088.1 GCA_016931315.1 Anaerolineae bacterium
CTCGTTATATCGATCTGCCTATAGTAAAAGGGCTTTCCGCAACCATCCAGATCATGCCGCCGAATGCCTGCGCGGGGATCATTTCGGTGTTGAGACGGGTCCACAGGCCCTCATCCTCCGCCATGCGGTACAGGTGGAAACCGACGTGATCTATTTCCATCGCGGTTTCCCAGGTGACCTCGATGCCGGTCTCATTGGTATTCCCGTCGAAGCGCACCAGATCAACCGCGGTGGGATCCATGCCGCCGGTGGCTTCGTAGGTTTGCAGCAGGCCGTAGCCGTAGGAGGTGTCGCGGCTGGCAACGCCCAGGTCCAGCGCTGTGCTTTGCAGTTGGGCGCGCACTTCAGCGGCGCTCATCTCGGGAAAGGCGGCCCAGACCAGGGCAGCGGCAGCGGAGACGTGCGGGGTCGCCATCGAGGTGCCACTCATGTAGGCGTAGCCACCGTTCTTGTAGGTGCTGAAGATGCTCACACCGGGCGCTACCAGTTCCACTCTGTCGTTGCGGTTGGAGAAGCTGGCAACCACATTGTTCTGGTCTACCGCACCCACGGAGATAACGGCTTCGTAGGAAGCGGGGTAGGCGTAGGAGGTGCCGCCGCTGTTGCCGGCCGCGGCTACGCTGAGGATACCGTAGTCGTTGTAGAGCTGGTTGAAGACGTAGTTCTCGATGCTGCTGTAGCTCGAGCCTTCGAGGCTCATGCTGATGATGTCGGCGCCCGCGTCGCGGCACTTGTAGGCGGCGTCAACCAGCGTCGAGGAGTAGGTCCACGTGCCGCTGTCGCCGAAGACTTTGAGGATGTAGAGGGACACGGTGCCGGGTGTCACGCCGACCACACCGAGGGTGTTGTTCATGGCGGCGATGGTGCCCGCGACGTGTGTGCCGTGCCCGTAGTTATCGGTATCCCACCCGGCGGGATAGCCGCCGAGGATATTGACGTTCTGGAAATCCTCGTGGTTGCGCTGAATGCCGGAGTCAATGAGGCAGATGGTGACATCCTCTCCTGTGGGGGCGCCCGCGTCAACCACGCCGTCGTAATTGGCATCCCATACGCTGCGTGCGTCAATCGCATCCACGCCGTAGGGGACTACCTGCCCGGTCATGTGGCGCGGCTCATCCGGCTCGATGGCCAGGACATCGGGGTTGGCGCGCATATCGTTGAGGGCTTGCGCGGGCAGGGTCACTGCTACCGCGTTTAGTTCGGGGAATTCGTAGTGAACGACCGCACCGGCAGCCTGCAATTGCTGCAGCACGCCGCTGCGCTCGCTGGAGCGATACTGAATAATAACGCGATTTTCTTCTTGAGCTGCAACTGGAGTGGGGAGCACAGCAGCGACAAAAGCCGCGAGGATACAAACCGCTAGAATAACATTGACCTGTTTCATCGTTCACCCTCCCAAGTTTACGATTCTGTTTTTGGCTTAAGGGGACTCGTTTCCGCCCGTGTCACCTTAGCGCTTTTTCAGCCGGGCGACCTGTTTCCGCCCATTTCGTCCGACTGAAGGTTATAGAAACTGACTTAAAGTGCTTGTTTTGACTAGATTCAAACTTACCTTACTATCCATATTATAACCACAGTATGCCCGTGAGGGAATAGGAAAAAGGTACTATTTGGGCTTGTGAAAAATGTCAGAAGGGCTTTTGGGTGGCAAAAATGGCTAAGAGAGGACTTTGGGGCGCGGGAAATGTCCCCAGAGAGGTGACTTGGGGCCGGAAAAGGCGTTTGGAGGACTTGAAGCACTGGCTTACCAGGGGTTTTTTTTTGGTGGAATATGCAAGAGTTGGTTGGTATGACTTCTAACTATGGGGGTGAAGTGCTGTGAACTCGAGAGGAACTATAACTGATTTCAAGCGCTGTAATGGCATAAAAAAACATCTCCGCAAGCGAGCGCTTGCGGAGATGCGGGTTACCCTGGCTATGTGTGCCGCCCAAACTGAATCATTTACGCTTCCAAAGCCCTCCCCACAGCGCTACCGTGCCGAGCGCCAGCGGCAGCCACAGCCCAACCCCGCCGCCCGCGAGGGCGCCGCCATCTGCGGAGAAGGCTGTGAGGCTGACCGCGCTCGGGCTGATCGAGAGCGCTACGGCCTCTAATGGGCCGTGAAGCGTCGCGCGACCCTCGATATCCACATCTTCAAGTTTGTAAAAATACGTCACACCGGGAGCCGCACTACTATCCAACCAGCTGTAAGTCGCGCCGAAGACTGCGCCGGGAACCTGCGTGGGAATTAATTCCTCGTTGAGCTGGACATACGCGCCGTTCACTGCCGTGCTGCGGTAGAGGTTGAAGCCGAGGTTGTCCATCTCCGTCGCGGTTTCCCAGGTCAGGAGCACCCCGTTTTCCTGCGCCATTGCTGAAAAATCCGCCAGGCTCACCGAAGCTGGATCGGGGTCCAGTCGCAGCTGCGCGTTGGCGTAGACCCACTGCGTACCCAGCGCCATCGCTTGCGCGGTGTTGGGGTAGTTGCCGATGGGGCAGTCGGTCACGTTCGCGACCAGGGTGACGAGCAATTGCTCCCCTGCGGCGAGGACATCGGCCTCGACGCGCAACGGTGGGGTGCCCGGTACCGCGGTCACCACGGTCACGGGACCGGAGTTGGCGCCGATGCTGGTCGTGACGGATTCGATTTGCAGGCAGTATCCCAGCTCCGGGAAGAAATTCTCGAAATCGTCTTCCAGAACAACGTCATTCAGCGCTACATTGGTGGGATTGCCCACCACGAAGCTGTAGGTTGCCAGGAAGGGTGGGGTGGCGCTGGGCACATGGATGATTTCCGGGGTCACCGATTTGCTGAGGGTCAGCTCATTATCAAAGCAGACCGAGATATGGCTGATGGCATAAGGGCGACCGTTGGGCGCTAGTGGGGAAGTCAGTCCCGTATCTCCGTACGATTCCGGAACGTAGGTGTAGAGATTGGCATTGGGACCGCCTTTGACGATCACGGCGTCTACGCCGATGGTCGAAGTCCAGTTCATCGTGATGCCATCGGTGGTCGTCCAGGTAAAACTCCCGTAGCCCAGCGCGTACGTGCCCGCCGTGGGTGGATCAATCTTGATCTCATAGGCGTAGCCTAAATCGGCGCAGATGGGATTCCCCGGTAAAACCACCGGTGACACGGCTGCTGCACTGACGGGCAGCGCTGCCAGCGCCATCACTAACATTAACACGAATGCTGAAACTCTCTGGTACGTCTTCATCTTCATTACCTTTCCTTTGCTTTTTCTTGTGCCGCTTGAAGCCAAGCTTTTTCACGGCGTCCTTTGGTTTTCATTCTGAATCGGATTGAATACCCGGATATAGTCTATTGATACTATTATTATCTATTAAAATAGTTAAGACGAAAGGGCTTAATTCTTAAAAGAGTTCTAAAAACCGAAGAAAATCTACAAACAACAAGCCACCGCAAGCGATGGCTTGCGGTGGCTTTGGGTACCCACCCTTTTCGTGCCGCCCGAAACGAAACTACTTGCGCCGCTTGAGCCCTCCGAGCAACGCCATCGCGCTCAGCGCCAGGGGCAGCCACACGCCGCCGCCGCCGCCCGCGGCGAAGGACGTGAGGCTGACCGCACTGGGACCAGTGGAGAGCGCCGTGGCTTGCACGGGACCGTGCAGCGTCGCCTTGCCCTCGATATCCACATCTTCAATCTTGTAGAAGTACGTCACACCCGGAGCTACACCCTCGTCCAGCCAGGTGTAGGCTGCCCCGAAAACTGCGCCGGGCACCTGCGTCGGAATCAACTCCTCGTTGAGCTTGACGTACGTGCCATCGGCTGCTGTGCTGCGGTAGAGGTTGAAGCCGAGGTTGTCAATCTCCGTCGCGGTTTCCCACTCGATGAGAATGCCATCATCCTGCGCCGTTGCCTCGAAGCGCGCAAGATCCACGGCGGAGGGATTGAGGAACGTGCCGTACCAATCTTCGGTTTCGCCCTCGGCGTAGCAGTATCCAGCGCCGCTGCCATCCACCTGTGCGCCGGTCACCGGCACTTCGGAGAGTGTGATCCGCACCCAGATGGGGGCTTCCTCGTAATCATCAATTCCGAAAGTCTCAGCAAGCGATGGCGGGTTGCAGGGAATGATCGTTCTCTTGATGACTATCGATTGGCCGGGATTGACGGTCACAGCTTGATTAACAACCGTATATTCACCAGCCGTGGACCTGCTTTCATCGCAGGGGACCGAAGCGTCACCCCAGTCGCCATCGCGGTTCCAATCGAACCACAGGTTGACATAGCGGGTGCCCGCCACGCCGCTGGCTGGGACCGACACAGTATAGGTGATGGTAGCCGGTACGCCGCTGTACCAGTATGGCGGCAGATCAAGCCCATCGTCGCTGTCTGCATTGGAGACATTGCCTGTTGGTATGAGGTTGGTGATCCCATCCGCGTCAGCAAGCAGGTCAGCATCTCTCTCTGCACTGCGCCCGGCTCCCAGATAGGCGCCGTCGGGCGCCACATAGTGGCACATGCCCAGAGGAGCGCCGAGGCTTGAATCGGACACGGTGGGGAAGTTGCCTTGAGCGACGACCGTTGTGCCATCGTTCTTGAAGTATGCCGTCATATTCCAACCGTAGTGATTCGTGCTATCGGGCGCATCACCGGTCTCGATGGCGGGATTGTCATTGTAGCAGACTGAGACATGGCTGATAGCATTTTGGCCTGGCGTGGTCAGCTCTGTATCGCTGAAGGTTCCATCAGGGCGATAATCGTACAGGTTTCCGCCATTGCCGGCTTTTACCAAAACGACGTAGACGATATCCGTTGCACTCCAGCTTATGGTGTAGCTATCCAACATCGTTAAGGTAAAATACCCATGCTCGCCATAAGCCACGGTCTGTGTTACCAAGTTCTCAAACTTGAGCTCATCTGTGAACCCAAAGTAGGCGCAGTTTAAATTACTCGTGTACGGCTCTGGTATCACCGATGCCGCGCTGACCGGCAACGCCGCCATGAAAAGCACTACCACCATCACTAGCGCTGAAATTTTCTGTAAGGTTTTCATCTCTAACTCCCTTTCTGAACTACAAATCAAACCCGATCATCTGAGTATTATTATCAACGAACATGGTTAAGAATGGCGTTTCAAACTCTTAAAAAATCCTCAAAATTCTTGCTGTTTTCGAATAAAGCGAGCCGCCCTGTATCTCTGTATCAGGATAGTTTGACTCATCTTTATTATTCCATAAACAAGTAAAGAAACGGCGCCTAAAAAATTAAGAAATTCTAAAAATCATGGAGTCTATCTTAAACATTAAGATGTTTGTTGTGCGAGTGGTGGGGTGCGGTCACAAAAAAGAGCCGGTCAGGAAGGTTTCCCTGACCGGCTCTTTCTCTTCCGGATTATCGCATCAGTCGTTTCAACGCCTGCGACGTTTTAGAACCCATCCCGCGCCGCCCAGGCTAACCAATGCCAGCTGCGGCAATGCGCCAGCCCCCTGTGCAGAGAAACCATTCAGGGTCACCGCTGAGGGATCTCCGATTCTGACTATGGCGTCATCCTGTACCTCGGGTGCATTGGAAGCGGAGGCATGGGCGGTGTTGGGGAAGCTCCCGATGCCGCACTCTGCCAGGTCTGCCTCCAGGGTCACGGTCAGCGCCTCTCCTGCCGCCAACGTTCCCACCTCGATGCGCAGCGGCGGCGCGCCGGGCAACACGGCAGGGGTGACTACGGAGACCGGTCCTGAGGTCGCGCCGATTTCGGTTGCCAGGGCTTCGATGGAAAGGCAGTAGCTCTCCAGCGGTGCAAAATAGAAAGCCTCGAAGGCATCTTCCAGCACCACATCCAACGCGGCGGTCTCGCCAATGCTGGAGACCACGATGGTGTAGGTGACCAGCGTGGAATCCGCCGGCAGGGAGATGATTTCGGGCGTCACCGATTTGGTGATGCCGATGAGCGCTTCAGGCTCTTCTCCTTGACTGTTGAAACAGAACTCGAGATGGCTGATACCGTAGGGTTGACCGCCGCCGGGACCTGCCTCCACTGGCGCGTGCAGCCCGGTGTCGCCAAATGCCAGTGCGGGTGGATTGTAGATGTAGAGGTGCGCGTTCGGGCCTCCCTTGACCAGCACTGCGTCCATACCGAAGGTCGAAGTCCAATCGAAATAGACGCCATCCGCGGTTGTCCAGGTAATCGAGCCGTTGCCCGCCGGGTAGGTTCCTGGGGTGGGCGGGTCAATTTTGAAACCAAAATCGTAGCCCAGTCCCACGCATGTGGGGTTACCCTCTATGACCACCGGCGTAACGGAAGCTGCCATCACGGGGTGTGCGCTGAACGCCAGCATTACGACCAGCGCCAACGCCAGAATTTTCTGTCGGTTCATTAGAATTGCCTCCTCATTATTGGTGTCTTTTTCCTGTGGGCGATATTGGGGCTGTAGCGCCAGAGGGTGTCTCTGACGTTGTTGTGCCTGCCACATTTTGAGTATATTCGAAACAGGTGTTAAATAGTATGATAAATTATTAGAAAATAGTGAAAAATATCAAGTGTAGTATTGTTTTGTGTGTGAAATTGAGTTCTATACAAAATGCTTATACATCAATGGTGGTTGACTTTTTTTGGAAACTTGCCTATAATGGAAGTGGTGTTCCAACTTAGCATGGGAAGGAGTATAGGTTCATGGGCAAGAAGTATACGGTGAAGGCTGGCGACAATCTGCGCAAGATTGCGAAGGAACTGTTGGGTGATGCCGAGAAGTGGGAAGCGATTTACGCTGCCAACAAGGCAGTTATCAAGGACCCGAATGTGATTCAACCGGGCATGGAACTGGATATTCCAGAGGACAAGCCCAAAGCCAGCCTGATGGGCAAGGCTAAGTAATCTGTTTGATATAGGTACGCTCCGGCGAAGGTCTCCTTCGCCGGAGCGTACTTTTAAATTGGGAAGCGCCGGCTTGGGTATAGGACAGATTTTGGGGGAATATTGGAAGAGGTTGTGCAAACAAACGAAGAGGATCTTTTTTTGTGTTTTTGGGCGCGGCGCCGCGCCCAAAGACACTCCTTGTAGCAGGTTTCAGCCCGAAATCAGCGCTTCGCGATGGAAGTCTGAACAATTACCCCGCTGGCTTGCTTGCTTTGCTTGTGTTTCATGCTAAAACTAGAGGTGTCAGGCTTTATTTCCAAATGCTACACTCATGCACTGGGAGGACTATCTGTTATGGAGAAACCGCGCCTTAAACTCGATTTCAAGAAGACGTTCCTGATTGGCTTTGGCTTTTTTGGCACTAGCGTCATGTGGAAACTCTACAACGACTATGTGCCTATTTTCCTGCAAGCGGGCAATCCGCTCTTTGAAAGCTCGACAAAGACTTCCGGTTTTGGATTGGGTCCGGGACTTACCGGCTTCATCATGACCCTGGACAACATTGTGGCGCTCTTCCTGCTGCCCCTCATTGGCTTGTGGAGCGACCGCATCTGGGCGCCGAAATTGGGTGGGCGCCGCAGACCCTTTATTGTCACCCTCGCGCCGGTTTCAATCATCGCCTTCATCCTCATTCCCTTTATCGTGCGCATGATTCCGCCGGAGCTTAGCGGCATGACAGATCAATTACGCCAGCCTCTGGCGCTCTTCATTGCAATTGTGGGCCTTTTCATCACCACGATGGCGGGCTTCCGTACCCCGGTAATCTCGTTGATGCCCGACCTGACGCCTTCACCCTTGCGCAGCCAGGCGAATGGGATCATCAATCTGATGGGCGGCGTGGGTGGCATTATCATCACCTTCGTCGGCGCCTTCCTTTATAACTTGAACATCGCCTTGCCCTTTATCGTGAGCGGCGTTCTGATGGTCCTGGCGGTGCTTATGCTGATCTTCTTCGTCAAAGAACCGCGTACCTTGGGTGAACCGGGCGAGACTCGCGAAGAGGAAGAGGCTCTGGACGCGCTCAAGGGTGTGCGGCGCATCTCGCCGGCAGCGCGTCAAAGCCTGATCCTGTTGATGCTCTCCATCTTTTTCTGGTTTGTGGGCTACAACGCCATCGAGACCTTCTTCACCTCTTACGGCGTGAATGTGCTGCGCATCGCTGAGAATCAGGCGTCATTGCTGTCCAGCGTCTCCTATGTCACTTTTATCGCCTTTGCTATCCCCAGCGGCTATATCGCGGCGAAAATCGGCCGCCGGCGCACTATTACCACCGGGCTGGTGGTCTTTGCTGCGCTCTTGCTCGTCGGTTTCTTCGTGCCCAATATCATCGTCATCGGCGCCGTATTGGCGCTGGGGGGTATTGCCTGGAGCCTGGTGAACATCAATAGCCTGCCGATGGTCATTGATACATCGGACAGCGATACCAATATCGGTACGTTTACTGGATTGTATTATCTGGCTTCCCAGCTGGCGGCTATTGCTGGACCGACGCTCAACGGTTACCTCATCGAGCGCTTCCAGAATTACAACCTCGTCTTGGTGGTGCCGGTCATCTTCTTCATCCTGGCGGCGGCTTCTATGCAGGGGGTCACGCGCGGGGAGGCGAAAGTTCACGCCTGATTGGTTTTTTGGGTGCTTGCCTTAAAGTGACGGAGCACGCCATGCGCGTGCTCCGTTTTTGTGTGCTGAAGTGGTCTTATTCGTGCCGGGGCTTTTCATGCGCGCTCACGATGTTACGCTCATGGCGTATGGGTGCGAATATTCTGGCGTTGACACTCGTTATGTCTATGTGATCCTGTTATGCTTATCAGGCTGCGTCCAGGGCATTGCGGGACCACGATCTCTTTTCAGGAACTGGTGATGCGTGATATTCTCCGTTATCTATTGCGACGAAAGACCCGTACGGCGTTGACCATGCTGGCGGTGATTGTGGGTATCTTTGCCGTGACGGCGGTCGGCGGTATCACCGAACAGTTGGAGAGCACCATTCGTACCACCGCGCAGGATGCGTTGCGCCGTATCACCGTGAATGGTCGCGATTACTCACCGGTCAGCGATGCCGGCATTCGGCA
>JAFGFB010000089.1 GCA_016931315.1 Anaerolineae bacterium
GCTTCGCAGCGCTGGCTCGTCTTGCTCTTCGCCGCGTTTGCCGGTCTGGCCTTGGTGACGGAATCGCGTCTGGGGTTGCTCGGCATCGTCGCCGCGGCGCTGATTGTGCCGTTCGAAATCAGCACCGGCACCGAGGTCAAGCTCAACGCTGCCACGCTTCTCATCCCCGCATTGTTCGCCTGGTGGCTGCTTCAAGGCCTGGGCAAGGAGAAGCTACACTGGGCAGCCTCGCGCGTCAACCGACCGCTCATCCTATTCCTGATCTCGGGCCTGCTCTCGTTCCTGATCGGCAATGTGTTCTGGGACCTGGCGATCCCCAAGTCGGGCAACTTCTGGCTAGTGCAGCTTGCCCAATGGGCCATTTTTGCTTTCGCGGCGCTGGCCTTCTGGCTGACGGCGAACACGATTCAGAGTGAGGATTGGCTGAAGCGTCTGACCTGGTTCTTTCTGTACCTGGGTGGGGGGCTCGCCATTTTCTGGGTCCTGCCCGGCATCGGGCGCCTCGCACAGAGCATCACGACAGTTACAATGATCCGCGCCCCTTTCTGGATCCTGCTGACGGCACTGGCTGGCGGTTTGCTGCTCTTTGATCATGAGCTGCACGCCAGGAAGCGTGGCTTTCTTATCGCCACACTCGTCGCCGTGTTTGTCTATGCGTTCATCCAGCAACGTGAAGGTGCATCGAACTGGGTCGGGGTAGCCGCTGTGACAGGGGTACTGGTCTGGCTGCGCTTTCCCCGGTTGCGCGGCGTCATCATCGCCATCGCCGTCATTATGATGGTCACCGGCATCCTCTTTCCCAGTATCTATGAGTTTGCCGGCGGCGATGACGAGTGGACGGAGAGCGGCGGGTCGCGACTCGCCCTCATCACGCGCGTCGTACAGGTCACGCTGCGCAATCCTATCACAGGGCTGGGACCAGCATCCTACAGGCCCTACGCTAATGCGGAACCCTTAAGGTATCGTACTGCCCTCTGGTTCAATCCAAAGGTAAACTCACACAATAATTACGTGGATCTCTTCGCTCATACCGGATTTCTAGGGCTGGGACTCTTTCTTTGGTTTGCGGTCGAACTTGGCCTTCTAGGCCTGCGCTTGAGTGACCGCCACCGAGAGGGATTTGTGGGTGGATACGTCAATGGTATGCTCGCGGCATGGGTGGGCAGCCTAGTCATCATGATGCTGGCTGACTGGATTCTGCCCTTTGTTTACAACATCGGCTTCCCTGGCTTCCAAGCCAGCCTCCTGGTCTGGCTCTTCCTTGGTGGCCTGGTCGCGGTGGATCAGTGGTACAAGGAAGCGCCGAACGCGTGACGCCGCAGCCGTACGTCACCGTCGTTATCGTCAACTGGAATACCCGCGAGATGCTGGCGCAGTGCCTGGACTCGATAGCCGATAGTGGATGGTGGCCGGTGGACGATGGATATCGCGAAGTCCCGTTCAAAGCCGACGTGATCGTTGTCGATAATGCATCAAGTGACAGAAGCGTTGAGATGGTCAGGGATCAGTATCCAAATGTGCAGTTGATCGAGAACAACGAGAATGTTGGGTTTGCACGGGGCAACAACCAGGCGCTGCAGGAAGCCCAAGGATACTACGTGATGCTGCTCAATAGCGATGCGGAACTGACATCGGGTGCTCTGGAGGCACTCGTTGCCTATATAGACGCGCATCCCGACGTGGGCGCCGTTGGCCCCTACCTTCTCAACGGCGACGGTGCCACCCTTCAGCCCTCGTGCCACCCGGTGCTCACCCCTCGGCGCGAGTTCTGGCGCCTCTGCTTCCTGGATCGCATCTGGCCCCAAGCCACCTACCCTATGCACCGCTGGGATCCTGCCACGCCGCGCGAGGTCGAGGTCATCAAGGGCGCCTGCCTGGTGCTGCGCCGTGAAGCCCTCGACCAGGTCGGGCTGTTGGACGAGCAGTACTTCATGTATTCCGAGGAGATGGACCTCTGTTACCGTTTGTCACAAGCAGGCTGGAAGCTGGTCTGGGTGCCCGAGGCCCGCGTCATCCACCATGGCGAGGCGAGCAGCAAGCAGATGGCGGAGCGGATGTACATCGAGCTCTACCGCAGCAAGGTCCAGTTCCACCGCAAGTTCGGCGGCAACAGGCGCGCCCGCCTTTTCAAAGCCCTGGTCGCCCTCGCCTATTTACCCCGCGCCCTCATCGCCTCTGCTGCCGGGCTCCTGACCCCCACCCTCCGTTCCCGCGCCCGCACCTACCGCCGCCTCCTGCGTACCCTGCCTGGATTATGAGCGAGGACGCAGATCAACGCGGAAACAACGGATCAGAGAATTCTGACAGATCTGCGTCATTCTGCGTTCATCCGCGCCCCACTCTTGCGGAGCACGGTTGCTTTCCGTGGTAGAATAGGGGCATGATCGATATCGAAGCAGCTCGGACCTATCACAAGGAGCGCCGTGCGCTGGAATTGGCCGCACGGAAGACAGCGCACGTCCGCTGGCTCGCCCGCACCCACATCGATGTCGCCATCATCTGTGACCCGGAGACCGAACCCGCCTTTTGGCGCGCCCTGGAGCGTGCCCTGCAGCGCGACGTGGACCTCAGACCCCTCACATCCTCCCTGGCGCGCAGCGTCGAGCTTACAGGAGAGCTAGTCTATGAACGATAGAGTACTGGTCTTGGTTCAGGCAATCCAGAAAGACTTGGAGGACATCGCGTTGCTCTATACAAGGCTAGATCAGCATCCCTCCGATGTGATGCCCCTCCGCCCTGCCATCATTGATGACGCAGCCTACGAGGCGCTGGACGAACTACGGCGGTTCCGGCATCTCTTCCGCCATGCCTATGGCGTTCAACTCGATCCACTCCGCTTGAATATTGTTGTCATCAAAGCTATGCGCCTGAAGGCCATCTACCGGCCCCAACTGGAACAGTTCCTGGACTTCCTGCACACCTTCTCCTGAACCAGGACGCGGATGAACGCAGAAAAGACGGATCAGAGAACGCAACCCATCCGTGACCATCTGTATGCATCCGTGTCCCAGCATCTGAACGTCACCTACGTCCTCCTCTCCCCTACCTTCGGCATGCACCAATACACCGCCGACTACGCCAACAGGTTTACGGCGGGCGCGACCCTGATTACCACAACCACCTATCCGGCCACACCCTATCTTGACCATGTCAAGGTACACACGCCCATCGCCACCCACAACACCGGCTTCAGGCCAAACGCAATCGGGCCTTTCCTCCGTCTGTTTGTCAGGGACAGAGTCGAAAACCTGAACGTCTCCATGTTCA
>JAFGFB010000090.1 GCA_016931315.1 Anaerolineae bacterium
CGGATGGGAGTGCTGCCCCGGCATTTCCCGGGCTTGGGAAATGCCGATCGCCCACTCTCAGAGGAACTGCCAACCATTCAGCGCTCCTTGGAACAGCTGGAGCGCGTGGAATTGGCGCCTTTCCTTGCGGCAGCGTCTCAGGCGCCAGGCGCCGCGAGTGTCGCGGATGGGCTGCTGGTAACCCATGCGCGCTACCAGGGCTTTCAGGGCACCATTCGAGAGAGTACGCGCCCCTTGAGCCTGGATGCGCAGGGCTTACAGGTTGCCCTGACGGATTTTTCTGCCTGGCGGCAGTCGGGTGGGCTGTTGGTTGCCGATAACCTTGGGCTACCCGCCATGCGGCGTTTCTATGATCCGCGCGAGCTGACGTTCAATGCCCGCCAGGTGGCTCGTGACGCCTTGCTTGCTGGCAACGACCTGTTGATTCTGGATCGTTTTGCGGCAACGGAAGATTGGGCTGAGCATTTCTCCAACGTGCGAACGACACTGGATTTCCTGGCGCAACTTTACGAGAGTGACCCTGCGGTCAAAGCGCGCGTGGATGAGGCGGTGAGTCGAATTTTGCAGCTGAAACTGCGTCTTAATCCTGACATGACGCTCACATCCACCTTGCGCGATGCCAACGCACTCTCGGGTGTATTGGGCCAGGGGACCACCGTAAATTCGCAGATTGCTGTGAGTGCTATTTCCCGTCTGGCGCCGCTTACAGATGACTTGCTACCTCCTGAGCCTCAGGATGGCGCGGCTATGGTCATTTTCGTTCAGGAGCGGCGCGTGACGCTCACACCCGAAGGGCTATCTGTGGCTCAATTGCCACGTGAGCTGGTTATGCAAACTCTGATGCGTCTCTACGGTCCGGATGGTACCGGGCAGGTGAGTCCCGCGAACGTTGCCATTTATTCATTTGAGGAACTCTTGCAGTTCCTTCAGGCTCCAAATCCTACACCTGAGGAGCCTACTTCTGAAATGCGATTGAATTTAGAGCGTGCGCAATGGATCATTTTTGCCACAACAGGCTTGAGCGGCATTGAACCCGAATCATCTGCCCTGAAACTGTTTTTAGAGCAGCAAGCGGCATTGCTTGAATCGCGCCTGGTAGTCTTGAATTTCGGTCCCCCCTACGATCTCGATAGCACCGACGTAAGCAAGGTTGATCTCTATACCACGCTCTACTCTTCCGGTGAGGTATTTGTGCAGACTGCTTTCCAGGCATTGTTCCGTGACCTGCCCGTGACTGGCGACTCGCCTGTAAGCATCCCGGCGCTGAACTATGGTTTAGCCGGCCTGGTGTTGCCTGATCCAGATCAGGTGATTGCCCTCAATGTTGTGGATTCGCAGGGTCAAGAGATGGCCGCCGAAGAAATTCGGGACATTCGAAAGGACGATGTGATCTATCTTCGCACCAGTGTCATCTATGATGGTAACGGGAATCCTGTTCCCGACAAGACTCCCGTGCTGTTCACGCTGGTCTACCCTCAAGAAGATCGTACGAACACGATTGCGGCAGAGACAAAGGATGGCGTGGCCTTCGCTTCAGTAACTCTGGATCGGGTGGGGCAGCTTGATATCACGGTTGAATCCAAACCGACGCAACCGCTGTTCCATCTTCAGTTGACTATTCGCGAAGAATCGGTCATCATGATTTCGATCACGCCAACTCCAGAAACTCTTGATGGGCAGCCCACGCCGACTCAGGAGCCTGTGATTGTGGTGAACAAATATCTACCGGAGCCATTGCGTGCTCCGGTACCGCAACGTGGCTTCCTATTGGCTTGGGGAATCACTGGAGGCTTGATATGTGCGGCGACGGGCTTCTGGTGGGGGCGAGAACGGGCAGGCAGCCTGCTGATGGGCTTACGGTTGGGACTTTGGGGTTTTGTGGGCGGATTGGGCGCCTATCTGTTATTTGCCGTCATGCACCGCGGCCCGCTGCGTGAACAGTTCTATACCTTGGCTGGAAATGAATTTGTTGCGGGTATTGTGGCGTTGTGTGGTGGCTTCGCGGTGTTGTTGCTGGCGCGCAGCCTTGCTCACTTGCGGCGCGTTGCGTTATAGCCTGGTGCGGATTACGGCGTTAGCAGGAATGCCAGAATCAGAAGTGTGAGCGCCACCCCGCCGAGGGGCAGATTGGCACGTAGGGCTGATGTCCAGTCCTCTTGGGGATTGGGAGTGAGCAGATGGGGAATGTTGGATTCATGCAGCATTTTGTGGAAAATTTTTACATCTGCCTGGCGGTCGTCGGGATGAAGCTTTAGCGCTTGCAGAATCGCTTGTTCAACATTGAGCGCGATGTGAGGATTGATGTTGCGGGGGGGAATCAGCACCGCTGGATTGAGAAAGCGCTCTCGAGCCGTCGCGGGTGGACGTCCGGTAAGAAGATTGTACAGAGTGGCGCCCAGGGCGTAAATATCGCTTTGTGCATTCGTGTGCCCGTCATCATTACCATATTGTTCCAGAGGGGTAAAGGCGGCGGTCCCACGCCCCTGGACGACGGTAATCGTGCGGGCTTCGTCGCTGGTGAGTAATTTTACCAGTCCAAAGTCTACGAGTTTGATCAGGCCCGAGGGTGTTAGCTTAATGTTTGAGGGCTTGATGTCTCGGTGAACGATGGGGGGGTCCTGTGAGTGCAGATAAGCCAGGGCATCGCAGAGCTGGTCTGCCCACCGGAGCACTTGTCGTTCATCAAGGTGTTCATCCCGTTCGCGGGCTTGTTCGACGAGTTCCCGTAAGTCATATCCGGGAACGAAGTCCATCACCAGGTATTCCCGGCCTTCATGTGTAAAATAATCGGAAACTTTGGGCAGATTGGGATGGTCAAGACGTGCCAGGATCCCGGCTTCTTGCCGGAACTGTTCCTGGATTTGCGTGAGCGCTTCGGGCGCCATCTCGCTGTCGGGGGCAATTTCCTTGAGTGCGCAGATACGCCCCGGCAGTAGCAAGTCTTCAGCCCGGTAAACGGCGCCCATACCGCCTTGTCCAATGGGACCAACGATGCGGTAGCGTTCTTTGAGTACTAATTGTGGTTCCAGCAGCCGGCTCATGCCAGCATCATAGTCGGTTCTGTTTCTGTGTCAAGCAAGGAGTCAAAGGCATCTATGGAAGAAGCTATCCCGGTTTTGATTGTCTATGAGGGCGCGATGTCCGGCACGCGGTGGCCCCTGGACCGAGACCGCACCACGATTGGGCGTGCGCCAGATTGCGATATTGTAATCCTCGAACGGCAGGTGTCACGCTACCACGTGCGGGTCGAGCGCGATGTCGAGGGCTACTTATTGCGCGACCTGGGGAGCAAAAATGGCACGACGGTCAATGATGAGCCTGTTCGCGGGCAGCCTTATCGGTTGCGCGATGGTGATGAAATTGTGCTCGCAACCGCACTGCGAATGGGTTTTGTGGCTGGTGATGCAACGCTGCCGCTGGGTGGATTGTTGCCTGCGGCGCCCCAAAGGCTCATGGTTGACAGGGAAGCGCGCCGGGTATCGGTTGGGCGTCGTGAGTTGGACCCACCCTTGTCCCCGGCGCAATTCTGCCTGCTGATTCTGCTCATGGAATCCGAGGGTGATGTGGTAAGCCGGCAGGACGTGGTAAGCGCTGTCTGGCCCGATGCGGTGGGCGGTGTTACTGATCAGGCCGTGGACGCCTTAGTGTATCGCTTACGGGAACGCCTTACCGAGCTTGATCCTGAGCATAATTATGTGGTAACGATGCGCGGGCATGGATTTAAATTTACTGCACCCTCAGAGTAATTTCGCGTAGTCATTTTATTGTAGAACAAATGTTCTATTCCATTTTTTTATTCAAGAACGAAAAATAGGCTATACGAAATAGCGTGCGCCGTCTACGCCGCCAGCAGCGCCGAAATCTATCTTTGGTGGTAAACAATAAAACCACGGGGTGATTTTCACACCCCGTGGTTATGATTAGCAGCTGCTCTTTACGCTCTAGCGTCCACTTTCGAGCGCGTGTCGGTAGATATCTTCGTAATCATCATCCTGATTATGTGGACGGCGGTTTTTCCGTGGGGTGGAGGGCTTTGCCCCCGCTGGGGTGCTCTGTGCTTTGCGGAAAGCCAGCTCCATCGAGGAAACAAAAGGCTCAGCCTCACCTTCATCAGCGGCGGGTGCCTCACCCAGGTCCAGGGTCAAGTCAATCTGCCGCTTATGGCGATCGAGGCGTAGAACACGCACCTCAACCTCTTCGTTTTCCTTGACCACTTCCGAGGGGTGGTGTACATACTGGCCCATCTCGCGAACGTGGAGCAGCCCGGGTTTCTCCGCGCCCAACTCTACAAAGGCGCCGTAACGCTCAAGGCGTACAACCTTACCCTTGCGAATCTGGCCCTCTTGAATTTCTTCCCAGTCCACTTCAGCCGGCTCTACCATAGTCAGGCCAATACGTCCGGCTTCCGGATTCACATCGAGAACCCAAACGGTGACTGTATCTCCAGGTTGTACCTTATCGGTAACCTTGTTCACGCGGCGGTTTGCCAGCCGTGAGATATGAACCATGCCCTCGCGCTCGAGTCCGATGTTCACAAAAGCTCCATAGAGCTCCGTGCGCGTCACCTTTCCGGTCAGCCGCATCTTTGGGCGAAGTTCCTCAATTGAAGTTGGTTGGACAGTGCTTTCTTCCGGCATTCACCTCACTCCTGTATAGTATCCCACGCCGTATTATAACTCAGGCAGCTATGCTGTCAACTGCGAGAACTCGACTCGGTTCCGGCTTGTGTTGGCGACTTTGGCTGGCTTGTTGGTCGGCGGTTACTAGTTTTGCCAAGACAGGCTTCGCTCCCCA
>JAFGFB010000091.1 GCA_016931315.1 Anaerolineae bacterium
CGCAAGGTGGTTATGTACATTTCCGTTACAAAGTACCGGGGCATCAGTGGACCGCTCCAGTAATACTCACAACGTGGAGCGGTATCGGGGCGCCTCAAATCCACTCTGACGCAGAAGGTCACCTGAACCTTGCTTTTGAGCAAAGTCCGGGCACGCCTGTAATGGGACGAAACCTCCCTCGTGGGGTTAAACTATCTGCACTGAGCCAGGTCATTACGATTCCAGAAGATATGCACAAACCCACTCTCAGTTTTGACTACACGTTGACAGGGGCATTACAGGCTACTGAAGGTCTATCGGCAACGTTGGTGGGTGAGGGTTTTGCGTTTTCGCTTCCAGTATCTGATGAAACCACTGATTGGCAGCGAATATGGGCAGATGTATCGCCATGGGCAGGCGAAACGGTAACGCTTACTCTTGCTGCGAGCGTTCGAGAGTTACAGAGCAACTTGCAGGTTAGTCTGGATGATATCTCCTTAGGCTCCTGGTTGACACCATTGCCAACAGCCGTGACCCCCATAAAGTTGACACCCTACGCTTCTGTTGTAATCACCGTCACCGGTTCGAATTTCCTTGAAGGGGCGCAGGTAGTTATTGATGATTTGTTGCTCGATTCGACTTGGGTCAGTGCAACAGAAATCACGGCAACTATGCCTGCGACGCTTGCTTTGGGCGGACATCTCTTGCGCGTGGTGAATCCTGGTGGACAAACCGGCTATGCTCCACAGGTGCTAGTCGTTGGCGAGGCGGTTTACATACCGGTTCTTCTGAAATCATCCCCATGGGTGCAATAGCGCCATAGAAACCAGAAAGAGGAGGCGATATTATTGCCTCCTCTTTTTCTATTACACTACAAAGCCGGTTACTTCAACGCCTCCATCCCCTTGAACGCCCGGTATGGAGAGAGGATTTTCAGCGTCTCCTTGTCATCTGCCGTTACTTGTTGCGTCACCATGCGCGCCAGTAGTTCGCCCAGCCCCGGTCCCAGCATGAAGCCCTGTCCGCACATGCCAATCGCCATGAGGTAGCCGCTCACTTCGCGCGCCCAGCCCACCAGCGGCGAACCATCCGGCGTCATGGGATACAATCCGCGCCAGGTGCGCCGCACGCGGATATTCGTGAGTCTTGGCATCAGGTCTACCATCCGTTGCGCCACCTGTGGTAGGAACACGCTCGTCTCCCGGCAGTCAAAGCCCCAGATACTCGGGTCCGGCGTGATGCAAAAGACAATCTGCCCGCTGTGCAACTGGAAGAAATAATAGTTCTTCGAGCCGGGGGCGGGGCGAATGTCCACCACCATCGGTCCCAGGAAGTGCGCCACCGCTTCCGTGATGCCGCCCTCGTGTGAGTCGGGGCGCACGGGATGATCGAAGCCCAGCAATTCGCCCACCTGCGCCGCCCAGGGTCCCGCCGCGTTGATCACGATTGGCGCATGATAGGTCTCCTTATTCGTGCGCACCCCCGTGATTTCGCGGTGCGGACCGCGCACGATTTCGCGGGTCAGAATTTCCACTACCTTCTCGTTGAAGCGGAATTCAGCCCCCGCTTTCTTTGCCGCGTCATAATAGGCGTGACCTGCCAGCAACGTTGAGCAGTGCCCATCCTCGGGTGAGAATGTCCCCCCGAGCAACCCGTCGCGGTTCAGGTCGGGGATAATCTCCAATATGGCGTCCTTGTCGTACCATTCGATATTGAGGCCATAGGCTTTCTGGACTTTGAGTAGCGTCTTGAGTGTCTGTTCTTCTTGCTCGCGGTAAGCCACAAAGGAATAACCGCCCGTTGTCCATTCGAGATCGTGCCCGTAGGTATCCTGCCAGCTCTTGACGATTTCCAGCGTGCGTAGGCACAGGCGGATTTTCGCCGGGTCGGAGTGTGTGGCGCGGATGCCGCCGATTGCTGCCTTGTTCGAGCCTTGCCCCTGGCTAGGGAATTGGTCGAGTACCAGCACTTTCAGCCCGACTTTTGCTATCGCCAGCGCCGTTGGTGCACCCACGCTGCCCGCGCCGATGATGATGACATCGTAAGTGTGATTTGTTGTTGTTTCCATGAACTTCTCCCTTTAGTCCTATAGCCCTTCTTGGGCTACTCGACCACACTATTACGCTTGACTCCGGCGAACACCCCCAGCGGTACCTCTACGAACAGGGGGCGTGGGACGTTTCGGGTGACTTCATCCAGCGGCACGCCCTCCTCACGGAACAGGCGTAGAATGAGATTGGTGCAGGTTTTTCCACCGCACGCGCCCATTCCCGCGCGTGTGACTGCTTTGATCTCATTCAGGTCGCGGTAACCCTTGCGAATCAGGTCGCGGATTTCGCCTGCGGTCACGCGCTCGCAGCGGCAGACAATCTCATCATCATCCATGCGCGTGATTTTTTCCTCCAGCGCTGCGCCGACCCACAGTTCCTGCACCCTTAAGCCCGCGATGCGTTTGGCAAAGGCTTTTGGCGCACGGGCCTTCACCATCACTGTGTGGTCGTTGCGTACCATGGAGCGCACGCTCGCTACTGTCACTTCACCCAGTACTTCGCCCACCGCGTCGAGCGCAGTCACCACGTCACCCTCGTGAATGCTCTCGGGCAGAAATTCGTAGGCGATGGTCACCAGCGGATACTCCGTATCCTTACGGTAATCTACCAGCGTGATGGCTAGACCCGGACAGATGGTGACACATTTTTCACAACCCAGGCACTCTTTTCCCAGCTGTGCGCCCAGGTATTCCGGAACATGGCGAATGTCGTCTTCCGGAATCGAGATGAGCTGCTGCGGGCAGACCGAGGTGCAGGGATTGCAGGGAATCTCCTGCGAACAGTGAAAGACTGGGAAGACACCATTCTCTCGCTCCGGGATACGCTCGGCAATCGTTTTGCCCGGATGTGATTTTAGAATCTCCGCGGTGCGATACCAATCGCGCGGAACTTCTTCTTCCGCCACTCCCAGCGTCCGGGCGATTTCCAGCCCCTTAATCTTGCCGGAAAACATTGCCGCCGATGCCTCCGCGATTTCCTCCGCGTCCCCCGCATCGAAGACCGTGATACCGTACTCGCGCGCCTTTGCCGTGAATTCGTTTACCGGATCGAGGCCCACCGCAATCAGCACCGTATCGCACGCAAATGACTTTTCGGTGCCCGGAATGACCTGCCAGGCATCATCGAGCTGCGCGATGGTCACCGACTCCACTTGATCCGTGCCATTCGCGCTGACTACAGTGTGGCGCGTATAAATCGGCACGCCGAAGCGCACGAGCTTATCCTTGTGGACCTTGTAGCCGCCGCATTCGGGCAGCGCTTCCACCAGCCCCACGACCTCGATGCCGGCTTGTAGCGCGTGATAGCCTGCGATTAGGCCCACGTTGCCGCCGCCCACGATGAAGAGCCGGTTGGCTGCTTTCACCAAATCGCGGTTCACCAGCGTCTGGAACGCTCCCGCTCCATACACCCCTGGCAGCGTATTCCCCTTGAACACCAGTGACTTTTCCCGCGCCCCGGTCGCGACCAGCAGAATTTGAGGTTTTACCAGCACGTATTGCGAATCCTCGCCTTCTCGCTCACTCGCTTTTTCGCTTCCTCGCAAAATCCCCACTTTCCCATCACTGAACACGGCAAGCGCGGTGCTGTTGAGCCAGATTTCAACGCTTTCGTGCTGGCGCACTTCGTTTTCCAGTCGTGTGGCGATATCTATACCGCGTGTGCCAGCGTAGACAGCCTTGATCGAACCGAAGAAGCGATGCGTTTGCAGCACTAGTTTCCCGCCAAGCCGGTGCTTGTCATCCACCAGCAAGCAGCGCACGCCGCGCTGCCCCAGTTGAATCGCCGCGGACATCCCTGCCGGTCCCCCGCCGAGGATGAGCACGGGCACCTCAACAGTCTCGACCTCGTGCAGGACGGGAGTCTCCGTGATAGCTGGGGGGTCGGGCAAGCCATCCATTGGCATAACTACCATCCCTGGTGTCACCGGCGTCATACAGGCCTTGACGGGCTTGCCATCTGCCACCACCAGACATTGGGCGCACTGTCCGTTGGCGCAGAAAATGCCCTGTGGCGCGCCATCCTTGGGATGATGCCCGAAGGTGCGCACGCCATGGGCGAACAATGCTGATGCGATCATCTCGCCGGGTTTTGCCGTCAGTGGTCGCCCTTGCCACGTGAATGTGATTTCTTCGCCCGTTAATACGGCCGTTACTGCGGGCAGAATTGGATGTTTGGTGATGCGATATTCAGCCATAGACTCTCCTGAATCCTGATGCGACCTGGATGATTTACTGCGCAAATCGTGCTCCGCAAGAGGGTAATGGGTAGAACGTGAAAACTCTTACCGCATTACGCGCGTGCATGACGAAATACGCATCACTCCCATTATAATCCCGCGTATGGTGCGGCTATACTGAGATTTAGCTATACTTTGACGGTAAAAAAGCATGGATTGTCCTTGCTACCGGTATTGAAAAGGGGGCGGATTTCCGCCCCCTTTCAGACATAGATGGACCTTATGCCTCTCAAGGCTGTTTTAGAATCAGGCAATCGTGAGCGTGTAGCGCGTCTGTCCATCTGCCTTGGTTTCGGAACGAAACCCGACCTCTGGCTGAAACCCAACACGCTTCAAGTACCCGGCATGTTTGGGCGTCGTTGCTTCCGCCGTGAGCCGGTGGATGCCTTTCTCGCGGAAGATGTGGGCATTCTCAACGAAGACGAATTGCGCTACTCGCAAGTCGCGGTAGCCCGGTGCGACGAAATCCAGCAAAATGTGCGCCGATTGTGACCCTGTCGGTTCGGCGATGAATAGCCCTGCGGGGACCATATCCCGCAGGACAAAGAACGCCAGGTGCGTGTCGGATGCCTCATAAACGAAATTCGGAAAGAAGCGGTGGATTTCCTCGCGATGGAAGTTGAGGAAAGTGTGCAAGAAGCGTGAGCCTTTCGTCACCTCAAGCAGTGAGAAATATTCTTTTGCTCTTAGCATCTGATACAGGTAGTAGATATCAACGATGACGATAAAGCCGTTGACCGCAGCGATGGGGTAGGCTTTGATCAGCAACCCGTATACCGTGAAGACGATTGCCCCAATGAGATTGGTGAATCGCAATTTGAGTAGTGAACTCATCATCAGCGAAACCGCAATCAGGATGGAGGCAATGTAACCGATGATTTCGTAAACCGCTTGGGGAGTCATAGACTACGCGCCCTCCTTAGGTGTGAGCGAGTGCAACGTCGCACCGGAAATGGCAGCAGCTATCAGAAAAATGACACTGAGCGCCGGTGCATTGAAAGTCAGATGTGAGACCTCTATCGGGCTGAGGGGGATGTGCCAACCGGCAACTTCGCCCCACGCCAGCAACCATACACTGAGGCTACACGCCGCAGCCACGCTCATGCCTGCCCTCCAACCCAGAGCGCACACCGCCAATAGAATGGGAATGATGTAGCCTGCCGCGGCTGGCGAACCCAGACCATAGCCCCAGACATCTGCAGTGATGAGCAGGAGCAGTATTCCGGTAAGCAACCAGCCTGCGAGCAACACCCGCTCGCGTCGCACCAACACCCCGATGCCCAAAAGGACAGCGACAAAGATGCCGGCAGCAACAACGGTGGCGCCCTCAAGATCTCCACTGAGAAGCCAGGTGAGGAGCAGCACTGCAAACGCCAGGCTGATGCTGATGCAGGCCGCGAGTATCGCGTTTGCCCGTGCTCGCAACGCCGGATTATTCGTTGTGGGCAACAAACGGTTCCACCACCGGACCATCACCGTAATCCTCAGCCTGCGTTTATCCTGCCCGTTGACCCCGGATCCTTGATTAAGGCAGGTCGGGACAGAAATCTACGATTGAAGCGACCGTGTCTGAGCTGGCGATCGTGCCGATGCGCCCGCGCAGTTGCGCGGCATCGAGGCTGACGCCGGAGATATCCTGAATCGCGGCGTTTAATTCTGCAACGGGGAAGCTAAAAGCGATAGCATCACGGTTCTCCGTGAACGTCACCTGCAACAGGTCGGGCACGCGCGCCCCAGAAGCCCAGTCTCCCTGCGCACTGTCCCAGATATAGAGATAGGGTTCGGCGCGTCCATCTGGGTAGAAGAGCACACCCGCGCCCACTTCGGTTCCCAGGTCGGGATTGATGTAACCGGCGCCTTGTGGACGCCCTGTGCCAGCATTGCCATCCACATCCAGTGCGAGAATCCAGTGGTAAGTAAGTGCCCGCTGCGCCGGAGGTGCTTCAGCCAGTTTTAGCCATAGGGTCAGTCGCGTTGCGTCTTCCGCGCCCTCAACGGTAAAGGGCGGCAGCGCGTCGCTCAACACCAGCGTATCTGCGCCCACATTGCAACTGACGCCATCCAGGCCCGCAGGTGGGTCGCTGACAGCCTGATTCCCTGCCAGGGAAGCAATGTCGCCGCCGGGGTCGGTATGTGGGGCAACCGTGGGCGCAAGCGTCGGAGTGATCTCTACTGTTGGTTCGGGGGTTGTTTCCGATGTCGGCATGGGTGTAACGGTAGGGAGAACCTGGAAAACCGCGGTTGGCGAAGGGAGAATTTCCGGCGTGGGCGTCGCCAGCACTGTGATTTCACCACCAGACACAGCTGCGGTGGGGGTGGCGGTCAGGTCTGCCAGGCTGATTTGGGTGGGCGACACCGTGGGCGTGGTATCGCGACGCAGCATCCAGGTGATGCCGAGTGAGACGGCGAGCATGCCGGCTACGGTAATGAGCATCAGCGACCACACGGGAATCCCGCCGCGACGGTTGAACGACATAGCCCGCCGTAATTCGAGAAATGCGCTCCATCGCCGCTGTGCCGCTTCCAGTGCCTCGCGTTGTTCGCCCGTGACGGATTTGGACAACGCCTCTAGCTCTGCAACGAATGCCCGAAGCGTTTCTGTATCCAGGCTTTCCGGATGCTGCCGTTGTTGGCGTTCCAGTTGTGCATGGCGTTGCATCAGATTCTCGAAGTCGGTGGGAACCTGTGAAGGTGTCTCTACCTGCGCTTCTTGTGCCGTAGATAGGTCTGCGGGGGTTTCCAAAGTTTCCATTGTTTCTCTCCCACTGCTAGATTAGAAGTCAATGGGTGCGCCTTCGTTACATTGCCCTGGGGTTTTGAGCTCCCGCCAGACTCTTAGGGTTATAAAGTCGGGGGCTTATACCTCTGGGGTCTAGTTGAATTGCGTCAGTATTGAACTCACTCATTTCTAGAAGTATAGCACGAAGGGAAAGCTTGTCCAGCGGTGGCAGCATAAGGGGTGCGTTTCATTTCGGGGATGGAAATTTCAGGTGCCTCTATGAGGCGCATAAGAATATGGATTTTTCGCGGCGCGGCGAAGCCGCGCCGCGAAAAATCCATAAAAGAAAAGGCATTTGGGCGATAGCGATCTTGTTTTTGCTCCACAGTTGGAATGCACCCTACTCATCGGCATTGTATAGGGCGTAGCGCGGTTTCGGTCAGCGACCTGCTACGAATGCCTGCTATTCGACTGACCATCTCGCACTTGAGAGCCGGATCCGTCTTGCTTATTGCAGCAAGGCCTCATCAAGGCAACATGCGCTAGTCTGCTTTGGCGCATAACAAAATCGTAATTTTGCCTTTCTGTAGATTGTGGTATAATTTCGTTGGGCCTGATCCTGAGAGACTTGATCTCAGGGCTGGCTAAAGAGCATTATTTCACTGTTTCGCAAGGAGTTTGGGTGGAGATGAACAAAACGCTGTATGTTGGTAATTTGCCGTTTGATGTGACCGAGGAACAAATCCAGGAGCTGTTCTCGCAGCATGGTGAGGTCCAGGCTGTGCGGATGATCAACGATCGGGACACTGGTCGTTATCGTGGCTTCAGCTTCGTTGAGATGGAAGACTCTGGTGCAACTGCCGCTATGTCGGCATTAGACGGCGCGCAGTTCGGTGGGCGCACGTTGCGGGTGAATGAAGCCCAGCAGCGTGAGCGTCCGGCTCATGATGAGGGGCGGCGTCCGCAGCGCTATTCTGATCGCTAAACTGCTACTGCAGGGACGTACCGAATTTAACCGACCGGCGTCATCATGACGCCGGTCGTTGTTATATAAGAGTGTTTTGGGGCGCGCTCCGTGCGCCCCAAAACAGTAATAAAAGATCCTCTTAGCCTGTTTGCAAAACCGCGCTTCATTTTTCCTGATGATCTGTCGTATACCCGCCTTGTTGCGCGGCAGTGTGCCGCGAATTGGAGTATAATAACGCTATCGAATTTGTAACGTGTCCCTATGGGCATACGGGAGGTATGGAGTGCAGGCTGAGCGATTAGTGTTTCCATTTACTGCTATCGTAGATCAAGAGCGGATGAAGCGCGCGCTGATCCTGAATGCGATTAACTTCCGCATCGGCGGCGTGTTGATTCGTGGTGAACGCGGCACGGCAAAATCCACCGCTGCGCGGGCATTGGCGGCGTTGTTGCCGGAGATCGAGGTGCTCTTGGATGGCGCCTTCGGCTGCGACCCTGATCAACCGGCGACCTGGTGCACCCTATGCCGGGAACGGGCTGAGGCTGGAGAGGAATTGCTCCACGAGACGCGTAAGGTGCCTTTCGTTGAATTGCCTGTGGGCGCTACCGAAGACCGCGTGGTAGGAACGCTTGATATTGAGCGGGCGATTCAAAAGGGCGAGCGCCGTTTTGAACCGGGTGTCCTGGCAGCGGCAAATCGTGGCATCCTCTACGTTGACGAGGTCAACCTGTTGGACGACCATATCGTGGATGTATTACTCGATGCAGCTGCGATGGGCGTGAACACGGTGGAACGTGAGGGAATCTCTTTTCAGCATCCTTCACGCTTTATTCTGGTTGGCACGATGAACCCTGAAGAGGGCGACTTGCGCCCGCAGTTGTTGGATCGTTTTGCTCTCTGTGTGGACGTGGTGGGCGTCCGTGATGCTCAATCGCGGATGGCGATCATGGAACGCAACCTCGCTTATGAGCAGGACCCCGAGGGCTTCTATCAGCAATGGTTGCCGCAAGAGAAAGAATTGGCCTATCAGATTGAAGAGGCGCGGGCAATTCTGCCCCATGTCCACTATACCCGCGCCGATTTGGCAACCATTGCAGTGATGATGGCCGATCTGGGCGTGGATGGGCACCGCGCGGACCTGGTCATCCTCAAAACGGCTACGGCGCACGCCGCCTGGGAAGGGCGCACGCGCCTCACAGACATGGATATCATTCTTGCGGCGCAGTTGGCGCTGCCGCATCGCCTCAAGCGCAAGCCCTTCGATGAGGTGCAGACTTCCCTGGAGTCGCTGGATCGTCGCCTGGGCCAGGCTCGCAATCAGACCGAAGAGCAGATGTCCCGTCCCTCGGAGACATCGCCTGTGGGTGAGGGGGACCCGACGCCAAAAAAAGCCTGACGCCTCCTGAGGGAGAACCCGAAGTCGCACCGGAAACTTCGAGTCCTCAGGAGCAGCAAGCGATGCAGGCAATTCCCAAATGGACCAGCGAGGGGGCCTGGTGGGATGGCGGTAGGCCTACGGAAATCGGGGCACTCTTTGATCCTCGCCGGCTTGAAACGCCAATGGACCGTCAAGAGCGGCGTTCTGGTGGCCGTCGCAGCCGCACGGTAACCACACTCAAGCGTGGGCGCTATGTGCGCGCTCGTCCCTCACCGCGTGACCCTTCTGACCTGGCGCTCGATGCTACTTTGCGCGCTGCTGCCCCTTTCCAGGTGCAGCGACGTACCAATCACCCCCAAGGTCCTGCGCTCCAACTCCGTTCGCATGATTATCAGCGCAAGGTGCGGGTGCGGCGTGCTGCCAACCTGGTGCTGTTTGTGGTAGATGCATCGTGGTCCATGGCAGTGGAGGAGCGGATGCAAGCGACCAAGGGCGCAGTGTTCTCGCTACTGACGGATGCTTACCAACGGCGCGACCGCGTGGGCCTGATTGTCTTTCAAAAGGATCGGGCCTTGTTGGTGCTGCCGCCAACGAATAGTGTGGATTTAGCACACAAACGGTTGGGAGATCTCCCTGCCGGAGGCAAGACCCCGCTTTCCGCGGGCTTGTGGCTGGCGGCACACACCATCAAACAGGAACTACTCCGCCATCCAGACCTGGAACCGTTGATGGTGATTCTCACGGATGGTGCGGGCAATGTCTCTATGGGTGATATGCCGCCTCAAGAAGAGGCCTACCTGTTGGCCGAGCAATTGCACGATGCCGAAGTGCGTTCTGTGGTGATTAACATGGAAGATGCGCGTTTTGACCAAGGGCTGGCTCAAAGCCTGGCGGAGCATCTCGGCGGCGAATGTTATAATCTTGCCTCACTTCAGGCTGATACGTTGTTACAGACCGTGCAAGGGGAACTTCGTAAATAATCGTTTTGGCTGGGACTCCCTTAAAAAACACTCCTGGAATTGCGGCTTTAGCCGCTTTTTGCTGCCAATGGCAACTTGAAAAACCGTTTTTGTCTTTCTCTGCCGCTTTAGCGGCTTTTTGAAGATCTGGAAACTTAATTTACGCTGTAATCCGACTGTGAGTGGGAGGCAACGTGCTGGATGAGGCAGTTCGCATTGGAGAACTACTGCAAAAGCGGGGCTGGTGGTTGGCAGTAGCGGAGTCGTGTACCGCAGGATTGTTGAGCCATCTCATCACTGAAATTCCTGGCAGCTCAGCTTATTTCCTTGGCGGCGTTTCGGCTTACGCGGATGCCATGAAACAGTCCTTGTTGGGAGTGCGCACGCAAAGCCTGCAACGCTGGGGTGCGGTCAGTGTGCAGGTTGCTCTGGAGATGGCTGAAGGGGTGCGCAAAATCTCCGGCGCAGAATTGGGGCTAAGCATAACCGGCATCGCGGGTCCCGGGGGCGCCACACTGGTCAAGCCAGTCGGTTTGACCTACATCGCTCTGGCGGCGCCCGGCGAACGGCGTGTGTGGCGCCAGGTCTGGTCGGGCGACCGTTCGTTCAATAAGCTGGCTTCAGCACAGGTTGCCTTGAACTATGCCTGTGCTTATCTTTCTGGTTCTGCTGCAAGCGGGCCCTCTTTTAGGGACTCCGCTGCTCTTTGCTCTGCTTTCTGAGCCGCCGCTTCCAGGCGTTGGGCGCGTTTTTGGCTTGCCAGCAGCTCTAATCCCTGGCGCAGGGTCTTATGGATGGCTGACCCTCGCGCCGCGTGGGGAAAGAACACCTGTTGTAAATCGGTTGTGGCTTGAGCCATGCCTTCGCTATTGTCGGCTTTGCGTGCCAATCGCCCTGCAGCATGCTCCAGAGCGTGCATAAATTCCTGTTGGGTTTCCAGCTCGCCCCGTAGAATCGGTCCCGACCCTCTTCCGGGCACAATCCACTTGAGGTCTTTGCGCCTGGCAAGCACTGTCAAAGTCTTGAGCCAGACGCTAAAGTCCGATGTGTAACGTAAGTCTGGGGGTTGACCGACGACCACTGTATCTCCGGCAAACAGGATTTTTTGCTCCGGAAGGGTCAACATCAGGCTGCCTGGCATATTGCCGGTCAGAGCTTCAAATCTCAATGGCGGTGTGGTGTAGTGCAGGTATAGGGTCTGGTCAAGCACGAGGGTGGGGTGGCGCGGATGTAAGTCCGCGAGCGCCTCAGCCTCGTCGGGATAAATCTGCCCGATACCGTGTAGCATTTCGGGCCAGGTTTTATCATCAAAAGCGGTCAGGCATTGTGCGGTAGCCTGCGTCACAATCATGGGCATGGGAGCCAGTGCTGCGCCGATCAGCCTCTCGGGTTGTGCATCGCTTAGCACCAGAAAGCGCGGTTGTCCCCATGAGTCGTGGAGCTCTTCCAGCCAGATTCGCGCCTGACTCGGTTGGGGAGGCATATCAATGGCAATCACCCCGTGCTCGGTGACAACAACACCGAGGTTATAGGGTGCTAAACGGTCTTCCATGTAGATGTTGGGTGCAATTTCCTGCATTGTCTTCCTCGATTACATCTCCATACTCAGAACTCTGTTGAGGACCTCAAGTGCGGCTTCGGCCGTGCCAAGGGGAGCGCCCCCTTGCGCGAGGGTGGGCGTCCCACCCCCACGACCGCCGAGCTCTCGGGTGGCTGTGCGCATGCAGGCGCCGGCGTCCACCTTTTCCAGGTCATCACTGCGGGTGCAGATGAGTCTCAGGTTCTCTCCCTCTGTAACCATCAGGAAAGCGGTTGTAAGGGGCAACTCTCTTAACTTCCGCGCCAGGGCCTGAATCTCGCTAAAACTGCGTGTTTCCCAATGTTTCACGATGCGTCGTGCCCCGTTGTGCACCGGAGCTGCTTGCCAGAGCTGCTGCGCCTCGATCTCGGCGAGTGTTTCCTGGCTTTGTTGTTGGCTGCGCCGCAATATGCGAATCTCATCTTGCAGTCTGGCGACAGCGTCGGCAAAATCATCGCTTCCCGCACTGAGCTGCGCGCCCAACTGTTGGAGAATCTGCAACGCATGGCGGTAATCGCGCAGCGCCCGCATTCCACAGAGGAAAGTGACCCTGATGCCTCCCTTATAGCGCTCGATTGCGGTAAGTTTTACCAGGCCGATTTGCCCGGTAAAGGGCGTGTGCGTGCCGCCACAAGGGCTGGCATCATAACCCTCGATCTGCACGATGCGGATAACCCCACAAACTTGCGGTTCGCGGCGTAGATTGAAGTCTCCCAGTGCCTCTTCACCTACCAGATGAATCGCCACGCGGCGGTTTTCCTGAATAATGCGATTGACCTCTTCCTCGACGCGAAAGGCTTCCTCCCAGCTCAATTGTGGCAAGTCAAGGTCTACGGTGTTAACGGCTGTACCCATATGCACGGAGAGCGTGTTTGCCTGTAAAAACCGCATAAAGCCCGCGGAAAGCAGATGCTGACCGCTATGCTGCTGCATATGATCGAAGCGTACATCCCAATCAATGCTGCCCCGAACACTGCTGGCATCCAGCGGTTTTTCCAGGAGATGCCAGATTCTGCCTTCGGCATCACTCCAGACATCCCGTACCGCAATATCATTGAGGGTGCCTACATCGTGCTGCTGCCCGCCAGAAGTGGGGTAGAATGCAGTCCGATCCAGGGCCACCGCCGGTCCTTTAGCCGTCTCTTGCTGTGACTCTACGCGAGCAGTAAAATCCTTGCATGTGACATCAGTGTAATAGAGTTTCTCGGTCGTCATCGCCGCATTGCCTCAAGTGAGTTCGGGGGGGAGGGTGCGCGGCAGCGTGAAACTGAAAGTAGCGCCTTCACCGGGTTTGCTTTCGAGCCAGATGCAACCGCCATGCGCCTCGATGGCGAGCTTGCAGAAGGCTAAGCCTACACCCGACCCCTGGATTTGTCCCGTGGCGGAGCCGCGCGTATACATATCAAAGATATGTTCCTGTTCGTTGAGAGGGATGCCGGGGCCGTTATCGCGCACCGAAAACTTGAACGTGGCGTCGTCAATGGCCATGTCCAGGTCAATAATGCCGCCATTCGGTGTGAACTTTATGGCGTTGCTGAGCAGGTTGACGAATACCCGGCGCAGCAGGTCCAGGTCGCCCTGAATCATGGGCGGATCGGCTGGCAGGTTCATGTTGAGCGTCTGCCGCCGGTGCGTTAGCATGGGCTGGCTGATTTCCTCCGTTTCATGGAGCAATGTGGTGATATCGAAAGCCGTAATCGCCAGGGGGCGCTCACCTTGCCGAAGCCGCGCTGTATCCAGGATCGTATTAATCAGCCGGTCCATCCGTTGGGCGCTGCGTAGGCTGATTTGTAGCAGCTGCTCGATGGGCATCGTGAGGTCTTTCTGCTGCCATGCGGCGCGGATCAATTCTATGCTGTTGATGATGCTATTCAATGGCCCCCGCAGATCGTGGATGATCATATTGGAGAGCTGCTCGCGCATTGTCTCCAGCGCCACGCGGTCGGTGATATCATGTGCCAGCCATTGAAAGCTGGGTTCCGGACGATATTGAGGCAGCGCCGTGAGGTGTGCCTTGAAGGTGCGATCCTGCGCTTGAGCGATGGGGAGGGTGTATTCCCAGATGTACCTCTTCTGTGTCTGGAGCGCCATTTGGGCTTCCGTAAAGCCCTCACCGGCAAGTCCCATCGCGGTCAGCACATCTTGTGGTGTCGCTTCAGCAACATCCAATAGCGCTTGCGCTTCCTGATTCAGGTCCAGAACTTTTCCGGCTTCATCCAGAATGACGATGGGGTCCAGATTGAGGTCAAATAGCTGCTGAAAGCGTGCCTCCGCGTTATAGACCTGTTCGAAGAGAATGGCGTTCTGGATAGCCGGTGCGGCAAGGTCGGCTAGAGCCGACATAATCTCGCGCGTTTCCCGCACCTCCATGTCCTGTGCCGGGTTTACCATCTCGATGACCGCAACCGTGCGGCCTTTCTGGGTAACCGGCGCAGCATAGATGGCTTCGGTGCGGAAACCGGTCTGCTGATCAGTTTGGACGTGAAAGCGCTTATCGGCATAGGTATCAGGAACCCACACGGCTTCACCATGTTCTGCGACCCAACCGACAATGCCTTTGCCGGGTGGCAGATGCAATCCAACCATCTGATCCGCTACCTGACCTGAGGCGGCTTGAAAGGTTGTGCTTCCATCGGCATTGACCAATGCAATGGAAACGGCCGCGGGTTGGAAATATTTCAGAGTCAGATTGAGCAGTTGTTGGAGGACTTCCTCACTATTGAGCGTAGCGCTGAGAGTCCTTGCTGCCTCCAGCAGAAAGGACTGGCGCGCGGCGCCACGTTGCGCCCATTCGGAGAAACGGGCATTGCGCAGGGCGGCAATGATATATTCCGTGATGGCACGTGCCCAACGTCGGTCGGTATCGGAGAATTGCTGAGGACGCTCGCCAAAGAGCATCAGCACCCCTAAGCGCTCGCCTTCAGAAGTAAGGGGCATTCCCAACCCGCTGCGCCATGGCAGGTCGGTCCCTTGGGGCTGTATTTCTGGTGTTGTGCCTGAATCGCTGATGTAGATCGGTTGTTGTGTGCGGAAGGCTTGCGCTGCCGGGTTATCCTCTTGCAGGTTAATTACCGGATTGGTTGGCAACTCGCCGGTGCGCCCAAACCAGGTTTTGGCACGCAGGGTTTCTCCTTCAGCCAGAAGGATCGCCGCAGCATCGAAAGCGACAATCTTTTGCATCTGGCGTAGAAGCAGGTTGAACACTTCGCCCGGATCAGTGGTACTGACGAAACTCGAGCTGGCATGGGCCAACGTGGTCAACACCTGTTGGATGGTGTTCTCTTTTATCGCCCCATTTTCTATTGGCTGGTTTTGGAAACCTTTCTGCAATCGCATCCAAAGGGTTTTGAGCCGGTCCGCTGTGCTGGGATCGTTGTCTTTGTGATGCGGTGGCAGTCCTGTTGTCTCTTGAGGCGCACTGTTTTGTGGTTTCATTATTGGTCTCTCATACAAAATCACATTCAGTCGAAAGTTACAATTTCCTTGCCCTGCAACCGTTCCATGATACGCTCGCTGATCATGCTCAGGTGATCACCGTTAGCCACGAAGTCCAGACGATCCGCGGGCACGGTGAGAACCGGGCAAAGTGTAAAGGATTGAAACCAGGCTTCGTAGAGGGTGTTGAGTTGCGCGACATAATCGGCCCCGATCTGGCGCTCATAGCTGCGATCACGGTGTTGGATTTGCTCGATCAACGTCGGAAGTGAGGCGCGTAAGTAGATGACCAGGTCCGGCGGCGGCAGAATAGCCGTTACAGCTTCATACAGGTCACGGTAAGTGTTGAAGTCTCGCGGTTGCATCGCCCCGCGCAGAAACAGGTTTTGCGCGAAGATTTCGGCATCCTCGTAGACGGTGCGGTCCTGAATGACTGAGTTGGGGCGATCAAGCAACTCGCGATGATGCCGTAGCCGGCGCGCCAGAAAGAAAACCTGGGAATGGAAGCTCCATTTCTCCATGCTCTCATAGAAATCAGCCAGATAAGGATTATCAGCGACGCCTTCCAGAAACGGCTCCCAGCCCAGTCGCCGGCTCAATAGCGTCGTAAGCGTGGTTTTCCCTGCGCCGATGTTCCCGGCAATGGCAATATAGTATTTTTTCATCAGGAGTACCCGGTTTAGCCTTTCATAGAAATGCCGGCGCGATTTGCTAGCGTGGTCAATGCCGCCAGGGCGGTCCTCAGTGCCTGCTCCAATTCCGTGGATGTTCCATCCGGGCCAATAGGCGGGTGTAGCGTGAGCGCTCCCCCGATTTTGCCCACTGCCTGCGTCAGTGCGAGGAAATCTCCCAGGGCTTGCCAATTGCTTTCGCATTGGGCTTCAACAGTTTTGATGGGTAGACTCCAGTTGAAGTGTGGTATTGCTTCTACCTCTGGACTCAGGAGGCTAGGCTGATGCGTACCCGCCAGTGCCGCGAGAATGCGATTCTCGATGAATTCCAAATCTTCCGGCGCACGCACAAAGTTCAGCGAGTCCGTATCAATGATCAGCGATGGGGCCTCGGTGTAGTTGCTAAACAATCCCTCATAGCTCTGGCGCAAGGCTTCGATATAACCGCGATCCATCTGCCGCTCGTAGGGACGATCTCGCATGGCAATGCGCTCCATGAGCGTATCCAGGTTGGCGCGTAAATAGACCACCAGGTCGGGTTTGGGTGTATTCTCCGCCAGCGCTTCATACAGGCGATCGTACATTGTCAATTCCTCGCCTGTGATATTGAGATGGGCAAACAATCGGTCCTTGGCAAATAGATAATCTGCCAGCACCGCCCCCTGTCGCTGGTGTGCCGCCAAGAGCTGTTGTTGGCGGTAACGGCTTAGCAGGAAAAAAATCTGTGTCTGAAATGCATAGCGGGCACGATCGCTGTAGAAATCGGATAGAAAAGGGTTCTCCTCAAATGCTTCGAGAATGAGCATCGCCTGAAACCGCGGCTGCAAAAGCCGCGCCAATGTGGTCTTGCCTACGCCGATGACTCCCTCAAACACGATGGAAGAATGATGACCGGCAGTATTCACTTCACGACTCCTGTGTGGGATGACAAGTGATGATGTGCACGCTGCAAGCAAAGTAACGCGTTTGGGTGCTCCCGTATTGGCTTTAAGCATACCCTTATTGTGTCAAAAGTCAAGATTTTGTTTTACTCTTTTTTATCTATTAAATTGACATTTTTATAGAATATGTTACAATGCAGCCACTTGCCGGATTAAACTCACGGCTGACTTTTTCAGGAGGTAGGTTACGATGGCTTTGCTGAATGATGAGATTAGTGGACAGGTGCGTGAACTGTTTGATGGGATGCCCAGCGTAGTTCGTCTGGTTTTCTTCAAGTTGCCTGAGGATCAGTGCGAATATTGCGGTGTTATTGAAGAGCTCATTACGGAGCTGGCGGAGACCTCTGCCAGGGTTGTCGTGGAGACTCACCGGTTAGACGTCGATAAGGATGCCGCCGCAGCTTATAGTATTGATAAGGCGCCTGCGCTGGCGATTGTGGGCGAAAAAGACTATGGCTTGCGTTTCTTTGGTCTGCCCGCCAACTATGAGTTTTCTACATTGGTTCACGGGATTCAGGCGGCGGGGCATGGTGCTCCCGCTCAATTGGATGAGGCGACCTCGAGCTATCTGGCTTCGCTCGATAAACCCGTGCACTATCAGGTCTTTGTGACGCCGGGTTGCCCGTATTGTCCTGGAGCCGCTGTATTGGCCTATGACATGGCGGTCGCCAGTGAGTGGGTGCAGGCTGAGGTGGTTGAAGCTTCTGAATTCCCTGACATTGCGGATCATTATGGCGTCATGGGCGTGCCTCTCAACATTATCAATGAGACAGGACGGGTTGAGGGCCGTGCACCGCAGAACATGATTGTCGAGACCATCAAATCAGTGCTGGCGTAGCCAGAAAGGATTTGCGGGGTTTTTGATGGGGAGGTCCGGTTCTTTTTCCGGGCCTCTCTCTTTAGCCCCTTCCCGTCGGTTGGGCAAGCGTTAGGAAGACCGGGCATGTTTATCCGACCCAACCCGGTTTGAGTCAGGCAAGCGCGCTGCATCTGGTATGAAGTGTTCTGTAGCCGATAGTCTGTCCCATACCCGGTGGGTGCGTTTCAACTTGGGGGAAAAAGCAAGCCGATTATCATGCAAATGCCTTTCTTTGAGTGATTTTTAGCAGCGGGGCAAAGCCCCGCTGCTAAAAATCACCTTTTTATGCGCCCCGTAGGGGCGCTTGAGATTGTCGCCCCAGATTTGGAACGCACCCTACCCGGTCGCAGACTTGCTTTTCTTGGCAGTTGGGGTGAAAATAGACCTTAAAGACTGCTCATTGCTGAGATGGAATTAGCATTCTCATAAGTTCATACAGGAGGACGAAAATGTTCGATTTTAAACTCGGCGCTGATCTTTCAAAAAGTGATTCTGGCAGCGAACGCTACGATCTCATTATTGTAGGTGGTGGCCCTTCTGGATTGACCGCCGCGATTTACGCGGCTCGCGACGGTATCAAGACGCTGGTCATCGAAAAATCTGCGGTCGGTGGTCTGGCTGCGACGACAGATCGCATTGAAAACTATCCCGGCTTTCCTGAAGGAATCGCGGGTTCTGATTTGATGGATTTGTTTCAGAAGCAGGCTGTCCGCTTCGGCGCGGAGATTCTGGAGTTTGAGGAAGTGAACCGCATTGAGCCGGTGCGCAAGGGCTTACTGTGCGTACACACTGCCTCAGATGAGGTTTTTGAGGCAAAGTTGGTTATGCTGGCTACGGGCAGCAAACCCAAGAAACTCAACATTCCCGGTGAGGATGACTTCTACGGGCGTGGCCTCTCCTATTGCGCCACTTGTGATGGTCCCCTTTTTCGGGATAAGGATGTCGTTGTTATCGGTGCCGGTAATTCGGGATTGCAGGAAGGCCTCAATCTGCTTAACTACGCCAAGAGCGTCACCTTTATTGAATTCCTGCCTTATTCGATTGCCGAGAAGATTCTACAAGAGCGGACGATGAATCACCCCAAGAGCACCTTCTATTTCAATCATCAGGTGATGGAGATCAAGGGAGATAAAATGGTGACCGCGGTTGTGATGAAGAACCGCGCCACCGGCGAAGTGATTGAGTTTCCCACCGAAGGGGTTTTCATCTATGTCGGTTACAGCCCTGATACGAAGTTCCTGGGCGATTTGGTGGAGATGAATCAGTGGGGCTATATCAAGACCGATGCTCACATGGGGACCGGGGTTGAGGGTTTAATGGCAATTGGTGATGTTCGAGCGAATAACGTGGCACAGGTGACGGTTGCTGTAAGTGATGGTACCAAGGCAGCGCTTGCTGCGCGTGAATATCTAGCAAAACTGGAGGAGTGACCATGTTACGACGGAACGTCGGTGATCTGGAGCGGCTTCTGCGCGTGATTCTTGGCATCTATGCCATGCTATTAGGCTTTCTCTTCATCTCTGGGCTGATCGGGAATTTGCTCGGCTTCATCGGGCTGTTGGTCTTCATCACCGGAGCGGTCGGTTGGTGTGGTATCTACGCCCTGATGGGGCGCGAGTTGCCTCGGGCAGCTGTGTCTGAGCCAGACCAGGCTCCCGAAGAGACTGGCATTGGGACCGGTTCACTGGCTGAAGAGGAGAAGCTCTCGAGCGTCTCGACGCTGGGGGAGGAGGATTTTACAGATGCCCGGCCCGAATTGTCTGATCCTCTTCTGGTGGAGCCAATTGAGCCGCAACCGACTGACGAGTCTCAAGCCGCGTAGCACCGCTCTGGAGTCTATATCTTTTTCTGACGATAACTGAGGAGGACCCATGTTCGTCAAATTCGCTTCCGAAGTGCCACTTGAGCCTGCTCAGGAGGGCATTGGCATTCGTTGGCTCATCGCGGCGAAGGATGGCGCGCCAAACTTCGCCATGCGGGTGATTGAGGTCGAACCGGGAGTGACCTTCGCGCCACATGCGCACCCCTGGGAGCATGAGATTTATGCGCTGGAAGGTGAGGGTTTGTTGCTCAGTCCCGATGGTGAACGGCCGCTTCTGCCGGGACGGGCGATTTTCATCCCCCCAGACGAGCTGCATGGCTATCGCAATACAGGTGAGAAGACGCTGAAATTCATCTGCGTCATCCCTCATACCAAATAAAGTTGGAGGATAAAATTATGGCAAAGGCAAAAGTAACGTGGATTGGTCCGGCACTTCGCCTCACTGGTGAGGCAAATGATGGACCGGCGATTATCATTGATGGCGTCAGGCCGCCGACTGGTACGCATTCCGGACCTGCACCCATGGAGCTGATATTGCTGAGTGTTGCCGGTTGCAGCGGCATGGATGTGATTTCGATTTTGAGCAAGAAGCGCCAACCATTCACCGGCATGCAGGTTAACGTGACTGCTGAACAGGCGGATAAGCATCCGATGATTTACACCCACATTCATCTGGAATATGTGCTCTATGGGCAGGGCTTGAGTGGAGAAGCTGTGGAGCGCGCCATCGGGCTCTCTGAGGAGAAGTATTGTTCGGTGATGGCGATGTTGCGTCCAACCGTCAAGATTACACATAGCTATCGTGTTGTCGAGGACCAACCTCTACCCAATATGCCTGGTGGTAGCGCGGGCGAATAAATCTGCCGCATGGCTGAATCTGCCCGTCGAAGGGAGCTTCGACGGGCATTTTGTAACTTGTTCTTTTGGGTGGAGGAGCTGTTGCGCCGTTTTCTTCCGGTATTATGTCTGCTAGGGTTTTTGATGCTTGCCGGCTGTCGTGCTACGCAGCAGGAATCCGTTGCCGCTATCCAGGAACCCCTTAGCCCTCCTACCCTTGAGCATCCGCTGGCTGCCGACTTCCAGTTGACGACCCTTGATGGGGATACGGTCAGCCTGCAAGATTATCGTGGCAAGGTTGTGTTGCTCAATTTCTGGGCTACCTGGTGCCCTGCCTGCCGTTCGGAGATGGCTTCTCTCGAACTGTACTATCAAGCGCACCAGGCAGAAGGCCTGGTTGTTTTGGGTGTTAATTACCAGGAGGACTCAAATAGCGTGGCCTCTTTTGTGGCTGATGCGGAGCTCTCTTTTCCGGTGTTGTTGGATACAGCAGGTAAAACGGCCACCGCCTACGGTGTCGTAGGATTGCCGGCTTCGTACTTCGTTGGCTGTCGCGGAGAGCTCCTGGGTTTTTGGCCTGGCGCCGTTTCTGCCAGCCTATTGGAGCAGCATCTGACGCCCTATCTGGGCGAGTGCCCGGAAACAGAATGATACGTTGGAAAGATATTTGTGGAGCATATCATGACCGATGAGAATGTGCAAAAACCTGGCGCCTGGCGCGTTTTTTGGAAGGAGAATTGGCTGGTTATCCTGGTGGTCTTGGGGTTGGCCCTGGCTTACCTGATTTTGCACACCCCGCGCCAGACTTTTGCTTCAACCGAGGCGTTGCAGGCGCAGCTGCAAACCGGGCGTCCGGTGCTGGTGGAGTTCTACTCCAATTCATGCAGCATTTGCCTGATTTCTAAACCCAAAGTGGACCGTCTGGAAGCCGAACTGCAAGATTACGCCACTGTTTTGCGCCTGGATGTCAAAGACCCTATTGTGCAGCCCTTGGCATCCGCCTGGCGGGTTTACGGCGTGCCCACCTTTTTTGTCGTTGCTGGGGATGGGACCCCAACCTATGGGCGCGCGGGCGCACCCAATATTGAGGAGCTGCAAGCCGCAGTGATGGCTCTGGTGGATGCCGAGTGAGGATTCTGGGAGGACGTTTCAACTCCGGGGTAAAGTAAAGGCGGCTATCCTGTAAATACTTGCCCTTGGTTGATTTTTCGCGGCGGGGTTTTGCCCCGCCGCGAAAAATCAACCATCTTCGAAACGCGCCCGCTACTTGCAGCCTACTGAATCGGGCTTAGAACTGAAAGCCGCCTCGGAGTGGCACAACGCGATAGCGATAATCCTTGATAAATGCGGCAAGCTTGCGCCGTAACTTTGCCCAGGTATCCGAATTCAGAAAAGTCCTCAGGGTATCCAAATCGTCGGCGATGAAACCCATGGTCACCTCAGGCCAATTCCCATAAATGGTATACCATGCCTCGGAGGGTTGCAGGTGCGCTTTGATCATGGATTCGGGGAACTCCTGGGTAATAAATTGCAGGTACGACTCCTCCCGGCCTGAGCGAATATTCCAACTCATGAGCAGTTTGACGGGCTTGTTCATACAGATTTATCTTTCCTGGAGTTATTCCGGCAATAACTCCAGCAATTCCTGAGCTTGCTGTGCCCAGACCTCTGGGGGATTGGCTGCCAGGCAGCGCTCCAGCATTTCTCGCGCGCCATCGAAGTTGTTCGTCAGGGCGTAGATGCGCCCCAATGCGAACAACGCTTCTGGCATTTCTGGCGCTGTGGCAACCGCCTCCTCGAGGACTTCTATGGCTTGTGTCAGGTTTCCCTCTAATAGATGGACATTCCCCAGACCGACCAACACTTCTACCTTACCCGGAGCCAGCTCCCAGGCACGCTCGAATTCCTCGCGTGCCAATTCCAGTTTCTCTTGTACCGGAGCCGAGCTTTCATCTGTCGGGAGCGATTGTAGCAAGTACGCGGCCCCGAGCTGATAGTGGGTATCGGGATCGTCGGGTTCGATTTCCAGCGCCACCTTGAATTCGTTGACCGCGGTCTCAAGGTCTTCCATCTGGATGGCAAGCGCCCCCAGATTGTGATGGACTGCGGCGGCGCGCTCTGGGTCCAGTTCCAGGGTGTGGTTGAAGATTTCCCGTGCCTTTTCATACGCGCCGGTTTTGAAATAGGCTACTCCTAACAGAAAATGCGCCTCGGCATTCTCCGGCTCTTGTTTCACCGCTGCTTCCAAGGCTTTGAGCGCTGCATTGACTTCTCCAGCATCCATCTGCGCCTGAATCGCTTCAAGGTCCACCGGCGTCACGGCTTCCTGTGTGTTACAGCTCGCCAACAGGTTGAGCACCATCAAGATTGCCAATCCCCTCAACAACAATCGTTTGAACATCGCTCGTTCTCCTGATTTGATTATGCCCCGTTACCTTTTTGCGGCTCCAGCAAAATAATCTGTGTTTCTTCCGGCATGGCGGTGGAGGTCAGCTTGAGACTGGTCTGGATATCAGGATTGGTCACCCCCATCTCCTTGAGAAAGCGGTCCACCGGTTGGCGCTCAAGCGCCAGGCCAGGGGTTTTGTAGTTCATCGGGATGACAATATTCGGTTCAATGAGGCTCACGACTTCCGATGCCATAGATGGCGTTAGTCCATTGGGAATCCCCACCGGGACTAACAATACATGGACGGTCCCCAGTCCCTCGATGCGCGATTGGCTGGGTACGTGCCCCAATTCTCCCAGATGACAGACAGTAAATGCCCCCAAATCATAGGTGTGAATGATATTTTGACCGTGTTCTGCGCCTTTTTGGCGATCACGGAATGAAGGGATTGCCGTGATAAAGATTCCTCCGATTTCGTATTCGCCAGGACTTGCCAGCGTGCGCGTTGGACCGCGAAAGCGTGCCCAAGCTACTTCGCGTGGGTCCTCCACGGGTTGGCTCAGGGTCACAATTTCTGCCCGGGCGCGCGGCAAGGCATAGCCGCTGGTTTCCTCATCGAAAGGGTCGGTGATGATGGCGGGGTAGCCCCGCTCGATAATGCGAAAACAGCCTAGTCCATACCACGAGATTTCCATCCATTGCTCCTTCAAAAGCAGGACTCACTGCGCGATGCGATAAAACCGGCTTTGAGCAGCCCTTGTTCGGCGCTCACCTTGTGTATTTGCAGAATGTGTCGTGCAATACCTGTGTCTTCAGATTATACTCAAAGGCGTAGAAATGGGAAATTTGTTAGCGGTTGCGTACCGCTCAGCAACCCTGGGTGCTCAGCTTGCGTCGCAGTCGGGCTTCGCGATGACGTAGTTCCCCAAGGATTTCTTCGCGCGCGATGCCGCGGGTCAGTGTGCCCGCGCGCTCGAGCGCGCGTTCGGTTTCACGCAGCGCTGCGACTGGGTCGCGCCTTAGCCACTCGAAAACCTTGGCGCGCTCAATCAACGGCTCGATAGCACGGGGCAGGCGATTCGCCCAGCATTCCCAAATCTCCAGTGCGGCTTCCCATTCGCCGTTCTGTTTTCGGCGGTGCGCCAGCGTTTGCCATAGACGTGTTGCCACATCCGTAGGGAGCGTGTCCTCTTCGAGTGCTCGCTGCCAGGCAGTCTCGGCCTCCTGAATCTGACCGGCACGTTCGTAGAGCCGCCCTATGCCTACCCATTCCCCCGCTGCCAGGGCGAATGTCTCGGGCGCTTGCATACGCTGAGCGCAGTGCACGAGCAGTGTCACCATGCTAAGAACATCCACTTCGTTGTGGTAAAAGATGCGCCGAATTTCATCCGTGCGCCCGGTGAGAAGATATTCGCGATAGGCGCTGGGAATCAACCACGAGGGCAGGTCAGTCTCGGTGCGGTTGATGCCGAGAAGTTCCGTTTCCAACATTCCCAATCGCCGTGAGGGAAGGTGTTCTCGCCAGAGCAGTCGCGCTACCGTGAGTAGATCCAGATGGGGTAGGGTACCCCAACCCGGTACCATTCGCTGTAGGATAAAGCGACTTTCCAGGAGTGGCAGATCAAAGCCTGCGCCGTTGAAGGTGACTAAGCCGGTGCAGCCTTGCAGCAGGTTGGCAAGATAATCCAGGGCTGCCGGTTCCTCATCGGGGTCGCGTAGGAAAACCAGGTGAAGGGTGATTCCATCGCTTTCCCAGACGCCGACCCCCGTGAGAAACACCAGGGTGCCCGCGCCGCCTGCCAACCCGGTGGTTTCGGTGTCGAGAAACGCGATTCGCGTACCCAGGTTTGCGCCACCAAGCAACGCGAGCGCTTGTCGGTCAAGATTTGCCAGCTCTCCCAGCCTGTAATGGCCATGATAAGTTGCCGCTGGGTAATGGCGTCGCCATATCCAGGCGTTGCCGCGAGGCGTGTTGATTTCCCCCCCTGGAAGAGGCGCTTTCGAAGTCGTCGAGGGCGCTGCAAGCATTTCAACAGGCTGTTGCATGCTGGCAGGTTTAAGGTTTTGCACACCTTTGACCGCACCCAGACGGCGGAGTTTGCGTTGTAAACTGGCATCCATGCCTGTATCATACCACAGCTTGCCAATGGGTAACTGTTCAGACTTCCGTCGTGGGGCACAAATTTCGGGCTAAAGCCCGCTATAAGGAGTGTTTTTGGCTGACGCGCTCGCGTGTCAGCCAAAAACACTCTCTAAAATCGCGGCTTTAGCCGCTCTTCATTGTGGTAAGCGGGAGAATGCTGAACAATTACCTGCAGGGTGAACCTTGTCAAATCGTCTGTCTGTGCTATAATCTTTAATACTAAAGTGAAATTGCGGGTATAGTTCAGTGGTAGAACGCTTGCTTCCCAAGCAAGATGTCAAGGGTTCGAATCCCTTTACCCGCTCAACCGTCCGGCAAGAAATTGCCGGACGGTTTTTCGTTGTCTGACTCACGGGCGATTCAGGTAATGCTCTCCGTAAAGTTGACATCGCTTAAAAAGACTATATAATGAAATTGGGAGCGCTCCCGATATGATGCGCGCCCATTTTCACTGACTTTCGCCGCCATCGTTTTGTGGCGGAATGAACCTGGGGGAAGCGTCATGAACCGGCAATTCCCCACGTCTGTAGAATAATGTTTGCCTTGTTGTGGGCTTGCTAGTCTTCGGTTCTCAGAGGAGCTAAATATGGTCACACTTGAAGAGATTGCTCGCTTGAGCGGTGCTTCACGCTCCACCATTTCCCGGGTTGTCAACAATGATCCGCATGTCAGTGACAAGACCCGTATGCGGGTACTGGAAGTTGTACGTAGACTCAATTATCAGCCCAATGCAATTGCGCGCAGCCTGGCTGCTGGGCGAACGCATGTCCTGGGCGTGATCATTCCCAAACGGGTGACGGAACTTTTTTCCGATCCCTATTTTCCCATTTTGCTGCAAGGAGTCTCAACGGCTTGCAATAGTTTCGACTATGCGGTGACATTGTGGCTGGCTGACCCGGAAGATGAATTGCGCTTTATGAGCAAGGTGTTGCACAATGGTTTATTGGATGGCGTTATTGTTTCCTCAATGGTATTGACAGATCCTCTTATCACTGCCCTGGGCGCCTCAACCTTGCCCTTTGTTTTGGTGGGCCGGCATCCCAGCGTCCCGGTGGTAAACTATGTAGACGTGGACAATATCTCCAGCGCTCAAACGGCGGTGGAGCATCTGTTTCAGTTGGGGCGCCGGCGCATTGCGACCATCACTGGCATGTCTGATACCATTGCCGGTGTAGACCGGCTGCGGGGGTACGAGATTGCTCTGCGCGAACATGGTTTGCCCGTACTCCCGGAATTCATTGTGGATGGAGGCTTTTCTGAGGAAGGCGGCGTAGCAGCCATGCGGCAACTACTCCCCCTCCACCCGGATGCCGTCTTTGTTGCCAGTGATACCATGGCGGTGGGCGCCTTACGCGTGCTGCGTGAGGCTGGACTGCGTATACCCCAGGACATCGCCATTGTAGGCTTTGATGACACGCCAGCTGCTGCGCGTACCGAACCTCCGTTGACTACGATGAAACAACCGATTATTGCTTTGGGTGAGCTGGCGGTTGAGGCCCTGTTGCACATCATCGAGCATCCTGACTCCGGACCCCGGCGTATTATTTTGCCGACACAGTTGATCGTGCGGGAATCCTGCGGGGCGCATCTGGGCTGATTGGATTGCGATTCTTTCCGCTGCATTCTTTGAGAGCTGAAACCTGAGACCTGAAATTTGTGATTTTTCTTGGGAGGTATTTCATGCGCTACGGTTATTTTGATGATGAACGGCGAGAGTATGTTATTACGCGTCCGGATACGCCGCTGCCTTGGATCAATTATCTGGGAAGTCAGGAGTATTTTGGTCTGATTTCAAACACGGCTGGCGGCTATTCCTTCTATCGCGATGCTCGTCTGCGACGCCTTACGCGCTATCGCTATAACAACGTCCCCCTGGATACTGGCGGGCGTTATCTCTATCTGCGCGATGATACCTCCGGCGCATTTTGGTCGCCTACCTGGCAACCCACTCAAACGCCCCTGGAGAACTACACCTGTCGCCATGGAATGGGCTACACGGTCATTGACTCTGCCCACGCCGGCATCGCTACGGAGATCCGCTATTTTGTTCCCCTGGATCAAAACCTGGAAATCTGGCAGGTCAAAGTCACCAATCATCGTACGGAAACTGCGCAACTCTCGCTATTTTCTGCCGTGGAATTTGCGCTCTGGGATGCGCAAGACGATGCCACCAACTTCCAGCGCAACTTTAGCATTGGCGAAGTTGAGGTAGAAGACGGCGTCATTTATCACAAGACCGAGTATCGCGAGCGCCGGGACCACTTTGCGTACTTCGCCTGCTCCGCGCCTCTGGCGGGCTTCGATACACAGCGCGAAGCCTTTCTGGGACCTTACCGGGGGTGGGGTGCGCCACAGGTTGTTGTCGAGGGCTCGGCGCACAACTCCATCGCTCTGGGATGGGCGCCGGTTGGTTCTCACCATGTAAAACTGGAACTTGCACCGGGTGAGTCACAGGAAGTGCTCTTCGTTTTGGGCTATCATGAGAATCCCCGCGATGCCAAATTCGCTGATTCAGCGCTGCAAGTTATTAACAAGACAACGGTTAAGCCGATCATCGCACGCTATCTCGATCCCACCACTGTGGAAGCCGCCTTTGAAGCGTTACGCATGTATTGGGAGGGTTTGCTGGGACGTTTGGCAGTTGTCACACCCGATGCGCATACGAATCGGATGGTCAACATTTGGAATGCCTACCAATGCATGATCACCTTCAATATGTCCCGTTCTGCCTCTTACTTCGAATCTGGCATGGGGCGAGGAATGGGTTTCCGTGATTCCAACCAGGATTTGCTGGGTTTTGTTCACATGGCGCCCGAGCGGGCGCGCGAGCGTATCCTCGATATCGCCGCAACCCAGTTGCCCGATGGAGGCGCTTACCATCAGTACCAACCGCTGACCAAGCGCGGCAATGACGCGGTAGGGGGGGGCTTCAACGACGACCCCCTTTGGTTGATTCTGGGTGTGGGGGCGTATCTGCGGGAGACGGGCGATTGGACGCTCTTGGAGGCGATGACACCCTACGATAACCAACCCGGCACCGAAACGCCGCTTTATGAGCACTTGCAGCGCGCCGCGCGTTATACCCTGGACCGCTTGGGACCCCACGGTTTGCCCCTCATCGGACACGCCGATTGGAACGATTGCCTCAACCTGAATACTTTCTCCGATGAACCGGGCCAATCCTTCCAGGTGTTGCAGAGCCAGGACGGCAAGACGGCAGAATCGGTCTTTATTGGCGGATTGTTTGTGTTAGCCGCAGAAGAACTGGCTGCGATTGCCTATCGCCACGGGCAACCCGCGGATGAAGCCTGGTTGGTCGAAGCCGCCATGCGCATGGCGCGGACGGTGGAACAGCACGGTTGGGATGGCGCCTGGTTCTTGCGTGCCTATGACCATTTCGGCGCGAAGGTGGGCTCTGCCGAATGCGATGAGGGTCAAATCTTCATCGAGCCGCAGGGAATGTGCGTGATGGCGCGTATCGGCGTGGATTCTGGTTTAGCGGCGCAGGCGCTTGCTTCGGTAGAAGCGCGCCTCGCTACCTCGCACGGCATTGTGTTGAATCAGCCACCATATACACGCTATCACATTGAATTAGGCGAGATTACCTCCTATCCACCGGGCTACAAAGAAAATGCTGGCGTTTTCTGCCATACTAACCCGTGGATCATGATTGCTGAGGCGGTCCTGGGACGCGGCGACCGGGCTTTCGATTACTACACGCGCATCAACCCCTCGGCTCGAGAGGCTATCAGCGACGTACATCGCTGCGAACCTTATGTCTATGCTCAGATGATTGCCGGCAAAGATGCGCCGACGCATGGCGAGGCGAAAAACTCCTGGCTTTCTGGCACGGCGGCGTGGAATTATGTGGCGATTACCCAGTGGATTTTGGGAATTCGCCCTACTTTCGATGGCCTGGAACTCGCGCCGGTCATTCCTGCTGCGTGGGAGGGATTCACCGTGACGCGCCTGTTCCGGGGTGTGACTTATCATATCACGGTCAAGCGGCAGGGTCCGGGCAATACCGTCTCCTTGCGTGTGGATGGCAAAGCGGTTGTGGGGACAATTATCCCCCTGCCTGTAACGGGGCAGAAAGAGGTGGTCGTCGAGGCCGTTTTGGGGTGACCCAGGAGGAATTTGTAGATGAACTACGGCTATTTTGATGCTGCGGCTCGCGAATACGTCATTACTGACCCCAAAACGCCGGTGAAGTGGATTAACTATATTGGAACGCTGGCTTTTGGCGGCTTTGTGGACCACACGGGTGGGGTGGTCCTGTGTAAGGGGGATCCCGCGCTCAACCGTATTACCAAGTACATCGCGCAACTGCCGGATGCCGATTTTAAGGGCGCCACGCTCTACCTGCGTTTTCCGGAGGGTGAGGGTTATCGCGTTTTCTCACCCTTCTATACCCCGGCGCTCACCCCCTACACTGCCTTTTCCTGCAGAGTGGGGCTCGGTTATAACCGTATCACCTCCGAGATGCTTGGCATTCGCACTGATGTCACCATCTTCGTGCCGGAAGGGGGCACGCAGGAGCTCCGTCTGGTACGGGTGACCAATCTGCGCGCGACACCCGTGACCCTGGAGGCGATTCCTGTGGTGGAATATACCCATCCCGATGCGCTAAAGCAGCTGACCAATGCGGATTGGGTCCCCCAGACGATGACCAGCCGGATTGTGGATGAGGGTCAGGGTTACAAGACCCTCCTGCAATATCCCTTTATGTATCGGGATAGCAAGGTGAACTATTTCACGGCGAGCTTGCCCGTGAGCGCTTTTGAATCCGACCGCGCACGTTTTCTGGGACGTTATGGTACCTGGGCCGCGCCGCAGGCGTTACAACAGCCCACATTCAGCGACTACGAAGCCTTGCGTGGCGATAATATTGCCGCGCTCCTGCTCTCTCTGGGAGAGCTGGCCCCTGGCGAGACGCGTGTCTTTGTAACCCAGCTCGGTCAGGCTGATAGTTTCGCGGCTGCCCAGCCTAACATTATCTGTTACCGCGACCCTGCCGCCGCTGAAGCCGCTCTGACTGCCCTGGCGCGCTTCTGGGATGGGTATTTGAGCCGCATGCAAGTGGCAACGCCGAGCGCCGCGATGAATGCCATGCTCAACGTCCACAATCCGCGCCAGGTCTTCACGACCTTGAATTGGTCGCGCTATCTCTCGCTCTACCAGCTCGGTTTTGGTGCGCGAGGCATTGGTTTCCGAGATACCTCGCAGGACATGATGGGAGCGGTTGTTAATGCGCCGGAGCGCGTCAAAGCCTTGCTGGAGAAACTGCTGCACGTCCAATTGCGGGATGGTTCGGCGATGCACCAGTTCAACCCCCTGACCATGATTGCCAGTCGTGGCGACGCTGCAGAGATGGAGGATCGCCCCAAGTTCTACGGCGACGATCACTTATGGATTGTGCTGGCAGTGACGGCTTATCTAAAGGAGACTGGCGACCTGGCTTTTCTCGACCAGAACATTCCCTTCTACGACAAGGCCAAAACCGGTGAAGCGCTCGAAAGCGCACCGGTATGGGAGCACTTGCAGCGTGCCGTACACTTCACCCGCACGCATGTGGGGGCGCATGGCTTGCCGCTGTTGGGCTTTGCCGACTGGAACGATACGGTCAATCTCCGGACCGGAGCCGAATCGCTATTCAATGCCAATCTTTACGGCAAGGCGCTGCTGGAATTGGCTACCCTTGCCAAATTCCGGGGAGATGTGGACACTGCTGCGATTTTTATGCTATACTATTCAGAGATGGCTGAGCGCGTCAATGCGGTCGCATGGGATGGCTCGTGGTATGTGCGTTATTTTGACGCGGATGGGGCACCCCTCGGAGCGCATAACAACGCTCAAGGTCAGATTTACGCTAACGGGCAGAGTTGGCCCATAATCTCGGGTTTTGCAACCGAGGAGCGGGCGCGGATGGCTTTGGATGCCGTCTACGAGCGCCTGAACACCGCTAATGGCATCAAACTCAGCGCCCCGGGCTTCAACGGCTACGATCCCCATAAGGGTGGGGTGACCACATATCCACCGGGCGCTAAGGAAAACGGCGGCATTTTCCTGCATGCCAACCCCTGGGTGATGATTGCTGAAACCTTGATCGGGCGTGGCGACCGCGCTTTCGCCTATTATGAGCAAATCAACCCTGCGGCGAAGAATGAGCGGATCGAGGTTTATGAGAGCGAGCCGTATGTGTATCCGCAGAACATTCTGGCGGATGAACACCCGCAATTTGGTCTGGCGCGCAATGGCTGGCTAACGGGTACGGCATCGTGGGCCTATCAGGCAGGAGTGCAATACATCCTCGGTGTGCGACCGACATATACTGGACTGGAAATTGATCCGTGCATTCCTGCCAGTTGGGAAGGTTTTAGAATGCGGCGTGTCTTCCGTGATGCCACATACGAGATTGAGGTGCGAAACCCCCAGCATGTGTGCCGGGGTGTAAAAAGGATATGGGTGGATGGTATGCCGGTGGCGGGTACGGGGCTGCCCATCTTTGCCGACGCAGGTGTCCATCAGGTTGTAGTGGAATTGGGGTGAGGTGAACGCAAGTGTGCTACGCCAGAATGGGGGGTGAGTAGATGGCAGAACTTGTGTTTTGGGTCTTGTCATCCGATGCCTCGAACGCGGTGCTCGAAACCCTGTTGACCGAGTTTCGCGCGCGGACGGGCATCCGAGTGCAGCTCGAATGCATTCAATGGGAGGCTGCATGGGATGAGATGGTCAAGATTGCCATTTACCGTAAAGGCCCCGACGTTTCGGAGATTGGGAGCACCTGGATGGGCGATCTTGTGGGGATGCATGGTATCCGTCCATTCACGGGGCTGGATTTGCGCGCCTTAGGCTCGCCTCAGGATTTCATTCCTTCGCTTTGGAAGAGTGCGGGACTTTCTGGCTCCGGGGATATTTGGGGCATTCCCTGGATGGTGGATGCGCGTTTGCTCTTCTACCGTCGAGACTTGCTGGCACGGGCGGATATTGACGAGGCTGAAGCCTTCGTCAGTTTCGCGGCGCTTGAGGAAACGTTGAGCCGGCTGCAGCAGGCTGGTCCGGAACTTCCCTGGGTCATCCCCACGCGTCGTAGCTGGATTACGCTGCACAATCTCGCGGTGTGGGTCTGGGGATATGGCGGTGACTTTGTCAGCTCTGATGGCAAGGGATTGCTTTTCAACACGCCGGAGGCGCGCGCCGGATTCCGGGATTATTTTGGCTTGGGGCGTTTCATGCCGCCTCAAGCGCATCATCTCGCGATTATCGAGGCCGATGATTGTTTCAGTCACGGACAGGCTGCGGTGACGCTTTCCGGCGCCTGGCTATGGGATAACCCACACCTGACTCCGGAATTGCGCGCCAATATCGGTGTGACCCCGCCGCCGGGTGTGCCTTATGTGGGCGGTTCACACCTGGTAATTTGGGAGCATAGTCGTAATGTTCGGGATGCTCTCAAGCTCATTCGCTTTCTGACCGAAGCACGTGCGATGCAGCGTTACGCACCAGAGGCGGGCAAGTTACCCGCGCGTCTCTCCGCCCTCTCGGCGGCTTCTGTACCCTTCCATGCATCACTCAATTCTCTGGTGCGTGGTCTGGTAGATAGCCGTTCGTTTCATAGCGTCCCCTTATGGGGTATGATTGAGGATCGTTTGGCGACCACACTCCGCGATATCTGGTCTGACGTGCTGGAATCGCCTGAGACTGATAGCGTTGCCATCATTGATCGCCACCTGCAAGCCTTGACCCGCAGTTTGGAACTGGCGATTCGCGGCTGAGAAACGGGTATTGTAAACCGCCCCACGTGTCTGGAAGTGAATCACGTGGGGTGGCCTATCAGATTTGTGCCGCGATGGCATCCTTACTGTGGAAACCGTGGGCGTACAGGCGTGTATTCCCACTTGACCTGATTCAGACGGTCATCATTGTTGGGGTTGAAGGATGTATCATCGGTGTAGAATTCCTCGTTGTTAGCCGTCACCCAGCGGTGTCGCCACTCATTCGATCCGGTATCCACCTGCTTAGTGATGGGGTTGACGTATTCCTCTTGCCCGGTAAGTAGCAGATAACCGTCGTTACGAATTTCGGCATGGGTCAATCGCTGGTGTTCTACGATCTCCTGGCTGATACGCTGCAGGTCCCGTTGGATTTCCAAAGCCCTGCGCGCACGGGCTTGCTCGGCTTGCTGCGCATTCATAAAGGCGTGCGTGAGCATCTCTTGGCTGGCTTGCTCAGACGCCATCCATTGCAGATTTAGCTCACCAGAAGTCCAGATGTGCTTGAGCACCGGCTCCCAGCGCTCGTATTCCCCCGCCGGGGCGCGTAGCAGCACCGTATTCTTATTACTCCACATGCCGCCTGCCACGGGTCCCATATATTCGATACAGGTAAAGGCATGTTCCTCAAAGCGTATGCCGTTTTCGGTGTATTGGAATACCGCTTCGCCGCCATCATACTGGAATGGCGTTGTCCCCCCGAGTTTGGCGGCCTCACGTTTGAAGTGTTCGACCATCAGCGGTTGCGCTTGCTGCCGAATCATCTGCCCCCCTTGTGCCTGTGGATGTGCCCAGGGGAAAACCATCCGCACCAGAAATTCCGCTCCCGACATGAGCGGCCAGACGACCATGCCGTTGTATTGGCTCCCTTGGGGGAAAAACATTGCCGCCGGCATGCCGCGCATATCACAGTACTTTACTTCGGGCGCCCAGCGGATCATCACTGAACCCTCAGTATCGCGCTTAACCGCAAAGTCCACCTTGGCAGCTATTGTCTGTGCGTTGACGGTTTGCTGCATGTGATTGGCGCGCACGACCCCGCCTACCATCAGCCAGCCTTTGGGCACGGCCAGGGTGAAAGCTTGTTCGTTCGGTTCCGCGCGCCGCTCAAAGGTGAATCCCTTGAACTCGGTGGTACTTTGAGCTGGGGAGGCGGCGCCTCCCTGAGTGAAATAGCTGTGGCAATAGGGACATTGCGTCGTTTCTGGCGGCACAGAGGCGCCACATGCCGGGCAACGCGAAAGGTTCATGATAGCCTCCAGGACACAAAAGAAACCGTTCTGAAGCGTAATTTAAGCCGTAACTTATCGCAACCAACCGAGCAACAGCAGCCCCAGTAACCAGCCAAACAACAATCCGCCGCCGATATCGCCCGCAAAGTGCAACCCCAGTGCAACACGGCTGGCGCATACAGTAATGCCCCAGACGGCCAGTAATGCCGCCCCCCATGGCGGCAACATCGTCCCCAATACCAGCATCAGCCCCCCGACGCGCGTCGCATGTCCTGAGGGGAAACCATGCCGGTCATAGCGTAGGAAGAAGCCCCGCGGTTCTGCCTGTGGACGCCGGCGGCGGAAGAGCAATTTCAGAGCACCGCTGAGCGCACCGGTGAGCAATACCGTGATGATGATGCGCGTGCCCATCGCTGTCAGCTTGCCCCCGAGCCACCACAGCAGCAGCCCCGCTACCAACCATAACAGGCTATCGCCCGTATGCGCGATGAAGACTGCCATCCCGCGCCAGGGTTGCCGACGTACCAGGCGCAGGGCGCGGTGCGAAAGGGCTGCATCCAGCGTAGCCAGGCGCTGCCAGGGCGACTCCATCACGCCCGGCGCATCTCCAGTTCTCGGCGGCAGAGCTCCAATTGCACGGGCTTGTCCACATCCATACCGAGCTCGGCATATTTTGACCGCACCACACGTACCTGAATCCCAAATCCAAGTGCGGCGCGGCGCTCCAATTCCTCAACGCGCAGGCGCCGCAGCGCCAGTTTTACGAAGAACATGGGACCTAAGCGTAGCGCCTGTTTCAGGGCGTTTTTGCGATTGTTAATCAAGCTATCCCACAGCTCGGCGTGCCGGTTCACCATATCTGGTGCGATGATATGAAAATCCCCGCCTGCTAAATCTTCATTGGCGAAGTGAATGAAGGTGCGGCGCGAATCGGGAAAGCGCGCCTCCATGATCTCACTCGGCACGTCGAAATGGTACAGATCCACACTCGGGTCCGAACACTGCGCGATGCCCCATTCCACCATCTCGGCGGTGATAAGGGGAATATCCCCGCTACACATGATGACCTGCGGCGTGATATTGCCCAACTCACGCAGTTTTGCCAGACCCGCCACCCCGTTCTGAAAGAGCGACCCGGCATTGGGCACATGCGCAACAATCTTGTGTGAAGTGGCCGGTGTCGCCTGCTCCTCTAGTCCCACGATGACGATTCGCCCCACGCCCGGTGCGTCCGTGAGCGTATCCAAAACCCACTGTAGCATCGGCTTGCCCGCCAGTGGCAGGAGGGCTTTGGCTTCACCCTGCGTGAAAGCATAAAGGGGTTCTTCTGGCGTCGGGATTCCGCCCGCCAGCACCAGTGTGTCTAGCACACTCATGGATTGAGTTCCTGAATCTGTGGGTAAAGCGCCAGCGCTTCAAACATCTCCAGCAATTCCTCATGAGTCAGGCGCCGCCCCTTGCCCGCGACGGCAGTCAGGGCAGCTTCGAGCATGTTCGTGCCGAAAGAGCGCCCTTCATAACGTGGGGTAGTCGTAACAAGATAGCGCACACCGGCTTTGCGGAAAATCTCCACATCGGCTTCGGTCGTGGTGTTGGTAAGGACGGTTTTCCCCGGGAGTTCCGGTGGCATATACCGGCGCGTGTAATGGCAATCCCCAGCGATGAGTGTGGCCCACTGGTACCAGCGGGTGAACTTGGGTGTGGAGGCGTGTTGCTTCGCGCCGATAGGGACAATCATCGAGATGGGCGCAAATCGTCCCACAAGCGGCGCCAGGATGGATGCCAGCCTGTTGACCGCGCGCAAACTGTGGAGAGCAATCGGAATGCCCAACGCAAATTGGAGATCGCCGAAAACGGTGTCATAGCCCGCCTCAACAACGCTCTCCGCCATCCCATAACGATCCAGAGCCACATTGAGCAGGGCGCGTTTGGGTTGTAGTTCGGCACCGAGTTGCGCCTCAACGTAGGTCATGCAACGGCGTTCGATAGTGTGCTTTACGCCACGTCCGTCGGCTACGGGTGTTTTGTGCACATCTTTGATTAACCGGTATGCCGCCCGAATGGGATAGGCATGTTCTACGGTGCCCATCACCAGGTCAATGCCGCCCATTCCGAACGCATCTACCTTGCCATCCAGCTCGCGATAGAGTGCCATGGCTTTGGCTTCATCTCCATCGGTGCCAATACGCTCGATAACGACTTTCTCCCCTAATAATTCCACCTCCACACGTTTGTCGCGCGTGGAACTGCCTAAACTGATGCTCACCGCTCGTTTCATGATAATGCCCCTTTGCTGTGAAGATAATTTGGCTTGCGTTATCCTATGCCGCTTCGGCCTCGAGGATGCAAGAATTTCAAAGGTCGCGCGTTGCTCGCGCATAGGGTCTGCTAATATCCTCCTATTTTACCCCAGAAAGCCATTCTCACGAATCTTCGGGGTATAGGGCAAATGATTGGCTGTGGGGTGCTTCATAACCACTATAACATACCTATCTGGCTTGGCCTGATAAGGAGTATTTGTGGGACGCGCGAAGCGCGTCCCACAAATACAGAAAAGGCCCTCTTCGTTTGTTCGCACGACCTGTTCTGGTTTCCCCGAATGATCTACCGGAATCCCGAATTTGTGGATGAGTGTGGTTGCTAAGCCATCCCAGTGTCACGGTACAGTGGCTGAGGGTGGGACTGTCTTTGCCGCACGATTGAGCGCCAAAACTGCAGCGGAGTGTACCTCGAGGAGGTTCGCTACCCGCGTATCTATCCAGAAACGTACAGTTACCGCCACGGTCGAATGCCATGACCGCTCAGCCCATACGGTAGGCTCGGGGTCCGCCAATATACCGGGGACGTTCTGGATCGTCGAACGTAACTGGTCTAACCTGGCTTCTATATCACCTTCGTTTTGCAGGTTCAATGTGACTACCCGTTGCCGGTTGCTGCTGCGGCTAAAATTGGTGATGGGGTTCTCATAAACCTTGATATTTGGAATGATCACGAGCTCGCCGTTATCGGCTTTGATGGTCGTATCCCGAGTATTGATATCCAGTACCGTGCCCGAAAACCCGCCAGCATTAACGTAGTCATTCACAGCAAAGGGCTGGCGAAGCATCAATAACACCCCCGAAACGAAGTTGCGGGTGATATCTTGCAATGCGAAACCAATGGTCAGCCCCGCCACCCCCAGACCGGCAAGAAAACCGGTCACATTGAAATTCACCTGTTCAAGCGCAACAATAGTGCCCCCGATGATGACGCCCCAGCGGGTGATTCTTGCCATAAGACGGGGAAGCCCTTGCGTCTCTACCCGCCGACTCAACCCCCGGTGTACAGCTTTGGCTGCCGGCCTTGCCAGCAAAAGGGCTGCACCAAACGTCAGCAAAGCGACAATCAACTTGGGAATGAACTGCACGACCAGAAGTAATAACTCTTGAGTAACTTGATCTAGATTTTCCATAACGGGCTTTTCCCCTCATGCTTTGATTGTAACTTTCAGCGGACATCAAACTAATCCTAGCATTGCTCACAACAAAGTCAAAGTTGACGGGCATAAAACAAGTCATTGATCGTAGAGTACCCTATATCCGACGTAGCATGTTTTCCTGGTTTTGCCTTACAAAAATGTGTTTGGATACGGCGTCGTACCCGACGCCGTATCCAAACACATAAAAAAGATCCTCTTTGTCTGTTTGCAGAACCTCTCCCAGTTTCCACCAACACTCTATCGTGTATCCAAAGGTAACAGGCCTCATCTCAAACGTAGCACGTTTGCCTGACTCAGTCTGAACTACCGCAATCGGATGTATCGGCATTTTGGAAGTGCGTAACCTAAAATGGGTGATGCGTGATACTTCCCATAGGGGATTTTCCCTACTACAGTGAGAGGCAATTATCATCGCCTCAGGCGAATAAGGAGCAACAGGTGATTCAATTAGCAGATCGAACTTGGACCATTGAGCCTTCCGTAACTCTGGCATTGTCGGCGCGAGCCAAGGCTTTGCGCGCTTCTGGTATAGATGTCTGTGACTTCACCGTCGGTGAACCGGATTTCAACACGCCGGCGCATATTCGCGAAGCTGCCAAGCGCGCCCTGGATGAGGGGAAGACAAAGTACGCGCCTGCTGGTGGTCTTCCCAAACTGCAAGAATTGATTGCGGCGAAACTGCGCGACGAGAACTCGCTGTCATATTCGACCAATCAGATCATCGTTTCCACGGGCGGCAAGCAGGCAATTCTCAATGTTCTGTTGGCGATATTGAGTCGCGGCGACGAGGCGCTGATCCCATCTCCCTATTGGGTGAGCTATCCGGAAATCGTCAAACTGGCACGGGCGGTCCCCATTTTGATGCCCACAACCGAAGCAACGGCTTTCAAAATTACCCCCGAACAGCTTGAAGCCGCCATCACCCCACGGACGCGGGCGCTGATTCTCAATTCGCCCTCGAATCCCACAGGGGCAATTTACTCGCGTGCGGAGCTGACTGCATTGGCTGAAGTGCTGGTGCGCCATGAAGTGGCTGTGCTCTCCGACGAGATTTATGAGAAACTGCTCTATAACGGTGTGGAGCACGTGAGTATTGGCAGTCTCGGTGAAGAAATTTTCAATTTCACAGTAACCTGCAATGGCTTCAGCAAAGCCTATGCCGCCACGGGTTGGCGCTTGGGATATGCGGCGGGTCCGGCGCATGTCATTAAGGCTGCTGTTGATATTCAATCGCACACCACCTCCGGCGCGACAACCTTTGCCCAGTATGGCGCGATAGCAGCCCTCGAAGGCTCTCAGGATGAGGTGGAAGTCATGCGTCGCGAGTTTGAGCGACGGCGTGATGTGTTCTTTGCCGGTCTGCAAACCTTACCCGGGCTGACTTGCACCAAACCGGAGGGCGCGTTCTATCTGTTCCCCAACATCGCTGCCACTGGCTTGAGCTCCATGGATTTCTCTCAGCGGTTATTGGAGGAATACCATGTGGCGATTGTGCCCGGGGCGGCTTTCGGCGCGGATGCCAATGTGCGCTTCTCCTACGCCACCTCGATGGCGACCATTGAGAAAGGGTTGGAACGGTTGCAGCGCTTCATGGAAAGGCTGTAGCTCTTGGTACAACAAACACCGTCGTTCGCGGGCTAACCTTCCCACGAACGACGGTGTGCTTACCAGATACTAGTCGAGCGCGCGCGCGGCTTCCAACAACTTCGCTACCTGGTATTCCGAGACTGCCTCGGCCTCAATTACCCGGCGAACCAGATTATTGACCCGCGCAATTTCCTCCGCGGCAGCGGCGGCAGCGATATGTGGCTCGCTGAGCGTTTCCACGGTTGCCAGCAGCAACACCCACCACAACAACTGCTCTAGCGCCTCTTTGTTGAACCACAGAATGCCTTCGTAGCGATTCACCCCCAGATAAGCCTGGATGGGGCGTTCTTGCAACATGCTGCGCAACATCTCGTAGGCGCTATCTCCGGTCTCGGTTACCGCTGCATCCAGCCAGGCGTGGTAATCGAGCAGGATTTTGATGGTGACAGCGGCTCTCTGGGCGTCCTCGGTTTTCAGTCCGGTATCTTGCAGGGCGCTGGAGAAGACTTTCCCCAATAGCCACTCGTCCATCCAGATAGCAGTGATGGCAGTATAGTTCTCTGCATCCATAATTTTGCCCAACGGGTGCAGGAAGAGCCACCCCAGAAGTGTCCCCAAAGTTTCCGGGTCATCGGCTTTCAGGCCCTCAGCGAGAGCGGTTTCCGCGCCGAATACCATCCGCAACGGTCGCAAGCGCATTTCGGCGTCGGTTTCAATAGCGGTGCTCTCGGCGACCTCGCCCTGCGGCGCATCTACGGTCTCGTCAACTTCAGCAGCTTCGGCCTCTGGCTTTTCAACTAGCGCCGAAAGCGCCAGAATAGTCGCCAGTTTCTCGCGCACTTCGTGGGCAATCGCTTCGGGGTCTCCGGTCCCCTGGCTACTGATCTTAGCCGCATCCAGCAGGTCTTCCATCTTAGCTTCAACCTGGTCCGAGACACGCTCCCGGTCATCTGGGGCAGCGAAGCGTGCCTCTGCCAACCAGCGGAATGCTGGCGCGCTGATCAACATTCGCAAGGGGGCGTGCAGGGGCTCCAGGAAGAGCTCGCGGAGGGCTTCCTCGATACTGGGAACGCCGCGCCCGTGCAGATGGGCGGCTAATTGCCCGTAGTGCCCCCACTCATTATCTTGGAGCAGGTGGAAATCCACGAAGACATGGACCTGATAGGCATGGAGCTCGGTGTAAAGGCCCCGGCTGTGGAGCTCCGCGCAGTTGCGCAGGTATTCCAGGTTATGTGCCGCATCGCGGAAGACGATATACATATCCGGACGGTTCGGAATGTCCAGCCCGTCTGCGATTGTCTTTTGTACCAGTGTTTTCTCACCATCGGCGCCTTTGATCACATAGGCAGCTGAGGTATGAATCCATCCCCGCGTTTCTGCAAAGCGGTTGTGATATATCACCAGGGAATGTTCTCCGCCTGCTTTGTTGGTATAGGCGAAGACGTTTTCATCCACGCGGCCTTCTGGGGTATAGTAATCGAAAAGTAGATAATGGTCCACTTCGGCAAACAGGTAACGTTTATGGAGCAAGGGGAAGACCTGTTGTTCGTGGCGCGCGACCAACCAGAGGTCGGGATGCTCTTCCCAGTAGGCGCGGCGGAATTCCATACCGTATTTCTCGGCGTAACCTTCCACCTGTCCATGGCCAAACATCGGCAATCCGGGCAGCGTTGCCATGAGTGTGCAGATTCCGAAGTACTTGTCGCCCTTTCCGAACTGCTCCACGGCGGTTTTTTCATCGGGATTGTTCATAAAGTTGACATAGCGCTTGAGAATCTGCGGGTCAAATTCCAGGGTATTTTTGATGAGCTGGCGGTATTCGGCGTTCTTCTCGTCGCGGAGCATGTTCATGAAGGCGCTGTTGTAGACGCGGTGCATGCCCAGTGTGCGGACGAAGTATCCTTCCATCATCCAGAACGCTTCCGCCAGCAGCAGGGTGCCCGGGGATTCAACCGCGACACGATCCACCACCTCGCGCCAGAATTCCTCCGGTATGGCGTCATCGAATTGCGCCTTGGTCATCCCATAATCCGCCCGTGAAGCGATATCACCACCGGTTCCAGGCTCAGGATACCAGAGCCGTTGGTAGTGGCGTTTTGCCAGCGTCATGGCGGCATCGAAGCGAATGATGGGCGAGCGGCGCGCCACTTCCAGAATGGTTTGAATGACGGCTTCGCGCACTTCGGGATTGAGATAGTTGAGCTGTGCGGTATCATTCCAGGGCATGGATGTGCCATCGTTACCATGGTAAATGTAGCGCGCGTCGCCGGTCCAATGGTCTACCCGTTTGAACACCACCGCCGCATCGCTATGCGTGTAGTAATGATCTTCCAGATGGATGCCGACCCGTGGGTCTTCGCAGAGGTCCTCGCCATTGAAGGTGTAGCTCGGGAAAGGGCTGTAGGGCAGTTGAACGAACCAGTCGGGGTGATACACCACCCATGAGGAATCAATGCCCATATGATTGGGCACCATATCGCTACCCATGCGAATGCCCCGTTTCCAGGCACGTGCTTTGAGGTCGTTATAAGCCGCCTCACCGCCGAGGTCTTCCGCGATGCGATAATCGTAGAGCGAATAGGCTGAGGCGACCGCGTCGGCATTGCCCATGATTTGCTTGATGCGCTTAGAAGCCTTGCTGCGTTCCCATAGCCCGATGAGCCACAACCCGGTGAGACCCCAACTCGCCAACTTCTCCAGCTCCGCGTCGGGAATCTGGTCCAGCCGGTTGATGGGCTGCTCATACTCCTTCGAGAGCTGATCGAGCCAGACGTAGGCGTTTTTGGCGATGATGACCACCTGGGGCATCCAATCGCTATCCGGGCTGAAAGCCTCGACTTCCAACTCCTGTCCCGCAAACTCAAAGGGCAGGAGCGCCTCTGGCCCAGGCCCAAAGCCGAAGAAGGCCTTGTTTTCTTCTGCCAACAGATCGAGACTGCTCAATAATCTGTAAAGATAGGCCCCCAAGAGCGTGACCCACCGGGTGCGAATGAATTCCAACTGTGCTTCCAGCGAATGCGGCGCCTTGCGAATGGGCGCGAGGAGCATATCTACCAGGTTTTCATTATCCGGTCCGAACGGTGGTTGCGTATCGAAGAAATCGTGTAAACCCGTGAGAATCTCAGAATAAGCGGGCAAGGCTTCCAGGGGCGTATCATCGAAAAGCTCCAGGAAGGGCATCCGTGCCGGATTGATATTGCTGAGCCACAGGAGTAGCAGCTCCTCGAGAACAACCTCGCGGTGGGAAGTGTCTCCCGTTGCCCCGGCGAGATAGGCTTCTGCGCTTAATGCCCCCCGATAAACGGCAGTAGTGGGATAAGTCGTCGCGAATATTGTCAAAACTTCATCGAGCGCGGCCTTGCCCATGCGGGCTTCCAAAAAGGCGAGCGCCTGCGCCATGACTTGTGGTGCACGCTCTTGTTGGTACAGATCAATGGTATGGTGCATGATTTCATCAATCAGCCCCATAGCGTTGAGTTGCCCGGCGCCCACCGCCTGTTCAGGAAAAGCGAGCAAATCGCGCCGGGCGTTGATCTTTTGTGCCAATTCCCGCGCCGCGTGGAAATTGGCGAAGATAACATTGCCATTGAGGGCGAAAAGCGTGTCTTCGACCCCATAGCGATCACGGGCGTTGTGCGATATGTGGAATTCTCGCAGGGCTAGGTTACCTGGCATGTAATCTGACATCGCTGCTCCTTTTGCGGTGATGGTGTTCTCACCATGAGATTTCTGTGTTATGCGAGAGGACTTTTGCCACAGACGATTTTTAGGATCCGGAAACACGGCTTTATAGGTCCATTGCTGGTGTGCTCGCGTTGCCTTGCTGCCGCAAAGCCAACCGCGCGCGTCACCATCATGCTCAACCCACCAGTTGCGTAGGTTTAGTTCTGTAACAGAGACACCACCATACTTAGAATCATGCTTAACAGCAGGACAATCGTGATCACAACGAAAATAATCTGAGAGGTCTTTCCCCGCTTTGAGTTCATAATCTCACCCGGCTTGTTGGCTTATCAGGGGCATTCAAACCCCCATTACCTCTACATTATAGCACAATTTGGCTCGTTGCGACGACGCGTATATGGGATCTACCCCCGGAGGCGTTTCAGTTTTGGGGCAAAAGCAAGATGACTAGCATGCAAATACCTTCTCTTTGATTGATTTTTGTGATGGGGCTTTGCCCCATCACAAAAATCAATTTTCTCCTGCGTCCCGTAGGGACGCCTGAGATTTTTACCCCATTTTACTAAGAAACCACCGCCTGGACTGGACTGGGTTAAGACCGAATTGCACGCTGATGGCGGTTTCTGGTAGAACCCACCATGTCACCAGCGTGGTGGGGTGTTGAAACGCACCCGCTACCCCCTTGCAATTTTGCGTTTCATCCAGAGCGTGGTATGATGGTTGCGCGGTTAGAGACCTTGAATCTCGGAAGCCGCGGAAGAAGGTATGGCAAGGTCTATGTCTCGTTGGGTTCGCATTTTTGAATGGTTGATTTTTTCCGGGTTGCTGGTGTTGATTGTTCTGGGAGCGCGTTCTTGGGCTGAGGATGCCCCTCGGGTCGCGCTAGTTACGGTGACACCTTCACCAGTATCCACTATTCCCCCAACGGCTACGCCGACAGCGATTGTGATTCCGCCGACGTGGACGCCGACCGCTACGCCTACACAGACGCCGCCGCCAACGGCTACACCTTCGCCCACACCAACCCCCACGATCACACCGACCCCGGCTCCTATCGTATTACCGCCGCCAGCTCAGATCATCTCGGAGACGGTGGTGGTCACTTCAACGCTTCCCATGCCGGAGCCTTTCCCCCGGGTCGGACAGCCCAAGGGGACGATCAATATCATGTTATTGGGGATGGATCGCAGCGGCGGAACGGAGACGGCGCGCACCGATGTCATGATGATTGCCTCCATCTTCCCGGATGTGCCCTCAGTCAGCTTGATCTCCATTCCACGTGACTACTATGCCTGGATTCCCAACTGGGGTTTGGACAAAATCAACACGACGTATCTGCGTGGGGTCAAGACCCAATATCCGGGCGGTGGACCGGCGATTGTCAAGGCTGCGATTGAATACAATTTTGGCATTCCCATTCATTATTATGCCATGGTGGATTTCGGCAGCTATAAACAAATCGTGGATGCTGTGGGTGGTGTGGATGTGGTCGTCGAGTGCCCCTTCCACGACACCTATCCTGATGAGGATTCGCCCGAGGGGCAAACGGATATTGACATGAATCCCGGTATTCATCATCTGGATGGCAAACACGCGCTTTGGTATGTTCGCTCCCGGTGGAATACTTCCGACTTCGACCGGCATCGCCGGCAACAGCAGGTGCTGCGTGCGGTCATGCAGCAGGCGCTCACGCAGAATCTCATCTCGCGCATTCCAGAGTTGTGGGGAGTATACCAGGATGCCGTGGAAACGGACCTCAAACTCACAGACATCATCTACTTGGGATCGGTGGGGGCGCGTCTGGATATGCGTGATATCAAGAGCCGTTTCATTCGCGGCGCAGACTTGCTCACCGCATGGACGGCGCCTAACGGTGGGGCCGTGCTCGTGCCCAATTACGAGAACATGCGTAACTTTATCGCTGAGGCCGCTCAGCCCCCCGTGACCAGTCGGGCTTCACAGCGTGCGTTTCGCGTTGTTGTTGCCAACGCCACTGGCAATACAGGGTGGGGGCATGTGGCTGCGTATCGCCTGGGGCTTGAGGGCTTTGAGGTGGTGGCGGTTGAAGAGGCTCCGGGAACGGCGCGTACCACCGTCATCAACTATATGACCACGAGCAAAGGCTCACCTGTCTATAAGTTTCAACAACTTTACAAACTGCAATCCGGTGATCTGATCGCCGAGCCGACGGAGAACAGCGATGTGGATTTCCGTGTAACTCTGGGGTGGAACTATAACTCTTGTCTCGGAACGACCACCGCGATCTGGTATGCTACACCTACGCCGACTCCCTTGCCCACACCAGAGGCACAGAACTAAGGCTCGACGAAAACCCTCTTCCACTATCACGGTAATAACCACCGCGCCGCGAGGTCTATGCCTCGCGGCGCGGTGGTTTCAGCGTCTGTAGTTTCCTTGCCCCTTAGCCGGGCGCCGCTTCGATCACTGCATCACGGATTGGTTGTATAAGCACCGCCGCACATCTCAAAGTGTTCCAGGTGTTCGGCTTCAATTTCTGCAAACAGGTGACTGCCATCGTTCTTGTTGCAGTCCACCATAAAGAAGTAGTAGGATGTTTCTGCTGGGAAGGCAGCTGCCTGGATGGCGGCTGCGCCGGGACTGGCGATAGGCGCTGGCGGTAATCCCAGGGTGCGATAAGTATTGTACGGTGAATCTACTTCGAGATCCACAAAGTAGATGACCCGTTTCCACCACGTCCCTTCCTCAGGGCGATAGCCCAGGGCATATTGAACTGTGGGGCAGGCGGCCAGGGGCCAGCCGTCGCGTATCCGGTTGAGGTAGACGCCTGCAATAATGGGACGCTCCGCATCTACTACGGCTTCGCGTTCAACGATGGATGCCAGGGTGATACCTTCGAAAAGGCTCAACCCCTGCGCGGCGAAACCTTGCTGTACTTCGGGCGTCACCTGCTTCTCGAAGGCTGCCAGCATCCGTTCGATCAAATCGTATGCAGTCGGCGCCTGGGGTAACCGGTAGGTGTCAGGGAACAAGAACCCTTCCAGGGTCGCCGTGACCGGCACCTGTGCGAGGAAACTGAAACGGCTGACCAGGTCGGTTTGTGCCCATCCCGTTGTTGCCAGCTGTAGGAACTCGTCGGGATTGATGCCCGTTTCGGACGAGACCAGGGTAATGACTTCTTCCAGGCGCTTACCTTCGGGAATGGTCACCTGAATATCGGGTGCAGCAGCGTTCTGCATCGCGAGCGCGATTTCCGGAATGGTCATAGCAGCATTCAGAGTATAACTGCCGGCTTGAATGCCCGCATCGAGTCCTTTGTGCTGCACATAGCGCCGGAAAAGTTCCGCATCAGTGATTAGTCCCTCGCGTTGCAACCGGTTGCCAATCACTTCGACACTCTGTCCCGGTTCCACCGTGAAGGTTACTGGAGTGTCATCGTCGCTGGCAGTTTGACCAAGAGCTTCGGTCTTGCTATCAATGTAGAAGCTCAGGTACATGGATTCCAGCGAGCAAGACATGAGTAACAGCACTGCCAATAAGCTCAGTAGCGTGAAAGTGTAACGGTTCTTCATGGTACTCCTTGAGATGCACGTCAGCAGAAAGGCCAAAAGGCCATTTTTGACCGGGGTAAGCTGGCGCCCCTGGCTTTCAACCTTCACTCCTTAGGTGCTCGAGATAACTCTGTAGAATGATAGCCGCAGCGATGGCGTCAAGCGCTTGTTTCCCCGGCTCGCGGCCCTGACTGCGCAACAGGTCTTCGGCTTCCACACTGGTGAGACGTTCGTCCCAAAAAACTACCGGCAGATCTGCCGCTTGTGCCAGGGCCATGCCATAGTCCCGCGCCCAGGCGGCTTGGGTGCCTTCGGTGCCGTCCATGTTGAGGGGTAGCCCGATAATCAGCGCGCCAACTTGATGCTGTTGTACCAGCGTTACGATGTGGGTAAAGTCGGTGGCGCGTGAGCTGCGGTAGAACATTTCGAGGGGGCGTGCCAATGTGCCGGTGCTATCGCTCAAAGCGACGCCGATACGCCGATCTCCAAGATCAAGAGCCAGATAACGCATGGTGATATCAACCAGGTGAAAATCAGAGCAACCCGTCACGGATTCCAATGGGCTGGGACGGTTTCGAATTGCGTTCTCAGCGCCAGTCGTGGCATGAAGGGAAACCAGTCCGGCTTGATGGTTAGTTCCGGTGGTTGCGCCAACGGCAGAGTTTCTGCTAACACTTCCTGGGCAGCAGCAATACGCAGCCCTTGTATATCACGCCGGGCCGTTTCGAGGTCCAGTGAAGCTGTTGCCAGGGCATGTGCGGTCACATAGAACGTAAACCGTCCCGGACCGATATCTTCTTCGGCGGATTCACCGTATTCGAAGCGCGTATCGGTCAGCATATAGCCTTCAGGTAAGGCACGTGCCAGCTGTCGGAAAGCTACCGCCTGCACATCGCGCGCCTGCACGGCTTCACCCGTCACCAATAAGCGCAGGGATAATCCCAGCACCTCGGTTTGCTCACCCGTGAGGTGTGTATAGGCTTCTTTGGGAATGGATTGGATAACCAGTGTCTGGCGGGGCAAGAACTCTCCTGGTTCCAAATACTCGCTTTGTAGCAGCCCTTCATAGGCGTCATTGAGCACCTGCTGCGCGACCATGCGCCAGAGGCGCTCCTTATCGGCTTCGGAGACGGTGGCCACGATTTGGCTTTCTGCACCGGAAATCTGATTTGGGTTGGTCACTTTGAGCGCGAAACCTGCCATGCCCTCGATGAAATTGATCTGGTAGGCATCTACATTCCCGCGTGGACCTTCTTCAGTTGCCTCAATGGGTGCGCTTTCCTGTCCTAGCGGCGGCACCGTAACCTCGGTTGTAGTGACGAAACGCACGGGGTAGGAACCGCCCGAAGTCCGCACCAGCGTGCCTTTGGGCACCCGATAGGGTTGTGCCAGCAGGTTCGAGAACATCACAAAGCCCGTGGCTTTGCCCGAGAATGCATAACTCTGTCCGGCGGGCCGAATCTCGGCATAGCCCTCAAATTCATCGCCCACGCGATGGGAGGGAATGACATTGCGTTGCAGGTCCACTTGCTCGAGGTCTGGATCTACGGAGACCGGAATGATCAGGCTGTAAGTGTGGCTCTTTGGTGTCAGCTTCACAGTGGCTGATGGCGTCAACAGAAAGGCAAGACCGGCGAGCACAGCCAGCACGCCCAGCGCCAACACCCCTTCCAGCACCCAGAGCCACCACGGCTGGCGCCGTGACGTGGGTCGCTTACGTGGCGACGGGTCTTCAGCCCATGGGGGACGAACCTGGGGTTTAGGGCTTTTGGGCCGCCGTTGCGCCGGAAATCTCTGGTGTTGTACAAAATAGGCACTGGCAGTTTCTTCGCTTGAGAAGACCGGAAATCCCGCTTGCCGCGCCAGGGGGCGTCGTTCTGGGTCCTCTACCACCAGGGCGATATCGAGACCCTGCTCCAGTCCGGCGCGCATGAGAAATTCGAAATCTAGCGGAACGCTCCAGCCCTTATCCGAGGCTTCCCAGGGTAATACTAGAAGCAAGCGCTCGTCTGTGGCGCGACGCAACATCTCGCGCACAGTATAACGATCATCTGTATTCGTGATTTGTAAAATCTTGAGCTCTCGTTGTTCTTCCATCGGGGGGCAGTATGCCACAACTTGGGGATTTGCCAAGCGCCTTTATGGCGCCGCGCCCTGCCTCTACCTGGCGCAGTCAATTTCTTCAAAGTGAGTGAGGAAACAACAGGTGTTTTTGCGGCGGCGTTACGCGCCGCCGCAAAAACACCGACCCATCATTCGTCCTCTTAGCGTGCTTGAAGTGCTGCTGCTTGATTTATTGAGATTTAGCTCAACGGCTTCGCCCGCGTAGTTCCGCAGTTGTTTTGGTTGTTTTCTTCTCCTCAGGTTCGCCAGCACCGCGCAGGTTGACCAGCTTATTCAGCATATCGAACCAGAATGGCGCACCCAAAGCCAGAGCGAAGATGGTCAGTAGCCATCCCCCAATACGCGAGAGCCATCCCACGAAGGTGTGTGGCACCAGCCCCAAATCTGGCGCATCGCGATTCTGCGGGTCAGGCCAACCGACTGGGAGTTGCAGCGCATACAGCTCGGTGATGTAGCCGTCAATCTGGGTCAGAGGCGCTGTCTGGGTGGGGGAGATGGCGGAAGTGGGGGAAATCGTCGTGGTAGTGGTCAATACGGTCAAGCTGCCCACCGTAGTGCTAAGCATTTCCGTCGCTTGCACTGTGCTCTCTTGCGTTGCTGCAACCCGTTTCTCAGCCGCGGTGACCACTGCCTGACGCAGCGTGGGGTCGCGATAGAGCGTATTGGCAATGAGGATAGTATCCACGTTGAGAGCCAGGGTCACGACTGCGGCAATGACCAGTGTGATGAGCTGCAATTTACGCTTGTACCAACCGGAGACACGCTCCATGGTGGTGTTGAACCAGGCTTCCAGATTGGCTTCGAAACGATCCAGGCTGCCCTGTGCGTCATCCAGTAACGTCAACAGCGCCTGTCTGGCTGGGTTCTCGTTGGGAAGTTGCTCTACGGCCTTTCGAATATCTTCCAGTTCTGCCGGCGGGTTGTCGGCAGTGAGGCGCTGTTTCAGCCAGTTCGTGAACAAGTCTCCAAGTGGCTTTTCGTCCAGGGGCGCTGACTTCTTCTGGGCTTCAGGAGAGGCTTGTTCTTTTAACACACTGACAATGGTCTTTGCAAAGGTGGTTGATGGAATGTAGGAGGGACCCCCGCGAGAATCTAGTGCGGTAAACTCAAATCCGGCTGCCCGCACGGGCTGAGTGAAGCTTCTGCTTGCCCGTCGTGCTTTCACGCGGGCTTCCACCCGTGGTTTCTTGCGCTTGTTATAGGCGTTATCAAACGTCCCCTCGTGAAACAGACTCTTGATCAGGCTGTGCTGGTAGAACTTTGTGGCAAGTTCGACTTGTTCTTCATACTCTCCCCCGAGCATCTGTTTGATAGCTACTTTCAAGGTCGCCGCCCGCATTTCCCAGATTCGCGCGATGGCTTCATTGATGGTGGAAACGATAATGCTCAGCAGAAAATAGATTAGTGCCAGGCCAATGCCAACTTCAATCATCTGCAGGTTTAACATTGAATACCCCCTTTTGTGTGCTGCAAAAATAACATGCGCCCCGCGGTCTTACTTGAGTTGATCCAGACGGTTACCACATGCCGGGCAAGTCTTCCATCCATGGTGGATGGTATGCCCACAATAGGGACAGGGTAGATTTTTGGCTGAGGTGGATACAGCCCCGGTGCGGTTGAGTTGTTGTACCACCAGGATAATCACGGCCATGTGTCCTATAGGGATGAGCAGGATGAGCAAAATAATCAATGTTGTCCCCAGCCAGTTTGCAAAAGTGGGAGATGCTTCGCACTCGCCCTCGATGCACAGGGGGAGCTGCGGCTCTGCTTGAGGTTGATAGGGCCGAAAGCCTTCCATCAATGGCCCACGATTGACTGTCACGAGAAACGCCATCACTACAATGGCGCCCGTGATGAACAGGGCGCGCGTGAGCCATTTAGAGCGCTGCATGCTGGTGATCCTTTGCTGTGGGCCTCTTCATGGATGAAGTTGATGCTTACATTGTAGCATGATTTTGGCTAAATTTTTCGCGGAATAGCGTGCGTGCATAAGCGGTCTGCCCATCCCAAAATCAGGCCGCCAGCACATTGCTGACGGCCTGATGGTCATACGCTTTGGCGCCGATTCCCAGTTTTTCTACTTCAGAGTCTCTTCTACCAATCCCACGACTGCCGCCAGCGCTGCATCCAGTTTCCTGGCATCGCGCCCGCCTGCCTGGGCGATATCTGGACGTCCGCCGCCGCCGCCGCCCACGATTTGCGCAACCTGCCTGACCAGATTCCCCGCGTGGATGCCGCGTGCATTCATGTCTTTGGTCGTTGCAGCGATGAACAACGGCTTGTCCTCGATAACTGTACCCAGAACAATGACGCCGCCGTTCATCTTGTCGCGGAACCAGTCTGCCATCTCGCGCAGCGTGTCCACATCGGGTGCTGTCACCCGCGCCGCGAGCACGGGTATGCCTTTCACTGTAACGACGCGGCTCAGCAGCGATTCGAAATCCGCGCGCGCCAGCTTGCGATACAGTTGCTCGGCCTCCTTGTGCGCTGTGTGTAAATCCTCCAGCAAGCGTGCGACACGCTGCGGCGCTTGCTCGGGCGTGCTTTCCAGTGCTGCGGCAATGTGCTCTTGCCGCGCGCGCAGGGTCTGCATGGCTTGCAAGGCGCCACGCCCCGTAACCCCTTCGATGCGGCGGATTCCAGCGCCGATGCCGGTTTCAGCGGCAATCATAAAAGGCCCAATATCACCCGTGCGGCTGACATGGGTTCCGCCACACAGTTCCTGGCTGAAGGGCGCTTCTGGTTCACCGACGCGCAGTACACGCACGATGTCGCCATATTTTTCCCCAAACAGGGCAATCACGCCCTGGCTAAGTGCATCGCGGTACGCTTCCTGTCGTGCTTCGACGCGATAATTGGCCAGCACCGCGTCAGTCACCAACCGTTCAATTTCGGCGCGCTGCTCGGGCGTCATAGGCTTTTCGTAATTGTAATCGAAGCGCAGACGTTCCGGCGTGACCAGAGAGCCTGCCTGCGCGACATGGCTACCGAGGACCTGACGCAGCGCGCGGTGCAGCAGGTGTGTGGCGGTATGATTCCGGCGAATATCCCAGCGCCGTGCGGCATCTACCTGTGCGAGCACTTTGTCCCCGACCCGTGGGCACCCGCGCACCACGCGCCCGATATGTACGATGAGGCCTTCGACCGGGCGTTGCATGTCGGTGACTTCGATTTCCCAATCCGGTCCGCTGATCCGCCCAATATCGCTTACCTGCCCGCCCGATTCCACATAGAAGCCCGTTGCACTCAAGACCACTTCCACGTCATGGCCCTCGAGCGCGGTATCCATTACCGCGCCGCAGCTCAGCAGACCCACCACCTCCGCCTTGACATCAAGCGGCCCATAGGGGTCGTAGTGCAGGGCTTCTGGGTGAATGGATTCTACTGCTGCCGCCAGCTCCGTGTAAACCCGTGTACGTTTATCATCTTCCATCTTGAAATCTCCAGCCGCGCGGGCGCGCGCGCGTTGTGCTTCACGTGCAGCGTGGTAGCCCGGCTCATCCACCTGGAAGCCATGTTCCCCGGCGATATCCTTGGTCACCTCCAGGGGCAGCCCCAGGGTATCATGCAGGAAAAAGGCATCCCCACCGGGAATGTCGGTTTGTCCGACGGCGCGGCGCGCGGTCATGATCTCATCGAGGCGCGCCAGTCCTTGATCCAGCGTGCGCAGGAAGCGTTCTTCCTCGCCAGTGATGGTAGCGGTAATGAAATCAGCCCGCTGCGGCAGCTCCGGGAACTGCTGTCCCATCATTCCGATGAGCAGAGTCGCAAGGTCAGCCATGAACGGGCGATTGAAGCCCAATCTTCGCCCAAAGCGTACTGCACGGCGTAGCACCATGCGCAGCACATAGCCGCGTCCCTCGTTGGCGGGGAGCACCCCGTCGCCAATCAGGAAGGTGCAAGCGCGTACATGGTCAGCGATAACACGGTAGGCGGTGAACTCGGCTTCGCGCTCCGCGTCACTCTGCCCGGTGAGGGCTTGTGTCTTCTGGATAAGAGGCCAGAAAAGGTCCGTGCGGTAGTTCGAATCCACATCCTGCAAGATGGCGGTCAGCCGTTCGAAGCCCATTCCCGTGTCTACGTGTTGTGCGGGGAGTGTTTCCAGGTCGTAGTTACCTTTATTATTGTATTGGATGAAAACCAGATTCCAGATCTCGGTGAAGCGGGCACAATCGCCATTCACACGGCAGACGTGGCCGGCTACGCCTTGCTTGTTGCAGGCTTCGGGACCCCGGTCGTAATTAATCTCCGAACAGGGACCACAGGGACCGGTATCCCCCATCTCCCAGAAGTTATCCTTGCGCCCGAAGGTGAGGATATGCTCGTCCAGGATATCCGTCTCGGAGCGCCAGTAACCGGCGGCCTCTTCGTCTGCGCCCAGGTCGCCCTTATCGTCCTTGAAAACTGTAGCCCATAGGCGGCTTTTTTCCAGTCCATAGACGCGGGTGAGCAAGTCCCAGGCCCAACCAATGGCCTCTTTCTTGTAATAATCGCCGAAAGACCAGTTGCCCAGCATTTCAAAGAGCGTGTGATGGGTATCGTCGCGTCCTACATCATCCAGGTCGTTATGCTTTCCGGCGACACGCATGCACTTCTGCGTATCAGCCGCGCGTGTATAGGGGCGACTGCCCATGCCGAGAAAGATGTCCTTGAATTGATTCATCCCTGCGTTGGTGAAAAGCAGTGTGGGGTCATCCTGCGGCACAAGGCTGGCGCTGGGTACAATCGTATGCCCGCGCTCAGCGAAATAATTCAGGAATGCCTGGCGGATTTCTGCGCTCGTCATTTTCTGGGTCATGGTTCTCTTCCTCCGTGGTGACATACCATAAAGGCTGTCATTCCGTTTGCATGGGTGTGATTGTAACCAAAAGAAGGCGCGTGTCAACCACAGGAAAACCCGGTAGTGTATCTATTTCGGTGGAAATTAGCCTTGGGGCTGGGTCTGGTGAAACTCCTGCACCACTTGTACCATCATGGCCTTGACA
>JAFGFB010000005.1 GCA_016931315.1 Anaerolineae bacterium
ATAGTTGCGTTATTGTCAGTTGTAAAAGTTCATTTTTCGGGCCGTTTTCGTCACTTCGGCCTTCATTTGCACAAAAGTTACGTTAGTCTAGCCACTATTGCCGCTCTAGAAAAAAACTAAGAACTTCAGCGATATCTCCAGGAAATAGCCTGGGCCAGGAGAGTGTGTTGATGCATAGGCAAGATCTCACTGCAGAAAAACGCCGCCGTCAACGGGTGAGCCGGAATTTAACACTAACTATCATCGTTGCCAATATCATAGGCGCCCTTCTTGCCGTGACCTTTTTCTCGCTCGAAGCTTATACAACCGCCCCCGACACTGCCGGACAGAGTTATATCGGCAACGGACCACTCATCGCCATCCTGATTGTCGCCGGCACGCTAATCGGCAATTGGCTCACACGCCCTCTCAACCAATGGTACGACGCCGACGACGACAGCCAACCTCTGACGCCACAAATTCAGCGTCAGGCGCTCAACAATCCGCTCAACTCAGCGCTGATTTCGCTGTCCATGTGGGTTCTGGCGGGCACCATGAGCGCCTGGTCCGTACACTCAGAGGGCATCAACGCCTCACTCACCGTCTTTATGGGCATGGCAGGTGTCGCAGGACCAGTCACAACACTGTTGATCTACTTCGCTATGGAGCGTATCTGGAGCCCAGAAATCCCACTGTTCTTCCCCACCCACCAACCCTCTGACTTGAATACGTTTCGGCTTTCCGTTCGATGGCGACTCCTTGTCCCATCCATGCTAGAGCTGGTGATCATGCTCATTATGACCCTTAGCGTTACCACCACGCTGAACCAAGTGAGCACCCTTGAACCAGCTGCCAGGGCATTGCCATTGCAGACGATGCTACACCGTCAGATTTTTCTGTTTGGAATTGCGATTTTAATCACGTTGTCCCTCACCCTGACTTTGGGGCGGCATGTGGCGAATGCGGTGGAGAATCTGCGATTGCACATGATCAAAGTCCGACAAGGGCAGTTGGAGGCCAGTTTGCCGGTCATATCGAATGATGAACTGGGGGATTTGGCGGCAGGCTTCAATGCAATGGTCCAGGGTTTGCAACAAGAAGAAGTGGTGCGGCAGCTTTTCAGCCTCTATGTGACCCCCGAAGTTGCCACCCATGCTATCACCCATGGGGCACAACGCGGTGGAGAGTTGGCGGAAGCAACCATACTGTTCGCCGATATTCGAGGGTTTACCAGCATGACCGAGCGTCTGGGACCTGAGGCCGTAATTGCCCTGCTCAACCGCTACTTCGAGGCGATGTCAGCGGTTATTACGGCACACGGGGGCCTGGTGAACAAATTTGGCGGCGATAGCCTGCTGGCAGTTTTCGGCAGCCCACTCAATGCGACAGAAGATCACCCCGCCCGCGCAATTCGCTCAGCCCAAGGGATGCTGGCAGCGTTGGAGGCTTTCAATGTGGGCCAGCGAGCACGCAATGAGCCGGAATTGCGCATTGGCATCGGCGTGGCGACGGGAGCCGTAGTAGCCGGTAACGTGGGCAGCGCCGAGCGCCTGGAATATACCGTTATCGGCGATACAGTGAATCTGGCAAGCCGCCTGGAGGAGCTGACCAAGACCCTGAAAACTTCTGTACTGCTGGCAGAATCCACAGCGGCAGGCGCACCAGATGCTCCCCCCTTAACCCAGATTGCAGATGTGGAGATTCGAGGGAAGACCGGGCAGATGAAGGTCTACACCCTGGTAGAGTTGATGTGAATCAAGGCTCGGCGTAATCACGCCCAAGAATGATGACGATATCGTATTCCGCAGTAGGATTGTCACCCTGGACCAACGCTGAATCAGGCAACTTGAGCAGCGCCAGCAAGTGCTGAGCTGTCTTGGGCATGCTGCGGTTGAGGATAATCAAACTGCTTTCATAGTCCTGCCGGTCAGCATTATCATAGGATGCCGACACCTGATTCGCCTGAAGGTACTGTGCGGTCGCATAAGCCAGGCCCTCGGTCTGAGTGCCGTTGAGCACCAAAATCGTCGCTTGCTCCTCAGCCGCGCCGTTGGCTTCCACCGCCGGCCCGATCCAGAAAATGAAGTCGCGCCGCTCGCGAACGCGATCGTGAATCGGCACCAACACCTGCCACTCCTGTGGCGTTTCCCAAAACAGCGTACTGCTCTCATCAATAACGGCAAAACGGATGTTCTCCCGGTCCATATCTTGCGCCAACCCGGCGAGCGCCAGAGCCTGGTCGAACTTGAAGTTGGTCGCAACGGAACTCTCTATTTTCTGATATAGTTCCGGGGCCTTTGTAATCAGCTGCGCCAATACATCAGGTCGCCGCACACGTTCCAAGACGGCTTGAATGACCTGCTGTTGGCGCCGCGCACGATCGAAATCCCCATTACCCACATGCCGGGTGCGCGCGTATTTCAGCGCCATATCGCCATAGAAATGATGTGTGCCAGCTTCAATATACAGGGGGTCAAAGCCGTAGTTGTTGTCAGGGTACTCAGGATCGTCAATCGTCTCGGGGACTTCGATATCAATGCCGCCAATCTCATCCACAAATGTGATGAAGGCTTCAAAGTTGATGCGGACATAATAGTCAATATGAATTCCAAGATTCCGTTCAACAGTCAGCGTAGCCAGGGCAGGACCCTTGCCGGGGTAGTCATAGAGATCACCATTGTAGTGCGCCACATTGATACGATTGTAACCGAAGGTGGGAATCTCCACCCACAGATCGCGCGGAACCGAAAGCACACCCGCTTTCAGGGTAACAGGGTCGAGCGTGAGAATCATAATCGTGTCAGTGCGCCAGGCAGGTTCATCCCATTGCGCACGCTCATCAACGCCCAACAACAGCACGGTGATGCGCTCTGTACCGGTCCAACGCGGAAGCGTTTGCCCTTCTTCAAAGGACACATTCTCACTGGGTCCTTTATCCTCTGCGGCAGTAAAATCCGGCAACAGCTCTGAGGCAGCTGCCATCTCGCGCACGCGGGAGAAGACCACCAATGCCACGGTAGCGGTGATGATTAAATAGATCAACACCAAGCCAACGCGCATCAGTGTTTTGTAGGCTTTCGCCTGTGAAACCGTTCGCCGTCTTTCCATAAACTGAGATTATACCATAGGTAATGGATTAGCCCGTGTAAAAAAGACGCCCGGAAGCCTCGCAAGGTTCCCGGGCGCAGACTTCCATAAATCGCTCAAGGGATCGCAGGCGGTCCAGCGTAATCCGCACCAAGTATGAGCAAGATATCCTGCCCGGCAGCAGCGTTCGGGGAGCTGATGATAGCCGTATCGGGCACGCCCAACAATGTCGCCAAACGCGCCGCAGTTGTCGGCTTAGAACGGTTCAGAATGATACTAGTTGTGGCATAATCCGAGCGATCCGCATTGCCAAAAGTGGCCACAGCAAGCCCTTGCGCTTGAAGATATTCTGTGGTACTCGCTGCCAACCCTACCCGCTCAGTCCCGTTCAAGACGCCGATGGTCGCGCTCTCCTGCTCCACCGTCTGCTGGGCAATCTCCGCCGCACCAAAGACATAGTCGCGCATCTCACGCATACGCTCGCGCAAGGGAATCAATACCTGTGCGCCTTCCGGTGTGATATAGTTTTCTGTACAGGTGTGGTCAATAACCGCAAAACGAATCTGGCTACGATCCACTTTAACCGCCAGGGCCGCAAGAGCCAAGACCTCATCCAGAGTGAGATCAGTGCTGACAGATTCATCCATAATGCTGTACAGCTCGCCAATGCGAGGCGCCAGCTGCGGCAGCATGTTGAGGCTGGTAACGCGCTCCAGAATGGCCAACAGGACCTGCTGCTGGCGGTCTGCGCGCTGAAAGTCATTGCTATCGTGGCGCGTGCGGGCGTATTTTAGCGCCATCTCACCATCAAAGTGGTGCTGTCCCGCCTCAATGTAGAGGGGGTCATAGCCATAGTTGTTATCCGGATACAAAGGATCGTTAATCGGTTCGGATACGTAAATATCAATGCCGCCGATAAGATTCACCAGGTCCACGAAACCCTGGAAATTGAGGCGCACGTAATACTGGATGGGCACGCCCAGGTTATATTCCACCGTCTCACGCGCCAACCCCGGACCGCCGCCAGGGTAGTTGTACATCTCACCCAGACGGTGAGCAGTATTGATACGCCCCTGATCGTAACCCGGAATCGGCACCCACAAGTCGCGTGGAATGGAGAGTACCCCCGCCTGCAAGGTGGTTGGATCGAGCGTGAGCAACATCATCGTATCGGTGCGCGCCATGCCATTTTCTTGCGGGCGCTCATCCACACCCAACAGAAGCACATTGACACGCTCAACACCTGTCCAATAGGGGAGCACCTGACCGAAATGCCGCTCGATATTGGGACTCTCTTCTCCCTCCGAGCCACTCAATCCCGGTAGCGCACCGGAGTCAGAGAGGATACCCCGCGCCACTGAAAGTAGCAGCGCCCCACCGGCAATGATGATAACGACAAAAACCAACACCAACACGCCGGTCATAATTGCCGGCATGCGGCTTTTCTTACGAGTCATCGAAACTCTACGGTGCATAGCGACTCAAACTCTTTCATGAAAACTACGTTGGATTCTACAAGCCCCAATAACAATCTTACATGGAATATTATACCATGAAGGCGGCTGGAAATGTAACAGTTCAGTAACTGTAACTGTTCAGCGTTCCCCCACTTGCCACAACAAGAACGGCTAAAGCCGCGATTTTAGAGAGTGTTTTTGGCTGCCGTGCTACGCGCAGCAGCCAAAAACACTCCTTATAGCGGGCCTCAGCCCGAAATCAGCGCTTCGCGATGGAAGTCTGAACAATTACCAGTAACTGGACATTCGCGCGCGACGTGGCGCGATTTCGGTCAGCGACCTGCTTCAAAAGCCATAACTATGCTGCAATGATTCAGGTTTTCCCCTCGCGATAACAAATATGGTTCAAGCGAGATTTTAAGCGCAAGCGAGCCTCAAGCTTTGATAATTTTGAGATCATGTTCACAATTTTAGCAGGGCGGCTTCCCACTGTGGAATGACGATTTCGGGGTCATAGTGTGCGGTCACGAATTGCCGCCCAGCATGTCCTATACGCGCAGCTTCTTCGGGTTGCCACAATGCCCGGATGACCGCATCGGCAAACGGTCCCGGCGCATCAGCAACCCACAGGTGCTCACCCGGTATTGCCCCCAATCCATGGTTGCTGACCGTGGTGGCGACCACAGGAATCCCCATGCCCATCGCATCCACCACCTTCTGCAATAACCCGCCAGCGACCTGCAATGGCGCCACCACCACATCCGCGGCTTGATACCAGGGCGCCAAATCGGGAACAAAGCCAGTGACGAAGATATGCTGCCCATCGTGCCGGGCGCTTACGCTCTCTGAGGGTTGCGCACCCACAATGTAAAACCGCGCCTCGGGCACGTTCTGCACGACAGCGGGCCAAACGTGATCCAGAAACCATAGAACCGCCTGGACGTTATAGGCTCGGGACATAGCGCCTACAAAGAGAACGTTTGCGCCGCGCGGCGCCGCCGCTTCTGCCTCGCCAGCAGGGTTAAACGCCGGCGCCAGGGGCAACAGCAACACAGACTTCGCGGCGCGCCGTTCCAGCAATAGCCGGCGGTCCCCTTCAGAGATAGCGGCAACCAGATCAAACTGCCGGTAGAGCCACGGCTCGAACGCAAGGAAGAGCGCCCGCAACACGCGGCTACGCCAGCGCGCAAGACCTGACTGCTGCGCCGCCTGTTGCTCCATCAGGAACCAATTCACATCATGCGCGCGAATCGAAGTGGGAACGCCGTGCAGCCCTAACACGACTGCACCAGTCTGAGCGAATTCTACGTGGAAGATATCTGGGGAGGCCTCGCGGAGCGTGCGTCGCGTGGCGCGGCGCAACGCGAGGTAACTACGCAATAATGCAAGGGGACGCGGCCCTGGCAAGGAGCGATGGTGAGGCACAGTCACAATCCGTTCGCAAAGCGCCTCAAGCGCCGGCAGGAACCGGCGCTCAGCTTCCTGCATCCGCACCACCAGAGTGAGGCGATGCCCACGTTGGTGTAAGGCTTCTATCAAGCGATAGACGGATTCCCCACCGGCATGCCCGACCCCTAAGGCGGGGAATTGCTTATAGGCTATCAGAATATGCGCCATGGGTTATTGTTATTGCAGCACAGAGGTATCGGGACGAGAAGCAGAGAATGGATGCACCTCGGGATAATTAAAGCAGCGCCACCCCTGTAGTCAGCATAACAGGACGGCTGCGCGCCTTCTGAAAGAAGAAATCGGAGACGGCTTTCTCCACAGTCTGCTCGACAGACTTAACAGCAGCGCCCGGCTGGCAGGTATTGACGGTGCTGCGGACCACCTGTTGCGCGCCTTCGAGCAATTCTTGTGCGGCACGCAAATTCACAAAACCGCGCAGGTTGATCTCTGGATCACCAATCAACCGTCCCTGGCGCTGATTGTAGCGAAAGACAATGCTACAGACACCCGCCATCGCCAGTGATTCGCGCTCTTGCAGCACGCTCTGATCCACCGCCGATCCCACCAGCACGCCATCCACAAAGACGTAGCCGCCCGGAATACGTTCGCCAATCTCCATTGTGTCCTTGGTGAAGCGCAATACATAGCCGTTCTCCACCACAGCAATGCGCTCCCTGGTAATACCTACCTGCTGCGCAAGGACTGCATGCTGGTGCAAATGCCGCAATTCGCCATGGATAGGCACAAAAAACTGAGGCTGCAGGATGTTGAGCAAAGCCTTCTGCTCTTCCTGGCTCGCGTGCCCGGAAACGTGCACCGGCGCCACCGGATGATAGAAGACATTGGCGCCCTTCTGGAACAACCGGTTGATAACGGCGTGAACGGTCTCTTCGTTGCCGGGAATCGTGTGCGAGGAAAGCACCACGGTATCCCCATGCGTAATCCGTAATGACGGATGCCGGCCCAAAGCCAGGCGCCCCAGAATGGATTGCGGCTCACCCTGCGAGCCGGTCGCCAAAATGGTGACCTGATGGGGCGGCAAACGCTGAATATCCTGCAGAGAGAGAATCATCCCGGCGGGAATATCCAGATAACCCAGGCGTTGTGCCATCTTGATATTTGCCACCATCGAGGCGCCCGCCACAGCCACCTTACGCCCATAACGGTGCGCCACTTCCGTCACCTGCTGCAAGCGAGAAATCAACGAAGCAAAAGTCGCAACAATGACGCGGCCATTCGCCTGCCGGAACACATCGTCGAGCGCACGTGTGAGCGTCATCTCCGAAGGCGTGGTGCCCTCATAATCCGCATTGGTGCTATCGGAAAGCAACACCAATACCCCCCGACGGTTGAATTCGGCCAGCTTGCCAATCTCGGTCGGCAAACCATCTACCGGCGTGGGATCCAGCTTGAAGTCACCACTGTGAACCACCAATCCCACCGGCGTTTCAATGCCCAACCCGACCGCATCGGGGATGCTATGACAGACATGGTAAGGCTCAACCGTGAAAGGTCCCAGACGAATCACGTCACCGGGCGCCATGGTATGGAGGCTGGCTTGTTTGCGCTGGCTGCTGGTGAGCTTGACTTCGATCAACCCGCGCGTGAGCGTGGTGGCGTAGATAGGCACATTGAACTCGCGCAGGAAGTAAGGCAACGCACCGATGTGATCCTCGTGCCCGTGCGTGATAACCACAGCGCGAATGCGATCCGCCTTATCGCGCAAATAATCGTAATCGGGAATGATGAAATCCACACCCGGCATGTTCGTCTCTGGAAACATCAAGCCCACATCCACAATCAGGATGTTGCGACCGTATTCCAAAAGCGTCATATTTTTGCCAACTTCCCCCAAGCCACCCAGGGGAATGATCTGTAATTTTTCCATAGGTTCTACCTGGCGGCAGGAACGCGCCGCACGTTGCTTCTATAAGACGTCTCTATCCACAATAGGGTTAATAAGAACAACGGTATAGTAACATAATCACCAGCGTCTGTCAACTTTGGCGCTTTTCGGGTAGTGTATACAATTCGGTGGAAATTTGGAGAAAGAGCGGACTCGATGTAAGCTAGGGTTTCCAAGACCAAGTTACAAGGAGGC
>JAFGFB010000006.1 GCA_016931315.1 Anaerolineae bacterium
ATAGTTGCGTTATTGTCAGTTGTAAAAGTTCATTTTTCGGGCCGTTTTCGTCACTTCGGCCTTCATTTGCACAAAAGTTACGCTAAGCGCGCCCAAAAAACACTTTTCAAAAAGCAGAGTGAGTGGGACAGGCAGGTTTTAAGGAGCAGGGGTTGCGGGCGCCAATCATGTGTCGAATACGGCAATTTGGGGTGAAGGGCAGATTTTTGAGGAAAAGCCCATGAGGGTTTGCAAGCAGACGAAGAGGATTTCTTTTTTTGTTTTTTGGGCGCGCTTCGCGCGCCCAAAAACACTTTGAGTTTTTTTGTGTTCTCCGGAGGCGCGGCGCGCCTCCGGAAGACGCCTTAACACTCTTGAGCGGGCTCAGGCAAGCGAATATAGTACCAGCGTCCATAGGAATTTTCAAAACTGACGTTACTATTTTGGCAAAGGTGCGATATAATAGATAGATAGAAAATGGTTAAGTTCGCTATAGGTCACTATGGCGACAAAGGGCGGGGAGAGAAGAGTATGACTATGGAGAAACACAGCAACCGACGCAGCAAAGGACAGGGCCTGGTGGAATTTGCGTTGATTCTGCCATTGCTCCTGCTGATTCTATTGGGAATTTTCGAATTCGGGCGGGTGCTCTTCATTTATAGCAGCTTGTTCAACGCGGCACGAGAGGGGGCACGCTACGGCGTGACCAGCCCACGCAATTATGGCGGCATCAGTACGCGCGCGGAGGAGTTCATCAGCCTGGTCCCACCCGAGGATGTGGATATTTGGGTCTGGTATGATAACGGGCCTGGGACCAGCACCACTACGAATCCCGACCAGGTGGCGGCGGGCATCTCGCGGGTGAATGTGCAGGTACAATACGATATCGAGGCGATGACGCCGCTGTTCGACCCCTTTATTGACCCCATCGTGCTGGAAAACACGGCGGCACGTACGATTCAGAATGTAGGCCTGGTGGTTGACCCACCGCCGACCGTGCCGCCGCCAGGGGATGATGGCGGAGGCGGCACGCCCACCGCCACGATTACGCTGAACCCAATTTGCGGACCTGCCGGGGCGCACTCCATCACCATTACCGGCAGTGGTTGGACTGAGGATGATCGCGTGGATGTCTACTTCGATACAACGCAGCTTCTGAACAATACTGCGATTGATCCAGACTTCACACTGACAATATACATCAGCGATGTTGGGAACGGCAACCACAGCGTCCGAGTTGTGGGCCGTTCAACCGGGACTGAGGTTACAGCGCCATTTGCCGTGCCATGCGCAGACGCAACCAACACGCCCACGCCTACCCCCACACCGACGCTCACGCCCACACCCGGTCCCTCGCCAACGCTTGCCCCGCCAACTGCTACACCCATTCCGATCGCGGATATCATCATTCAGGAGCCGGTCACGATGGGCGCCACAGCGGTCATGGGCACAGCCCAACCGGGGGAGACGGTGACCCTGCGTATTGTGCAGACAGGCTTGCAGCGCTCGGTCGTGGTGGAGGCTGATGGCACTTTCCGCTTTGAAGGGTTGCCGGCGCTGGAAGGCGGCATGGCGCTCATCGTCCAGGGTTACGGGAAGCAGGATTCAACGGTTGTCACGGGTGGGACAGCCACACCAACGCCGACGCCCACGCCTTTGCCGACGGGCCACTACATCACGATAGACCCCGAGTGCGGACCTGCAGGCGCGCAAACCGTCACCGTAAGCGGCTTCAACTGGCCCACAGGTCACTATCTGATGATCTACTTTGACTCCAATGTCGTCTACAACAGTGGCAACACTAAAATTGGAACTACAACTTTCCAATTCACCATCAACGTCGCCAACGCTACGGCTTATGTGCCGCATACCATAACCGCTAAAGCCTGGCAACAGCAGAATGGTGGAGGCACGCAAATTGCGGCTTATACTGTGCCATTCGCCTGCCCGTGCCCGGTGCCGGACCTGGTGGTAAGCAGCCTGGAGCTGGCAAGCACGCCGCCCCTGGGCACCTTCAATAAGATAGATTTTGCCGTGAACGTGAGCAATCAAGGCGGCGCGGATATTCCCTCGCTGTTCTGGGTAGACCTCTACGAGAGCGAAGACCCCGACCCGCTAACCGATACCAGCCGGGACTATATCGCCATCAATGGCTTGCCGGCGGGGGCAAGCATTGATTTTACGATGTGGGTGGAGACGGGCTTTAGCACAACCGGCACACACACGATTACCGTGCTCGCAGATACCTGGGGGCAGATTCGCGAACACGATGAGCTGAACAACTTGAGCGACCCACTCGCCATCACCGTGACGCAGCAGAATCCAGTACCCAGCCCAACCCCCACGCCGGCTATCACGCCGGGACCGAAAGGCAAGATTATTGGGCTGACCTATATGGATATGAGCCCCACCAATCTGGTCAATGTGTACGTGTATGACACCAGCGGGCGCTTGATCTGGTCCGGTTTCTCACGAGCCGAGACTCTGCCCAATGGGAATGTCATTGATGGGTATTACGAAGCCGAACTGCCCCCCGGAGATTACACGGTCGTCGGGCAGGTACGGATGGCTACAGCAATCTATCGGGGTGAGACTATCGTGACCAATTTGCAATCCAACGAAATACGGCAGCAAGTTGATATCAACCTGACGCAAATCAATTGAGATGAAACACAGAATCCGACTCTTAGTGCTCAGTTTCAGCATCGCCATGACTTTGGCCTTTACCACCGTGGCGCTGGCTGCAGATAGTGCCTGGGGCGAAGATGGCGCCATCAATTCGATCAATCTATCATCCAACGGTGATATTCGGCAACCTTCCCTGGCGCTGAACAGCAACAATCAGGCTATGGTCGCCTGGTCCAATCTGGGCGAGCAAACCGGCAGCACGCGTGGCATCTATATGGCGCAGGCGCAGACTGGCGCGACGCCGGTGGCATTGGCTGCGACCGGGACTCAGGAGGCCTGGGCGCCCAATCTGGCCTATCGCGGCACCCAGCTCTATGCCACCTGGATGCAAGGCACCCTGGCTAGCATCAATCAAGTTGGCGCGGTCATGCAACAAGATGTGGGTTTGGGCGCGGCCAAAACCGTAATGACCCCGACCTACGGAGAGACTTCGCCAAAATTGCTCGTGGGCGAGGACCGGTTACACATCTTTTTTGCCTCAGCAATCTCGAGACCCCAATTCTCACAGGCACACCTTTACTACTCCAACCGCCCCTACTCTGCGGCACAATGGCTGGCGCCCATCATCATCATCACCAACGCACAGGTTAGCCCCACCCCCGGGTATGGCGGCATCTGGCACCCTCAGGCTGCTCTGAGCAATAACAAACAGACGGTTCACCTGATTTGGGAACAAGCCGGGGGTACGCTGGATGTGCGCAGTGTGTGGTACAAACAAGGACAATGGCAAGCAACACTGAACAGTTTCGCCTGGGGCACGCCCACACGACTATCGCCCACCGACCAGATGGGTGTGCGTCCCAAAATCACTGTGGATGGCGCTGACCGCGTTCACATCACGTGGGTTGAACAACAATTCGTCCCGAACCCGATAGATCCAACCAAACGTGTGACACTGCAATATATCAATTACCGGCGCCTCGAAGGCGGACAGTGGACCCCTGGGCTAAGCCAGGCAGGCATGCGCCTGGATACGCAGCCGGTGCAAGTGAACACCTATCGCCCGACCTGGTCCACCATCAGCATGGACGCGCTGGGGGACACCGTGTGCGTCGCCTGGCACGGCTACCGTGGCGACCCCGGTGAGAGTGGTGTGGAGGAAATTCTCCTACGCTGCAGCAAAGATGGAGGCAAGAGGTGGAATACCCTGGTCACCAATGCCTCGCAGACCACCGGGCTTTCGTTCTTCCCCAGTCTACGGTTAGGCAGCAATGGGCAGGTCTACCTGGCATGGGAAGAGCACCAGGGCGGTTTAGTGTATACCACCAACTATGATGCCATTTTCCGCCAGGGACCCGTACCGCGTGAAAAGGTGTACTTGCCGCTCACCTTGAGGGAGTTCCGCCCATGAAGAATGAGCGTTGGATTTTCTATGCAGTGGGGCTGGTACTCCTGCTTTTGGTGGGTGCAGCGCTGGTATGGGGAGCGCTAAGTGGGCGCTTGCCGCAATTAGCCAACCCGGGCGCACAGGATGCCGCCGCGCAGAGCGTCTTATGGACGGGATTAGCGCCGCCGATTGATTTTGCGGCAGCGGAGCAAGCGGCGCAGGTCAAAGCACAAAGCTGGGCCACGGATGCGACCCTGATTCGCGTTGAAGCGACCTGGCGCCCGACAGGAGAATGGATCACGACCGAATCACCGCCGGTTAGCTGGACGTATATCTATTATGCCGCCAGCGAGAGCGCGGTGAAATCGGTTTCGATGCGCGGCGAGCAGCTCTTCGAGACGCCGGCAACAACCGTGCCGAATCAGCCGCTCAGTCTGAGCGCTTTTCCCCCTGCGGCTACCGTGGAATCGGCTTGGTTGACCTTTCGCGCAGCCGGTGGGGAGGAGTTTCTCAAAACGAACGAGAACGCCGCCGTACAGTTGCAGTTGCAGGCAACGCCCGAGGGCGACCGCTGGGTCATCAGCGCCTTCAATCCAACTGCCAAACTACGGGTCACGATTGATGCGACCACAGGGCTGCTGCTGAATCCGTAGGGCGGTCTTGCGGTCTTTCAGGAGGTTTACGATGCGAAAGTTTTCGACACAAAAAAAGGAAAAGGGGCAGAGTATTGTCGAAATGGCCCTGCTCTTGCCCGTGTTGCTACTAATGCTGATGGGACTGCTAGATTTCGGGCGCGTCTACTATGTGATGGTCGCCTTGAACGATGCCGCACAGGAAGGCGCAGCTTACGCCGCCTCGCGCCCCAGCGATACCACGGGTATCGCCGAACGCGCCGCCTCGGCCTCCACTGGGCTCATCACGGTCAGCACGGATGACGTATCCGTGACGATAGCCGGCGGCACCCCGGCGGCAGGGGCTGCCGTGACGGTTGCCGTGCAATACGAGTTTACCTTTTACACCCCTATTGCCCAGACCTTTTTTGAGGGCAACACCGTGACTTTGGAGGCAGAAACTTCCAACGCAATTATCGCAGTACGTTAGCGCTGGGAGGCAATCAGGTAGTTCAAATAAGCCAGGAGGAGATTGGAATAGTTTTCGGAAATGAATCTGAGCACGCGTGATGGGAGTGTTTTTCAGATAGAGAGAGGGTATAGTTATGGGCGAAGAGCATTTCCCAGAAGCATCTTTCTGGAATATTTAACGTCGAGTCATCTGGGCTCTTAATCATGTAGGAGGATGGAGATTATGAAGAACGAACGTGGACAGGCGATGGTACTGGTTGTTTTCGCCATCATCGGCTTGGCAGCCGTAATCGGTCTGGCGCTGGATGGGGGAAAGCTCTATCAGACGCGCCGGGAGGTGCAGAATGCCGCCGATGCGATGGCGATGGCCGGCACACGGGTGCTCGCCGCTGAGGGCTGCACGGCTGGCGGGGATCTGGAAAATCTGGTGTGCCAGGCGATTGTGGATTATGGCACGGAGAACGGCGTCACGCACGATCTGACCACCGGGCGTATCGAAGCCTGGTACGTCAACAAGGATGCAACCCGACTGAGCAATGCCTGCGTGGGCACGGGCGTTCCCAACGGGACCACCGGCGTGGAGGTGACAGCGCAACTCACGCAGACGACGACCTTCATGCGCATCGTCGGGCAAGATAATATGTCGCCGGTGGGCAACGCCACGGCGATGTTCGGTCCCGTGGTGCAATCGGGCGGAGGCATCCTGCCCATCGGCTTCCCGGTACAGCGCGTGGATGAAATCATCGGCAGCGGTAACATGGAGTTCACCATGTTCGATGGCAGCGGCAGCGTCTGCCGGCGCGATGGTGTGGATTGCCCGAGCGACCCACCCGCGAACTCGCAGCGCGGTTGGCTCAACTTCAACTACATCTACAACACCGACTTCCTGGGGCAAGGGGCGCCGCTGGAACGAACAGTGAACAAAAGCTTCAGTAACGATGATTTGAAAGAATGGGCCGTCAACGGTTCTCCGTACCCCATCTTCGCCGGTACCCGCGGAGGGCTACCTCCTTACTACTCCGATGGCGACTATATTGCCGGAGACCCAGGTACACGCGACGTCACCCGACGCGACATCTGCGAAGCCTACATGAACCAGACGGTCTACCTGCCACTATTCGACTACGTCTATGTACGCAGTGATATGCAGAGTACCTTCTCCGGTCAAGAGCCCTCCATTGGATGGACGAATAGTCACTATTACCACATTGTGGGCTTTATGGCAGCCACGCTTGATGGCTGCGACGGCGGCGGCAGCAACGGCACGATTGGCGGCACCTTCACCTATGCCGTGGTTGGCGAAGGGCAAATCAACCCTGGCGATGGTATCGGCAGCGGAACCACGTGCTTGCCGACGTTAAAGGGTGTGACGCTCTGGGAATAGGTCTTTCGAGAAGCGCGTAAAAAGACCATAGCACCTTGCTGAAGGGATTGGTCAGGCAGATGTTGCCTGTACCAATCCCTTCTTGTTTGGTGGTCTGGTTTTCTGGGAATACGACAGACTATTGGACAAAGCCCTATCAAGATTCTGCAAACAGATGAAGAGAGTCTTTTTTAGTATCTTATCAATAATCCGGGGGAGACACGCTCCCGCCGAAGGGATTTGCCGAAAATGACAAATACAGGTACACTGTGCCACCTATG
>JAFGFB010000092.1 GCA_016931315.1 Anaerolineae bacterium
ACAGACTGCTTTTGAGGCAGCGTTGGAGAAGGATGCGGAGAATGCTGCGGCGCATCGCGGGTTGGGCTGGGTGCAGTATGAAGTGGGGCAGTATGAGGAGGCAGTGGCGCAGTTCTCGAAGGCGGTTGAGTTAGAGCCGGCGAATCCTGATGGTTATGAAGGACAGGGTCGCAGCTTATATGCACTTGCGAGATATGAGGATGCGCTTGCTGTCTCAAAGCTATGGGAAGAGGTTGAACCGGACGACGTACAGAAAGAGTCATTGGTCTGTCAGGCATCTTATCAATTAGGTTACTACGAAGAGGCTGTTTCATCCTGTAAGAACTGGGCCGCCAAGGAACCTCAAAACGCTCTAGCACATGTCTCGTTAGGTTGGGCACATCTTGAGGCGAAGCGCAATCAGGAGGCCATACAGTCTTTCTCAAGATCACTTGAGTTGGCTGAGACCGATGATGGCTTTCTCGGGTTATGTGAAGCCCTATCAAGTTTGGGTGATCAGAAGGGTGTTGTGGCATCGGCACAACGTTGGATTGCTTATAACCCTCGAAACGCAGATGCTCATATCTATCTGGGATGGGCGTCATATCAATTGAAGGATTACCCTGAGGCAGTTGAGGCATTTTCTTCGTCACTGGCGATTGAGGAAAACAGCGAGGCGCATCATGGTTTAGGTGACAGTTTTTATGCACAAAAGGACTATGATTCAGCCCTGAAATCTTATGAGAAGTGGCTTGTCTTGGAGCCCGAAAATGCATTGGCTTATGCATTGCTCGGCTGGGTTCAGTACTCTATGAATAACACCGAAGATGCATTGCGGTCGTTTGCAAGAGCTCTGGAGATGGGGCCGATAGCTTCTGCCTATCGGGGGCTTGGCAGCGTCTATTATGCCCAGGCTGAGTATGAGCTTGCCCTGGAGAACCAGGAGCAATGGGTCGATCTTGAGCCAAACAGTGCTGCCGCGCGTGGTTCATTGGGCTGGACTCTGCAAAAGCTTAAGCGGCATGCTGACGCGGCGAGTTCTTTTCAGAGAGCTGTCGAACTATTTCCTACGACAGATTACTATTCAGGTTTGTGGACCTCGCTTCGGGCGATACCTGACGCCCAGAAAGCATTGTCTGCTGCCGAGCAATGGACAGAGTTTGATTCTGATGATGCACGACCTTTCGCGGCCCTTGGTTGGACCTATGTGGATTTGAATGACTGCGCGAATGCTCGATCGAACTTCCAGAAAGCTTTGGAGCTCGATCCGCAATCCGAATCGGCAAAATCTGGCCTGGATCGTTGTCCCTGAAGATAAGCTGCTTATAAATCCTGTTCTCATTCTGGAAAGAGAGATATGCTGAAGGTCCTTTCGATTTTTGGCACACGTCCCGAAGCCATCAAGATGGCACCTGTTGTTAGGGAGCTGGAGAAGCACAACAAGGAGGTCATATCCAGGGTTTGTGTGACCGCCCAGCATCGAGAAATGTTGGATCAGGTTCTGGATCTATTTAGGATTTCGCCCGACTATGATCTTGATGTGATGCGAACAGCGCAGCCACTTTCTGAATTGACTGCACGGATTATTACGGATGTCGACCCTGTTATCGAAACCGAGAAACCTGATTGGGTATTGGTGCAGGGCGATACAACCACAGTGATGGCTGCGAGTCTCGTGGCCTTTTATCATCAGGTCAAAGTCGGTCATGTAGAGGCCGGGTTGCGTACAGGCGATAAGTGGCAACCCTTTCCGGAAGAGATCAACCGTAGAGTAGCAGGTGTTGTGGCTGACCTGCACTTTGCACCAACCGAAACTGCAAAATCCAATTTGCTACGCGAGGGTGTAATCCCCTCCTCTATTCGCGTAACCGGCAACCCAGTCATTGATGCGTTGAACATCGTGGCTCAACGCGCATACGATATGCAGGGCGGGCCGTTGGCTGGCATTCCATGGGATAAGCGAGTCATTCTGGTCACTGCGCATCGGCGCGAGAATTTCGGAGAACCTTTGGAGAAAATCTGCACCGCGCTCAGAGGTATTGCCTACCGCTATAGCGATGATGTGCACCTTGTGTATCCTGTTCACCTGAATCCAAGTGTGCAAGAACCTGTCTATAGGATGTTGAGCGGAATTCCTAACGTCACGTTGCTGCAACCTCTTGATTATCTTCCCTTGGTGCAGGTCATGAAACGCTGCTATTTGGTGTTGACGGATTCGGGGGGGATACAGGAAGAAGCCCCCGGATTGGGAAAACCTGTCCTGGTGCTGCGCGAGACGACTGAACGTCCAGAGGCGGTTGAAGCGGGGACTGTTGAGCTGGTTGGCGTCGACCCAACACGAATTGTGAATTCTGTCGCGAATCTCCTAGACGATTCTGGGAGTTATGCCCGTATGGCGCAAGCGGTGAATCCGTACGGGGACGGCAAAGCTGCTGAGCGGATTGTAAGCGCATTGCTCGAAACACGGCAATAGCAAGGAGACCTACCAAGGAAATCGTGTATGGCTAATCCCCCAGTGATTGAGTATGTGGTTAAGCAGGGAGACGGATATTGCAGTGGGTGCGGTGTCTGTGTAGGTGTTTGCCCCACCCAAGCCATACGGATGGACTGGAATGAACTGGGAATGCTGGAGCCTGTTCAGGGCCATGGTGAGTGCACGTCGTGTTATCGTTGTTCAGCAGTCTGCCCTTTTGCGGATGGTTTGGTGCCGAATCAGATCAATCCAAATGAGGACGAACTGGCTAGAACGCTGTTTGATGGTGTGCGAGGCCATCATGATACGGCATTAGGGTTCTATCAGGAGTGTCTTGTGGGCTATGCCCCTGCGACGCGCATGGCAGGGTCTTCTGGTGGTATGGGTACTTGGCTGTCATTGCGCCTGTTGAAGTGGGGCGTAGCAGACAAAGTCATCAGTGTTGCGGCTACCGGTGGGGATATCCCACCTTTTTTTCGTTATACGGTGAGCTCAACTCCCGAAGAAGTAATGTCATGCGCCAAAAGCCGATATTATCCTGTACAGGTTGCGGATGCATTCCAACGGGTCAGGCAGGAGAGAGGACGATATGCCATTATCGCATTGCCTTGTGTGCTTAAAGCAATACGTTTGGCGCAGAGGCTTGATGATACACTGAGGGAGAATATTGTATTTTGTATCGGTTCATTTTGTGGAGGGCAAAAGACCGCTCATTACTTGGAGTATTTAGCTGCGAGATCTGGAATAAGCCATGATGACTGTATTTCGGCGGATTTCCGCGTCAAGAACGAGGGGCGTCCCGCTACGTGTTATTCGTTCACCTGCACCCATCGAGCGACCCCTGCCACGGAAAGAAAACTCGACATGTGTTCCATTGGAGATATGTGGGGCACTGGTTTGTTCAAGCCGAATGCTTGTGAGTATTGTGATGATATTACGGCAGAACTATCCGATGTCTCATTAGGCGACGCCTGGCTTCCTGAGTACGTCGGTGATTGGCGGGGGACCAGTCTTATGATAGTGCGCTCGGATGTTGCGCGTCAGCTCGTAAGTGCAGGTAGATCGCAGGGCGACATAGAACTGGAACCCATTTCACCTTCTCAAATTGTGAAATCACAGGCCGGCAATTATCGCCATCGGCGTAAGGGCCTGGCTTATCGTCTTTATTTTGCAGTGCGTGAGCATCGTGCTGTGCCGCGAAAACGAATTCAGCGATTACACATCATTGTGAATCCTCTCAAGGCGCGGCTTTATGAAGAGCGGGCACAGGTGCAACGACTTAGCCATACTGCATGGCTCCGGCAACGCGACGTAATGGGAATAGACTTGTTTGAGAAGGATATGGCCTTGCCATTGCGTACCTTGAAAACGTGGACCCGATTGGCATCTTTCCCGCAGTTGATACTTCCGGCTCTGCGTAAGCGCCTGGCGCGACTATGGCCCAGAAAGTAACTAAAACGGATCAATTCTGGGGGCGGATTGCTGGCTCCCGCCTGATGGCGAAATGGGATACACAGGGCTCGCAACGTCAACGTTTTTTGGTGGGCGCATTCTGGTCGGTTTTCGGAGCGGGTTTCGGACAGGGCTTAAGTTTGATTGCCAACGCCATAGTCGCGCGCCTGTTGGGGCCCGAAAAATACGGCGAGCTGGGGATTGTTTATAGCACAGTGGGAATGTTTGGCGTATTGGCGGGCCTGGGTATGAGTACCACGAGCGTCAGGTATATCGCTGCCTACAGGGATACTGATCCTGAGCGTAGCGGTCGCATTATCGGGTTGAGCTACCTTGTTACGTGGGGTCTTGGTGGCCTGATCTCCGTTCTGGTGTTTATCATCGCCCCATTTCTAGCGCATCGTATCCTGGCCGCACCCCATTTGGTGCAAGGTCTGCGCGTTGGTGCACTGTTATTGCTACTATCGGCTCTGGAGTATGTGCAACTTGGATTATTGGCGGGATTCGAAGCGTTCTCGTCAGTCACTGTGTCTCGGATTACCCACGGCGTTGTATTGCTCGCGACTCTGCCACCCACTGTGCTTCGTTGGGGAGTGAGCGGCGGTACTGCCGCGATGGCTGCTGCTTCCGGGCTTTCCTGTCTGGTGAATTTAGTCCTGTTGCGCAGGCAGTATGCCAATCACAAGGTTGTAGTACGCTTTACACAAGCAAAGCAAGAACTGTCGATTCTTTTCCAGTTTTCGATCCCGGCGGCCGTGTCTGGTTTGTTGGTGAGCCCGGTGGTCTGGGTCAGTAATACACTGGTTGTTAATCAACCTCAGGGTTATGTGGCCATGGGTCTTTTTCAGGCTGCAGCACAGTGGCAGCGCGCTGTGATGTTTCTCCCCGCAGCTTTTAGCAATGTGTTGTTAGTCCTCCTAACGCAACGAAGGAACCGTCGTTCAGATAATCTGGAGCAGTTCAACGTTCTGTCGTCTTGGATCGTGGGGCTGGTTTTGGCAACACCCCTCATTCTCTTTCCAGAGCTGGTGAGCTGGATCTATGGCGAGCGCTATTCTCTAGGACTATTGGCTCCCACTCTGAGTTTGGTAATGCTGTACACGGTGATTACATCCTACAAAGACGGTTTGGCACGCGTGTTAGCCGTACGCTCTCTGATGTGGTGGGGTGTTTTGAGTAACGTTGTGTGGGGAGTGTTATTGATAGGTGGTACGCTTCTCTTTCGGTCCTGGGGTGCAAAGGGCCTGGCGGCGGCCTATGTTTTAGCTTATGGCCTGAATACTATAGTGTTTGTGCCTTTTTATGTGAAACGTGGACTTATCCCAAGAAAGGTTTTGCTTTCTGGGCAGGCGCTGTTTATCTGGGCTGTGCTGTTGGTTCTCTGTCTCTCTGTGGTACTGCAGATGCCCTTGTGGCAGCGCGCATTATTGGTGGTACCCACAATAATGGGATTGTACGGCTTGTTTAGACAGCTGTTCGTAGTAGATAGAGCATCTTCTGTCCAGGTGGACGCAGGAGTCTAGGATGGCTGAAAGCCAAAAGAAGCCTCGATTTGCCCTTTTTGGGATCTTAGGTGCTTATAATTATGGGACTGAGTCCATCGTGCGAGGTACAGCTGTCGCCTTGCGTGATAGATGGCCTGCTTGCGAAATTGATTACATTTCGCCGCGCCCTGAAGATGACCGGATTCGTCTGCAAGATAGCGGGGTGCGCGTCGTCGCCCGACGATTAACCAGGCGTGGTTCTGTTCGGTGGGGTATTAATGCGATATTTCGTTTCTTGCGGCAGGGACAACTCTTCATTTCTGAGAATGTGGATTGGATGAAACACATAGACTGTGTGCTCTCGATCGGCGGCGACTTATACACTTTGCCTCCGCAATCGCAAGTAAGGTTTGATAGACCCTTTTATGCGACCCAGTTACTAGATATGGGGGCGTGCATCCTAAGTCGCGGAAAGTCCTTTGTGATATGGGGCGCCTCAATAGGGCCATTTGAGGCGTGGCCTGCTGCAAAATCACGATATGTTAAGCATCTGGCAAGAGTGCCCTTGATTATCGCACGTGAGACTTCCACGGTAGAATATCTTGCATCTGTGAATATCCAAGACAACGTTTGCCTGGCTGCTGATCCAGCTTTCTTGACGCCTGTTCTCGATTATCCGTTCGAACGGAAAGCCTCCAATCTGCCACTGGTGGGTGTAAACTTGAGTCCCCTTTCGGTCAAGTATGCTTTACGCGAAACCGATGCGGAGAGGGCGATTCTCACACAGGCAAAAGCCTTGCTGGAATTGATCCGGCAGCACAATGTAGAACTTGTTTTGTTGCCTCATGTCATAGGTGAAGAGCGGGCCGACGACGATCGCCACTATCTGCAGAGTATTTACGAAGTTATCCGCACACAGGCGCCTGATCGTGTAGGGATTGTTTCCGACGATCCAGGAGCCCGTAAAATGAAGGGTATACTCGCGCAATGTAGTGCGGTGATTGCAGCTCGAATGCACTGCGGGATTCACGCAATATCAGTGGGAACACCCGTACTATTCCTGGCTTATAGCAGTAAAGCCCGTGGAATGGCGCGTTATGTCTATGATGATGATACCTTGTGCATGCCGCTTGAGGATTTTGGCACCTCCAAGGCGGAGTCGAAAATCCGTTTGTTGCTTAACAACAAGAGTGGGCTGCGAAGAGCGCTACTTGATAGACAACCGTCTTTCGTGCGGGATGCGCTTCGGGCGGCTGTGTACCTGCATGATGTCCTGGAAGGGGTTTCACTCTGATTATGAGAGTTGCGCTGTTTACCTATTGGTACACCCACCGTCAGCGACCCCACCATTTTGTGGAGACAGTAACGACTCTCAATCATCGTGTAGATCTCTTTTCAACTCGCTCTATCGCTAACTATGTAAAGGGCCCGAGCCGACACTCTTTCTCAGGATCCGATTTGTTACACCACCGTACCATTCGTCCGGTATTTCCATCACCTTTGCTCGACAGGATGCCGCTGTGTGTATCTTTTAGTTCCTGGCAGCGCCAGCATGTGCTGGCAAGTTTTTGCGGTTTTGATGCGGATGTTCATGTCTATGCTGCGGTGCCAGCAGGGCAATTGATATCCAAACCACCTTTTCTGATCTATGACTGCATGGATGATTGGTCCGACTTCCCCGGTGTTTCGCGATCTCTAGTCGAAAATGAGCGCCGTCTCTGTGACATGGCAGACCGCATATGGGTGGTCAGCGAGCACCTCTATCAAAAGTTTGAACCGGTGTTCAGCGGCAAATTGGACTATGTTCCGAATGGCGTAGACTACGACCATTTTGCAGGTGTTCCTCACTTATTGACAGCACATGCCCGGCCTGTATTGGGCTATGTGGGAACGCTCTATACCTGGTTGAATGTTCAGCTGATTGCCGAAGTGGGTGACAGACTGCCGGATTGGGACATCGTTTTGGTTGGGCCGAACTCGCTAAATACGTCGCAACGCAAGATGTTGAATAGGCCAAATATCCGTTTTCTGGGGCGGCAGCCCTACGAGTTGTTGCCCACCATCTTGGCGGGTTTTGATGTGGCAATGATTCCCTTTGTTCTAAATGATCTGATTCGTGGCACAAGTCCCATCAAACTCTATGAATACCTTGCTGCGGGTTTGCCTGTGGTTTCAACACCTATGCCGGAAGTTTTGGTTTTTCAGGAGCCCGGGATCGTGATGTGTGCCGATAACCCAGAAGCCTTTGTGCGCTCGGCATTGGCACTCAAAGAAGCCAATCATCCTATTGTGGTCAATCAGCGTCAGAAAATCGCACAGCAACACACTTGGAAAGCCCGATTCGAGAAGGCCCTGTCGGCCATTGGCTAGACCATGAAGAGAGTAACAGTGCTTGGTTTCATACTAGCAGCTCTATTGCTAGGCCCGGAACTCTATGAGAGCGTGCTGAGAAACATCGGTATGATATTCCTGGATCGCTATGTTGCCAACCCGGTAGATCTTGCGAACGATATTTCTCTTACTTGCTCCCGGGAGATATTTGATACTCTTGCCAAACTTGATAGCGAGGAGTACTGGCAATATCAGGAACGGGTGCATGCGCTGCTGCAGTACAGTGAATCGTCTGAGTATAGGGCATATCGCGAGAATCGCCTTCGGCTGAATCTCGCACGACGGGTTCATGCTCAAGGAGTCTCAGGATGGGCGGCTCATGCTTTTCGCGACGTGATCCGCTCCGGCACGGACCAAATGAAGCTGGAGGCGTATGTGGGTCTTGCAGACCTGTTATGGAGCCGGGGGGATCTTGTCGGGTTTGACGCTGTGATGGAGGAGGCCTCAGCGCTGTCCCTTCCCAAATGGATGAGCACGTTTTATAACCCAGGGCTCACCCTGCTTGGTGGTTATGTTGATTTTGATGCTCTGGCTCTGCGACAGCCTGTGCATGTGGCAATGGTATGGCAACTCGCGCCGGAGGGGGAAGAGGTAATTGGTCTAACCCCAAATCTCGGTTCATTGATGAGTAGATCCGATGATTTCAGTGTGCTTGGATGGCGTGGTGGACTGTATCAAATAAGTGTAGTAGAGAATCGTATCTGGGATGGTGGTTTTGGGGGTGTATTGTTCCCACGTGAGGGTGCCGTGGCGCAGCTCCCATTGAGTCTCTATGGTGGTGCCTCGGGTTCACAAGGAGTGGCTCTGGTGTATGAACACCCGCCGGAGAATCGAAATGTCGTATTGACGATTCGCGGTCAAGAAGGCAGTATCAGTGGGCTAAGCAGTGAGGCAATGACGATTATCAACGATCCTTGTGTGGCATATGTGGTCACCGCCAAGTATCGCTCGCTGCCAGGGTCTCAACCCCTCATTGGTGTGCGTTGGTTGTTGAAGGACGCGCAATCTTGGGATGACAACGTATCCACCTACGTTGTGAATGCGCCCAATGCGACCTGGACCACGTCTGTGGCATTGTTGTCACCTCCATCCGATGCAGAAAAGGCACAGCTTTGGGTTCTCAACATCAATTCCGTAGGAGAATTGCAGGTAGATGATTTGGGCTTCTTTGAGATTCATTTGCCTTGTCTTGATTGGGGGCAGTGAAGATGTCGATGTGGGTGCGGGAGAAAGATAGAAGCTTAAGTCTCTCTTCGCTGGAACCGCAGCTTGGGTTGCTGGGGTTATTGCTGCTGTTTATCAGTGGTACAGCAGTCATCGCGTTCTCGGTGGTGTACCGGACACCATCTGTCATATTCGCTTTCTTATCTTTTGGCATACTGGGATTGCTCTCGGTACTTCGAGCAGGTAAGTCCGCGGTCAGTTTGTACGTTTGGGTGTATTGCATCAATGTGCTTATTGCATTGAGTATATATCTGGTTTATCTGAAGCTTTATGGAGTGCCGTATTATTATGGCGGTTCTGATGATCTGGATTATGAGCGATGGGCGCAAGATGTGGTACACGGTTTGTCAATGTGGCAATACTCTGCCATCCGTGGGGAGATCGTGGGACCTTATCACAATTCGGTAGGATACATTTATTGGATCAGTTTGTTGTATCGAATGGGTGAGCTCTTGGGGGGCTTTAATACGATGATCCCCAGGCTATTCAATTCCATGCTTCTGGGATTGATGACGGTACTTGTGTTTTTGATTGCTACAAGCAATTTGCTGCCACGCAACACAGCACGTGCTATAGCGCTGTTTGTTGGCTTATTGCCGATAATGACATTTAATGCTGCACATACTTTTCGAGATATACTTCTGTCATTTATCATGCTTTGGGTGGTTTTCAGCTGGAATAATGTAATCACAGGAGTGTCTCGAAAAGCATATCAAAGGGCTTGGTTATGGAGTGCTATCGGGATTGGGTTGATGTGGGAATTGCGTCAAGTCCAAGCTATCGCCTTGCTCTTGCTTGCCTTTTTGTTCGACTCATTGTTGGTTCAGCGCTCGAGGAGACCAAAAAGTTTCGACAGAAGCCTACACATCATTATCTTGTGTGTACTTATGGGGATCGGGCTTTGGCATATTGGATTTGGCTACATCATCAGTCGGATGACATTCTACGGCCAGAGTTACACGACATACCGGCTTGGGATTTCCTCCGGTCTATCAAACTATATCTTTTCTGCGCCATTGCCGATTTCCCTGGTTCTGCGGGTTTTCTATGGGCTGATCGTGCCGTTGCCGCTCGTGGGACAGCGCTTTGAGGAGATGTACCAGGGTCTGGGTACACTGGTACATATGTTTTTTCTGCCTTTCTTGTTTTTGGGGCTGCGGCAGCCATTTTGTTCCCGCAGCAAGGGTCTGTGGGTCCTAAGCTTTCTTGTTTTCTATGGTATGAATCTGGCTACCTTTACAAGTCGTCATATCGTGATCTTCCTGCCGTATGCGGCATTAGTTGCCGGCTGGGGTTATTCTAGATATCGTAAATATCGAGCACCTATATGGTTGGCAGTGTTTTGTGCAGGGGTGGCGCTCGCCATCGTTTACGGAATCATGAAGCTCTAGTGGGTGGCTAAGTCCAGATTTCTCAGGCGAGAAAGGCTACATGACCAAAAAACATAGCGTTGCGTTCATGTCCTGTGTTGGGGAGGTGGATTATACACGCTCCATGTTGCTGATGCAGACGGTCGCGGCAATGGGGTACGATGTGATTGCTATGATGCCTGGATCGGCAAGCGGCACGGCTTTGGACGACTTGATTCGTCATGTGCCTTTGCCCGCTCCTACGCGACACTTCTGGTACAATCGGGGTTGGAAAAACACGCTGTTTGCTCTTGGACAACGGCTGCGGATAGGCTGGATTCTGTTTTCGAAACTTGTCCGGTTGAAACCGTCTATTTGCATAGGTTCAGAGCCTGATGCCTGGTTGCTCGCAATTCTGGCAAAGCTGTTCTTCGGCTGCAGAGTTGTGGTGGACCTTAGGGAAGTGTATGAAGATCGAGCATTCGCGTTTCCTAAATTGATGCAGCGCTCGGTCCGTCTGTTGCTGCGAGCCTTCATGTACGCACTGAGCATATTCACAGACGCTATTGTTCACGTCAGTGAAGAACGCCAACAGACATATGCATACCTCGCCAAGCCTGGCATCATTATCGGCAACTATCCAAAATTGGCCGCTTTTCCGATAATGACAACTCATGTTGCCAGCACGGATAATCCTCCAGAGCAGATCATTGTTATCCATGTGGGTGCATTACGTCCTTCGTATGCGTCAAATCAATTGATCGAGGCTATGGCTTTGGCGGCTGATAGATTCCCAAGGTTGCGTTTTGTTGTTTTGGGTGGGGTTCGGGGTAACCTCAGTTATCCCGACTTGCTCGAGTCTCTCTACGCCCGCAGATTGCTGCAGTGTTTCGAACAAGTTCCATTTGACGAAGTTGTTCGCTGGCTCAGAGTTAGTCACATTGGTTTGAGCTTGGTCCTGCCTGTCGATATGGCACACTCGTTGGCGGCGCCGCAAAAACTGTATGAATACCTTGCGGCTGGGTTGCCTGTAGTTGGCGCCGATGTATCTACCATTCGTGGCGTTTTGATCAATCATGAATGCGGCATTGTGGTAGAGCCGACATCATCTGTTGCCATAGCCGACGCAATAGTTCGATTGGCTCAAAACGCTGATCTGCGGCTGAGGATGGGGCAGAATGCTCGGCGCGCAGCGGAGACCACTTTCAACTGGGAGAGTCAGGAAGCTCGGCTAGAAGGGCTGTTGACAGCGTTGGAAATGCGTTGAAATACAGCTGTAGATAGGGAATCCCTTGTTATAGATGGTTAATTGAGGATAGAGATTATGTTTTCACTCCAAACCCTTCTGATCACTGGTGGCACGGGGACTTTTGGCAACGCGGTGCTGGATCGTTACTTGGATACCGATATTGAGGAAATCCGCATCTTCTCGCGCGATG
>JAFGFB010000093.1 GCA_016931315.1 Anaerolineae bacterium
TAGTTGCGTTATTGTCAGTTGTAAAAGTTCATTTTTCGGGCCGTTTTCGTCACTTCGGCCTTCATTTGCACAAAAGTTACGCTAGAGGGTGCATTTCACCTTTGGGGCAAAAAGAAGACAATTATTACACAAATGCCTTTCTTTTGATTGATTTTTGGCGGAGGGGCTTTGCCCCTCCGCCAAAAATCAATTTTATTCTACGCCCCGTAGGGGCGCTTGAGATTGTCGCCCCAGATTTGGAACGCACCCCAATAGAGACTGAAATTGCAACTTACCAGAAGCTATGCTAGACTGTGATCATACACTGGTCAATACCAATTCCCTGGTGCACTGCCGGGCGGTGGCAATGGAGGCATAAATGAGCACGGCTGACCCTTACCTGACCCCTTTTACCTGGCGTTATGGTTCACCAGAAATGCGCGAGATTTGGAGCGAGCAAACCACGCGCCGGCTGTGGCGGCGGATATGGGTGGCGCTGGCACGTGTGCAGAGTCGTTACGGGTTGGTGAATGCGGCACAACTCGCAGATCTGGAAGCTCACGTCGAAGAAGTGGATTTGAACCAATCGCGAGCTGTAGAATCAGAAATCCATCACGATGTGATGGCTGAGGTGACTGTCTATGCCAGGCAGTGCCCTACAGGCGGCGGCATCATCCACCTGGGAGCCACGTCCATGGATGTCAAGGATAATGCTTCAGCCCTACAAGTGCGTCAAGCGCTTGATCTGATTATTGCGCGACTTGATGATTTGCTGCAAGCCTTTGCAGAACAAATCGAACGCTGGGCTGATACCATCTGCATGGCCTATACACACCTCCAACCGGCTGAACCAACAACACTAGGATACCGGCTCGCCCTCTATGCTCAAGACTTGTTAGAAGATCGCGCGGACCTGGTACGCGCAAGGGGCAACTGGCGCGGCAAAGGCATCAAGGGAGCGGTGGGCACCTCGGCATCCTATGCGCTATTGCTGGATCAACGCGTAGAACCAGCCGCATTTGAAGCACAAGTAATGGCGGAACTTGGATTGCCCTCCTGGTCACTGGCCAATCAAACCTACCCCCGCCGCCAGGATTGGGCTATTCTAAATCACCTCGCCGGGCTTAGCAGCACCCTCTATCGTTTCGCCATGGATTTACGGGTGTTACAAACGCCCGCGATTGGGGAATGGGCTGAGCCTTTTGGGGAAAAGCAAGTTGGCTCATCGGCTATGCCTTTCAAGCGCAATCCCATCGAAGCAGAAAAAATAGATAGTCTGGCGCGTTACCTGGCTCAAATTCCCCGTGTAGCCTGGGACAACGCAGCGCTATCCCTGTTGGAACGCACATTGGATGATTCGGCGAACCGGCGTATCATTCTCCCAGAGGCATTTCTAACTGCTGATGAAATCATCCGTAGCACTAGCAGACTGATTCGCGGGTTACGGGTTAACCAGATAGCACTTTCCCATTCACTGACACAATATGGTCCATTTGCCGGTATTGAAGCACTGCTCATGCGATTGGTACAGGCGGGGGCTGACCGGCAGGTCATGCATGGTTTCCTGCGCCAAATAGCGCTACAAGCCTGGAGAGAAATTGAAGCCGGGAAAGAAAACACCTTGCCGGAGATGCTGGCAGCACAACCGGAGCTACAGCGCTTTCTCACAGAGGAAGAGATTTATGCGGCACTGGATGTAACTACCTATGTCGGTGATGCAACACAACGGGCACTTGCACTGGCAAAGGTTTTACGAACCACTATTGACGGGAAATAGCCCATCAAACAAGCAGCAAGTCACTCAAGCCATGAAATACAAAAGGCGCCTCTGCTGTTTCCAAAACCACTATTTCCAGCAGCACCAGCGCCTTATCTTACAAGCGTCTACTGTTCCCAATTTATTCAGCCCACATTATGTAGTGACGCTCTTACACACAACTATAAAATTATAACCTGCTCCACATCGTTTCGATAAGCGCTAAACAGCTAGAAAAAACCCCGCCAAATGGCGGGGTTTAGCCTACATTCATATCCGACATATAAAGAAAACCCCCCTACTTAAGGTCTATCCAGCCCAACCGGAGAGCTTCGGTAACCGCTTCAGTGCGAGTATTGACATTCAACTTGCCAAAAAGATTCGCTAAATGCCCCTGCACAGTACGGTGGCTGATAGAAAGCGCCTGCCCAATCTCACGATTTGTCATCCCCTGCGCCACCAGACGTAATACAGCGGTTTCCCTTGGAGTGGGACTCTCCACAAACAACGTAGGGGCAAGACCGCCCAGGTCTGTCACTGGCGCCATTCGGCGCACGACTTTTTCGGTAACCTGGGGACTGAGAACAATATTACCAGCATGAATCTCACGTACGGCGCAAATCACCTCGTCAATATGAGCAGTTTTCAGAATATAACCGTCAACACCTGCCCCAAGCAGGGTCAAAACCTGAGGGTCCTCATCATCAGCAGTCAACACCAGAATACGCACATGAGGATAATCACGCTTGATATGCGGAAGCACCTCAATGCCGCTCATTTTCGGCATATGAACGTCCAAAATGATGACATCAGGATGCAGCTGAGTCAGATGACGTAGAACTTCTTCACCATCGCCGGCCTCTGCGACAACCTCGATATCTCCAGTCGCTTCTAAAAACCGGCGTATACCCTGGCGCACCAATACATGATCTTCAGCTAATAGCACTGATATCCTATCTGCCACGGGCAGGACCTCCTGTACTGCAACTTCACTCAAGTAGATACCAGATTACTCCGCCACAAATTGCGGCTAGCATGGATGCAAAAACTTACCAGCACTATACGCCGTTCACAACAATTTGTCAACTTCAGAACATCACCGGACCAGCGAAACCATAATCCTTCAGGTTGATCCGCCCCAATGCATCAAAGACAACACCCTCAGATTCAAGACGCAAACGCTGCTCAGCAGTCTCAAAGAGGCTGATACCGCCACGTCCATTGACTACACGGTGCCAGGGGACATCCGCCGGCGCAGAACGCAGCGCCCAACCGACGGTACGCGCGCCTCGCTCCCACCCTAACCAGCGTGCAATCTGCCCATAGGTTGTGACCTTGCCCGCTGGAACCTGACGCACAAGTGCATAAACGGATTCAAAATGCTTGTTCATAATCATCCACCTGATACGAAGTGCGAGTTTTGAAAGTTCACTCTACAGTGATGGTAATTTCCTCACCAAGAATCAATGCACCTGTGGGGCTAACGCCGCTCACCGAAAAGTGGTGCTGTCCCGGCTCCAGGGTCCAATAAGTGATATACGGAGGTGCGGAAAAAATAGCCAGCGGCATCCCATCCACCCAAAAAGTCACTTCACGCAACCCCACCGTCGCTTCGGCGCTAACAGGAATACGCTGAGCCGCTTCTGCAAGAGATGTATCACGCTGATAGACCGCACCGTCATCGGGACGAAGCAACTCCAGCGCCGCGACCTGAGTGGGGGGTGCCGGATTTTCAGACTCCACAGCAGTTTCGAGAAGCCCTTGTTCACGCGCCCAAGCTTGAACTTCCAGGGGATAATGTACAACCACACGGTTCCCTATTCGCCGATGCAAATCACAAACCGCTTGCGGTTCCGTGCCAACAATGAACCACTCAATGACTCCGTGCCCGCAGTCAGGTCCCAAGAGCTGCCCCGACAAGGCACAAACCGACACCTGAGTGAGACCTTCGGGTGGCTCGAAAACGCGTACAGGTCGCCCCTGCAACGCAAGATCCATCACCGCATGCCAAATCGGTCCTGCCCCAGTGATACCGGTTACATTCACCATAGGCGCATTGTCAGCATTCCCGACCCACACCCCCACAGCTAAGTCTGGCGTGTAACCTACTGTCCAGTTGTCACGAAAGTCTGTCGTGGTGCCAGTTTTAACCGCTGCCGAACGAGATAACGCCAGCACACTGTTTTCACCAAAGGATGGCGCACGTGCCAGGTCGTCACTTAGAATATCGCTTACAAGAAAAGCTACTCGCGGATCAAGTACTTGCGCCCCACGCCCACTTGGATCCTGCCAAAGCACCCTACCCTCAGCATCTTCCACGCGAAGAATCGCCACGGGATTCACACGAAAGCCGCCATTAGCAAAAGCAGCATAAGCTGCAGTTTCTTCCAGCAAACGCACCTCGCCGCCGCCAAGCGCCGCCGCCAACCCCAACTGTTTCGCGCCATCAAAGCTGGTTATACCCAGTTGCCGCGCAAGAGTCGTCAGCGAAGTCACACCAATACGTTCCACCACTTCCACAGCCGGCACATTGTATGAAGATGCCAGCGCCTCCCGAACACGCACGGGACCGCGGAACAAAGCATCGTAGTTCAAGGGAACATAAGGCGCCCCTTCTTGCGTGGGAAAAGCTGTGCGCACATCAAATAAAACCGATGCAGGGGTTAAGACGCCTTGTTCAAAAGCCGCTGCATAAGCGAGCGGTTTAATCGAAGACCCCGGCTGACGCAAAGCAAGCGTGGCATTTACCGCGCCAGCAATACGCGTCGAAAAGTAATCTGGGCTTCCAACCATGGCAAGTATCTCGCCAGTCTGAGGATCAAGCGCTACGACTGCGCCGTTTTCCACATTGTAGCCGCCTGAAGGGCAGTTTTGTTCGTGACCCTCACAGGTTGCCAACAGGGCGAGATGATTACGCAATACATCACGCGTCGCCTCATTGAGAGCCACATCCAGCGTCGTAGTAATCCGTAACCCACCCGCCTCCAAACGCTCGCGGCTCAGATGCTGCTCCAGCTGGGTATGGACATACATCACGAAATGTGGCGCACGAATACTGAAAGGGGTTGCGGCGAAATAAAGCCGCTCTTGCCGGGCCATCTCGGCGTCGGTAACAGAAATATACCCCTCTTCAGTCATGCGTTGCAAAACTACCGCCTGGCGTATCAGTGCCGCGTCGGTATTCTCAAGCGGGTTATAAATCGCCGGCGCCTGAGGCAATCCTGCAAGTAAAGCACATTCCGCCAGGTCCAAATCGCCCACCGGCTTGCCAAACATGGCACGCGCTGCCGCCTCAACACCGTAAGCCATATTTCCATAATAGACTTCATTGAGGTAAAAGGTCAAAATTTCATCTTTGGAATAATGGCGTGTCAAATACCAGGCAAGCACGACCTCACGGAGTTTGCGGGCCACAGTTCGTTCAAAGCGTTCGGAGGGGCTGAGAAGAAGCAAGCGGGCCAACTGTTGGGTGATGGTGCTGCCGCCCATTACAACCTCACCCTCACGCCAGTTTGCCCATAATGAGCGCAAAATGCCTGCCGGATCAAAGCCCGCATGACGATAAAAGTTCGCATCCTCCACCGCAATAGTGGCCTGACGCAAGGCCAATGGAATTTCATCAAGCGGCACGGGAGAGTGCAGGCCAGTATATGGAGGCAACATTTCATAGAGGAGCCGCCCGTGACGGTCCAGGATTTTGCTGCTCGGCGCGGAAGTATAGTCAGTGAGGTTATCAGGCACTGGCAAGTCCGATGTCAACCAGAATCCCGCGATAACCCCAAATAGGATTAGAGTGGCAAGGCAACCTGTCAGCCACCGCCTCCCGAGACGCCGGCGCGCGCCACGAGTTCGCAAAGCAGAGCGCAGGTTTTGCACACTGAAAACTTTCATGGGATAATGGCCAGCTGACAGGCAGGACGCCCTACTCTAACAGGCTGCCCTGACTGCAAGCAGCAAAGTGGCCAATCATTGATACACAACAAAAACAGGTCGGGGCTGGAGACACAGAACCTCAGCCGGGGTCATCAACGGCACATCATAATCGTAGAAGAGTTTGAAGCCCCCGTATTCAAAACCCGGTTCCTCAGCGTATTGAAGGTGATCCGCAATCTTGGCTGGTGGCCCGCCAAATCCATCGGCGTCCCAAATCAGTTCTACCAAACGATAGGACTCAATGCGCTCTTTGCCCTCAAACATCAGATCGTCAAATTGATGGATAATTAGAAGCTTGCGCTCGCCGGATTCCCAAGCGCGCTCTGTGAGCCATGCCTGCACCAGATTGACACTAGCCCCATCCATCGAACCAAGACGCTCCCCAGGAATAATGCCAGAAGGCATCATGAATTCAGGATCCACAGCCAAATGGACCCCTCGCTGTTTCAGAAAAGGAGTCATATACTCAAGTTCTACAGGTAAAGAGCCGTGAGCCGGTTGAATATCGAGCACCACCATCAAGCCATGCGCTCGCGCCACATCAATCCACAATTGTATGGTAGCTGTAGGCACTCGATGATTGTAATCGCCATCCCCTCCGGGAAGGGGGTCAGCAATTGTCGTCACCATATGGAAGAAAGGTATGACAGCGGTGTCCGTCAACAACTCCTGATAAGCATCCGCTTGCTCACGCGCCAGCGTGACCGTATGTGTGGGAGAGGTAGTACCCAGAATACCCAATCCCGGTCCCATGGGAGTACCATACAAGCCGACGAGTATGCGTCCACGAAGAGGGCTAAGTCGTTCCGCGGGCCATCCGCGCGCACATGAACCGTGATCTATGCCGGTGGATATATCGCAGGACAGATCCTCAAAGAGTGATGAGGTTGAATCAAGAGCATCAGGAGTCTTTGTCGTTGGCGTTATCACCGTCGCAGATATACCCGACCCCAATTCGAGCGCCAATGCCGATTCCATAGAGGCGCCAGTTGCCGGCTCCGCCACAACTGGTGCAGCGGATACAGCAACGGCATCAGGCGCTTGAGACTCATCCAAAACAGCACCCAAAGCCAGCAACGCTCCGCCGACAAATAACAGAACAATGCCCAACCAGAACCAACGCCGGTAGATTCTCATCACTCGTCATTATAGCGCGAACGTGCGCCGCGTCCAGTGAACGCAGCACAACTATGATCGGGGGTATTTCAGCTTGGGGGGAAAAAGCAAGACGGCTATCATGCAAACACCTTTCCTTTGATTGATTTTTGGCGGTGGGGCTTTGCCCCACCGCCAAAAATCAATTTTCTCCTGCGTCCCGTAGGGACGCCTGAGATTTTCACCCATTTTACTAAGAAACCACCGCCTATACTGCATTGGTCTAAGACCGAATGATACGCTGATGGCGGTTTCTGGTAGAACCCACCATGTCACCGGCGTGGTGGACTGTTGAAACGCCCCCCTATGCTCCGTCTTCTCCTATCAGCTCTTAGGCGCGTTCTCCAGAATCTGCTCAATCTCTGTCAGCACATCCTCGGACAGACGAACGCCTGCGGCAGCCACATTAGCCTGCACGTGTTGGGGCTTTGTAGCGCCAGTAATAGCAGAACTGATTGCCGGCCAACGCAGAACCCAAGCCAGAGCCAATTGGGCAACCGTGATTCCCATTTCCTCCGCCAGGACACTCAAGCGGCGGACTCTCTCAAGATTCAAGTCAGTCATGTCGCGTTCCAGCCAGCGACTATTTGCCGCCCGCGTCCCATCGGGAATGCCGGCATTGTACTTTCCGGTAAGCAAGCCCTGTGCCAAGGGACTGAAAACCACCACTCCCATACCATTCTTCACCACGGTGGGGAGAATCTCTGATTCAATATGCCGGTCGAGCATATTGTAACGGGGTTGCTCGACCTGTGGCAGGTAAGCGTTGAAGCGCATTGCAGTCCCCACAGCCGCCTCAATCTGAGCAGCCGTCCATACGCTCGTGCCCCAGTAAAGGATTTTGCCCTGATGCACCAGATCATCCATCGCCCGCACAACCTCATCCAGAGGGGTCTCAGGGTCAAAGCGGTGGCAGAAGTACAAATCAAGATAGTCCACACCAAGGCGTCGCAACGAACCCTCAACCGATTCCATCAGATGCTTACGACTGAGGCCCCGGTCATTGACATCACCACTCATGGGCCAAAATGCTTTGCTACTCAATACCAAATGGTGACGCGATACGCCCAGATCGCGAATCGCTCGCCCCACGACGCTTTCTGCCTCACCCCCTGCATAGACATCTGCCAGGTCAAAAAAGTTGATTCCCTGCTCCAGGGCAGTTTTGATGCAGGCTTGAGTGGCTTCAATATCCTCCGTGCCGCCAAAAGTCAGCCAGGCGCCCAGTGAAATGGCGCTGACTTTCAAGCTTGAACGTCCCAGGTTCCGATACTCCACGATTGCACCTCCTGTAATGAATTGAGACCCAGGAACACATCCAGCGCTCCCGTATCAAAAATGCCGGCGAAACCAACCTCAACGATGGGTGTAGGTCCCCATCAATTCAGTCTGGGCCAGAACATGCCCCTCCATCGCACGTTCGACCTCGCGCTTAGAGGCGCCCTCCTCAAGCGAAAGCACGGAATCAAGCGCATAAAGCTTAAAAAAATAGCGGTGAACACCCCGAGGCGGGCATGGACCACCATAATTCAATCTCCGCCAGCTGTTTTTGCCATACAGGCTTCCATCCGTGCGCTCGGCTATACCTTGAGGCAGCTCATTTGTGGATGCCGGAATATTGAACAGAATCAAATGGTCCCAGACTCCAACGGGTGCATCAGGGTCGTCACAAATGAGAACATAACTCTGCGTCGCCGCCGGGGCGCCGCTCCAGGATAACGGCGGCGAGAGGTCCTCACCATCACATGTGTACAAAGACGGAATCGCTTCACCATGAACGAATGCCGCACTGGTCAGTTTGAACATAGTCACCTCCTGCTCCACGATAGGGGTGGCAGTTTCCGGAGACCGGCACGCCACCAGCAGAAAAACCAATCCCAACAGCCCCAGACATTTCGACACGCCTCCACCTCCACGCTTCAAGCAAAAATATCGAGAATATCCCGCAACATCGAAGCTGCCGACGGCACCGGGGTAAGTTCTTCGATAAAGGCCGTAATACTGCCAAAAATATCTGTATGGTAGACTACTCCCATCTGCTTGCGCCCCAGGTTTCCCAGGGGATGGTCGCGAGTCAGTGCCACAGGCTGAACAGAAAGCCGGACGCCGCCGTCCACACGCTCGGCCTTTGCCAATAAACGATAGCGGGAGCCCCGCTCTCTAGCCGCCTGTAATTCCGCCACGGATACTGCCGCCAGACCGGTCCGTTCGACGTCTTCTAAACGCGCCGGATAGCCCAGAACGGCATTGACCAGGATAACGAGCTTTGCGGCCGCATCCCACCCTTCAAGGTCCCAGGAGGCATCCGCTTCAAGCACGCCCTCATTGCGCGCTCGTTCCAATGCAGCGTCCCAGACCACGCCTTCAGACAAAAGGTCCATGATATAACCTGTGACCAAATTGGGCACGGCCTCAAGGCATTCGACGATTGCACCGCGCAACTCACGTTGGCCCAAATTGATCGCGGGCAATCCGCCCGCCACCGTTCCATCGAAACGCAACTTGACGCCACACGCATCTGCCAATTCATGCAGCTCACGAAAAGCGATCACTAAAGGACCCTTATTAGGTGTGGAAACATGCATTCCTCTTCGCATTGCAGCACGGATACAACTCAAACCAGGCTCCGCGCCCTGGCTCAGATTCACAGGTGAGGCTTCAAGGAGCAAGTCTGCTTCTGCTGACATGACCAACGCCAAGGCGCTTCCGCCGGGTTGCCCCACGCCGGGATAATCAGCAATACTGTGCCCCTCGCGTTTGAACTGTGCGACTAACGCCGGGCGCAGGCCATCAGGAGAATATGCTGTTCCACGACTATCGGCAGCGCCCACCAAGCGCAATGCAAGACCGTAGCGTTCCTGTAACCACGCATCCTTCTCTGCCAGCAACTCACAAAAACGTCGCCCCAGATTGCCTAAACCAATCAGCAAAAACCGTATCTCGCGCATCAAGTGCTCCTATGTGAGAGTTCGAAAATCGCTGCCCAACAAAGCCACGTTGTGCCCAAAACCGAATACCCCGCGCCTTAGGCATCCAGACGCGCAGCCAGGAGCGGGACCAGCATCTCAGCGGCATCCAATCCGCCATGCCGCCCCCGCAACCTTGATCGCAACGCGGGATCACGCACAAGGTACGCATCATCGCGCGCAATGCCAATGATATCGCCCAACCTGTAGCCCAGCTCGGGGTGTGGCGTGCCAGTGCCCAACAAACCGCTTTCGATCAACGCCTGACGAGAGAAAAAGGTAAAATGCTTACCAAGGTGCTTGTGGAGATAATTCCAAACGAACGTGTATTGCCCTGGGCGTACATAGAAGAACGGCACACGGCTTTCCCCTAAGGGAGGCATGAAAAGGGCGTCGCGCAGCTGCGGATGATCCTGCAAGACCACAGCAGCACGCGAAGGCGTGGTAATCTGGCCATGATCTGCGGTTAGCAAGAACAATGTTCCCTTGCGGTCCGCTGCCGAAAGGCCCTCCCAGAAGCCCATTTCCAGCAACTGCGCGATGGAACAGATTTCCAATTCGCCGGTACGGTCCAAAGGCCCATAATGATGCGCCAGGCTATCCACACCACTCCAATAACCGCTCAGAACAAAGCGCTCACCCCGATGTTCGCGCAGCACCTGCCCCAGTAACCACCAGAACTCGGAAGCGAATCCATAACCTGAAATCTCTTTGACGCCACGATGCTGCATTTGCGAGAGTGGTGTGCCAACCAATGAGCGAGCTGTAACAGCATAAGTTGCGATGTCTTCAGCCTTTAGCGCTTGTGACAGCGTGGGCACCGGGATGAAGTTTTCCGCCTCAAAACCCCAATTGGCCAGCAATCCGGCGAAAGGCGCGTTAACTGTGGAGAACGATATCGCCTCCACAGCCATCGCCCACTCGCGCAGATAGAGCTCAAAAGCCAGTAGGCCGTGCTGCAAGGAGGGGCATCCGGTCCAAATTGTGTTCAGTACACTGGTGGTGGTTGAAAGAAAAGCCGTGGTAATGGGCAACAACCGCCCCTGTTGCGCCAAACGCGAGAAGATGGTCTCGGGGTGCGCTTTTAGCACCCATTGCAGTTGCTCCCAACCAAGAGCATCCACAACAATGAGGACAACGCGCTCAACGCCATCCAACAGAGCTCCCAGCAATTCAGAATGGAGCGGCGGCATTGCACCAGGCAAATGACCACCCAGTGTTTGCGTGATGGTTGCGGCAAGATTCGCAACCGAGATTCCCTCATAGCGAGGATAGACGAAATTCACCGGCAGATCGGCCAGCCCTTGAGGACGATAAGAGCGCAAATCTTGCTCCAGGTCTATAAAATCCATAGTGCTCCTTCTTAACGTACAATTCCGTGAATAAGGTAAGCCACACACAGCAAGGATACAGTCATGACGTATGGCAATACTCGTTCAGAAAGCGGCAACTTCTCGACCCATGCAACCCGGAATACGAGAGGGGCAGCCAATATCACCGATGAAGCAGCTACTGGCAAATAACCCAATACCACACCGCAACCGGCGACTACGTAGACCAATACTGCCGCCAATTTACCGCCTTTTGAGGATAGCCCGCCCAAAGCGCAGGCAAACAAAGACACTAACAACAGGACCGTTGGAAAAACAACGCGCAAGTCTATCCACCCAACCAATACAACGTAGGCTCCAGGCAAAAACACTAAAGCAATCCACCACGGCAACCACGCCACAAGTCTAGCCAATGCGAGCAACAAAACCACACCAGCGCTCACTATGCACAAAGCACGCCCCAGGGATAGAGTTCCCATAACCTGCCAGGGAATCATGACAGCCAGTGGCAATACACACAATGTAGACAGCCCTAACTTACGTTGCGGATCAAGCACACTTCCTCCCTGGGCACAAAACACCATCCCTCAAGAAATCAATTCTCCAACTGCGGTCCCACAACGGTCCACGAATCAAAGTCAGCACCACGAGCTGCCCACAACAGGCGCTTTGTGGGCCAGTTTGACCGATCCAACGCGTAAACAACGCAACCCGGCGCACGTTGCCCCACATCAGCGCCATCCTCAAAGCAAATCGTTCGATACGGCTCATAACCTCGCGCCATGACCGCCTCAACCAGTGCTCTCATCCTGACAACCGCTTCGGGCGCAGCAGATGTGCCGTCATGCAAAGCAACACGCAACGCCTCAAGAGTGGCCGCTGCCTCTTCAGGGTCGCCAGTGCGCAAAGCCTCTTGAGTCATCTGCAGCAATAGCTCCAGGGAAATAGCCTCCGGGTCCCGAGGACGCCGTACCAGGTCTGCCGTTATACCGCGTTCAACCGCCGCTGCTGGATCGAACAGAATTCCGGTCAGGTAGTTGGCCGATGGATCATGAAGCTGTTGGTAAAGCCGCATGGTATCCATTAATAACCATTCACCTTCGAGGATGCGAAGTTCTTCCGCAGATACATGCAGAGAACGCAGCCAGCGTAGCCACTCTTGTTCCAACTGCGGCATCGCAGGCAAGTCCACCGCCGTCAATCCCGCTGTCAGGCGCGCCGATTCATCCCCCCGGGCTGCCGTAAATGCCCCGCATAGCTGCTGCACTCCCTCCCAACCGCGTTCTTCAACAATGTACGCCACCAACGCCCCGGCTTCCAGATAACCAATCTCATGTTGCTGACGGTAGAAATCTGCCAGAAGCTGCTCTAGCGGAATGTATCTTCCGGTCTGCAACAATCCAGACGCCTTGCGTGGCAGAGATTCGGGCCAGTAATGTCCCCCCGCAACCCACACAGCCAAGCCCTCGCGGAACAGCGCCGGTAAGGCATCGCACTCCCAAGCACTATCCAGGCGATGCGTCAATTCATGGCGCAGCAAAAGCGTCATCTCCGCGGGTGCATAAGCACGATCCGTGTATGATATGGCCACCCAATCGCTTGTTGCATATCCGCCCTGTCCAACCACGCGATCCAAAGCATAGATATCCAACGCCTCTGTGGTCGTCACACCCAGACGCGCCGCGACATCCGCATACGCACCTTGCGCCAACGCCAATAACGTAGCCGCATCACGCTCGGCTGCCGAACCGGTGACATAATGCAACCGAATCCCTGGGGCAGATTGCAAATCCCAGCGCACGCCGGGCTCGGGGGGCGGAAGCGCCGTCCGATTTTGTAGGGGCACTTCAAGCGTCAAGACATTGTTGGCAAGCTCGGTATCCCGTACATCGGGCGGCGCCAACAATGTCACGGTAAATGATTGTGATCCGCTTAAGCCAGTCGTATCCCAGACCCAAACAAAACGTGCACGCGGCTGGCGATCAAAACCAACAGGCACCACCGGGCTGGATAATAGACGCCCATCCGGCAAGGCGAGCGTCACCGTAAAGGGAGCGTCATATCCCATTGAGAGCAAAGGCTCAATATCAAACGAAAGCCAATCTCCGCTAGCGGGAGGTAAAGGATAAACTCGCACCAATGCAGGATCAAGCCGCGGCTCGGGTATTGAAGTCGCCGTAGGTGTTAGCGTCGAAGTGGGCACAGCAGCAGTCATAGAAGGTGGCGGAGTACTCATGGCTGCAGGTGAGGGAAGCGTGGCTGTAGGCGAAGGTGTGGTTGAAGGCAAAGCAACTGCGGTAGCAGGCGGCAAAAGTGGCGCCGCCGCACAGGCGGTCAGCCCACACAGAATCCAGACGGAAAATAGCGTTCTCAAGGCACGATGCAGGGTGAACATAACTGGATTGTAGCAGCGATTGTGTGAACAGGCAACTAAGAGTGGGCTTGTAGCTGTTCAGATTTGTCTGTTTGCACAACCTCTTCCAGTTTTCCCCCAAAATCTGTCCTATACCCTGAACAGTTGAGTGCATTTCAACTCGGGGGAAAAAGCGAGCCCATTATCTTGCAAATGCCATTATTTGAGTGATTTTCCGCCCCGCCGCGAAAAATCACCGTTTTTATGCCTCCCTATGGGGACCCCCGTGAACAGTTGCACAGTTTGACAATCTACCCTGTCGAATGATAATGTTGCATTATGCCCAGCTTGAATGAACGTCTATCTGAAATCCAAAGACCACCAATCCTGGTGACCACATCGCTCGCCCTCGCGCGCCTGATAGAAAGGTTGCAGCGATCGCTACGCGTTGCCGTGGACACAGAGTCCAACAGCCTGTTTGCATACCGCGAACGTGTCTGCCTGATCCAATTCTCCATACCCGGGGATGATTTCCTGGTAGACCCCTGGGCGATTGATGACCTTGATCCACTGGCGCCCATTTTTGCCGACCCCCAAATCGAGAAAGTATTCCACGCAGCGGAAAACGACCTGGCAGTGCTACGGCGGGATTTTGGCTTCAGCTGCCAGAACCTCTTTGACACTATGTGGGCTGGACGGATACTAGGATGGTCGGCAGTAGGATTGGGAAAAATCATGGAGCACTACTTTGGTGTGCCGCCCAACAAAAAATACCAACGGTACAACTGGGGTCAACGACCGCTAGAGCCTGATGCCATTGCCTATGCCCGCACAGACACACATTACCTTCTAGCGTTGCGGGATTTGCAGGCTGAGGAGTTACATGCCAAAGAGCGTTGGGAAGAAGCACAGGAAATCTTTTGCTATCTGAGCCAGCACGTGACAACCCCGGCAGAACCACATCCAGCCATCACGTTCTGGCGCATTAAGGGGCTGCACGACCTGACCCTGGGAGAAAAGAAGCGTCTTTACCAGCTTCACCTCTGGCGAGAACATACCGCCGAACGTTTGGACCGTCCGCCCGTCAAAGTCGTTGGAGATGCACAATTGGTGCGCCTGGCGCAAGCTCAACCGCACACTCAAGAAGGGCTTGAAACCGCCGGCCTCAGCCCGATGCAACTCCGCCGGTTTGGGCGTGAGATTCTAAGTACACTTAACAGCAGGGTTGACAGCCTGCCGCACCAACCAGGCGACGATGGACGCCCACCCGATGAAGTGCTTGAACGTTATCAAATACTGCGCAATTGGCGTAAGGAAGTTGCCCATTGTCGTGGGGTGGAGTCGGACGTGATTCTACCCAATGCGGCGCTATGGGCCTTAGCCTGGAATCCACCACAACAGTCAGATGATCTACTCAACATGCCGGGCATCGGTCCCTGGCGGCAGAAAACCTACGGGGCAGATCTCTTAGGTATTCTGCGAGGCGCGGCCAACAGCTCGCCATGCGAAGAGCGCGTAAATCTATAAGTTCCCATCGGCAACACAAATGCCGCTTTCACTGGAAAAAAAACGGCAAGATTCGGGAAGTTGGTCTTTTATAGACCCGAGGGCGGCTACGATAGCTATAAAGGCAAACAAAAAGGAACAACATTATGATAATTACCTTCTTGGGCGGCGTAGGGACTGTCACCGGCTCGATGTATCTGGTGCACACCAATCGTACGAATATTTTGCTCGAATGTGGGCTGTTTCAGGGAAAACGACAGGAGTCTTACGACCGCAACAAACACTTCGACTTCGACACACGCCAAATAGATGCTGTTGTGCTCTCGCACGCGCACATTGACCACTCCGGCAATCTTCCCAATCTGGTAGCGCAAGGATGCACTGCCCCTATCTATACTACCCACGCCACACGTGACTTGTGCGCTTCAATGTTGCCAGATTCGGGCAGGATACAGGAATCTGACGTCGCCTATGCCAACAAGAAACGTGCGCGGAAAGGGGAACCTCCGGTTGCTCCACTCTACACGGAGGATGATGCGCTTTATGCTCTACAACGCATCGTGGGTATAGGCTACAATCACTCTCTGGAAATTGCGCGCGATGTGCATATCACCTTTTTTGACGCCGGACATATTCTCGGCTCTGCAATGGTACTCATCGAAAGCAAGGAGCGCGGGCGCCCGGTACGATTGCTGTTCAGCGGCGACCTGGGGCAACCGGGTCTTTCCATTGTTCGCGATCCTACCCCAATGCCCCCGTCAGATTACCTGATGATTGAGAGTACTTATGGTGATAGAGAACACCCGGAAGTAAATGATGGGCGTGAGTTACTTGCCGGTGCCATCAACCATGTTATCAAACGTGATGGTCGCATCATCATTCCCGCCTTTGCCGTAGGCAGGACCCAGGAAATCGTCTACACACTACACGAAATGCACTATAAAGGACAGATTCCCGATATTCCAATCTATGTAGACAGCCCACTCGCCATGAATGTCACCGAGGTCTTCCGCCAACACCCGGAATGCTACGATCGCGAAACACGCCTGCTGCTGGAAGCGGTTGAAAGCAGTGACCCGTTGGGGTTCCGCCGGCTCAAGTACGTTCGCAATGTCGAGGAATCTAAAGCACTCAATACGGCGCCCAACCCTATGATTATCATTAGCGCTTCAGGTATGGCAGAAGCAGGACGGGTGCAGCACCACCTCAAACACGCCATCACCAATCCCAACAACATTGTCTTGATTACAGGTTGGCAAGCGCCAAATACTCTGGGACGGCGTATCGCCGAACGCGAGCCAGTGGTGCGAATCTTTGGCGAAGAGTTTCCGCTCCGCGCCGATGTCCGCATCGCCTATGGATACAGCGCCCACGCTGACCGACAGAATCTACTGGACTGGGCGGGACCTCAAAGCACCGCCAATCAAGCCACCTTTGTCGTCCATGGAGATCCCCAACCCGCACAGGCATTGGCAAACGGCCTGCGTGAATTGGGTTATCGCCGTGTCGAAGTCCCAACGCGTGGGGAAGTTGTGAAGTTGTGAAGCTCCAAGAAGTGGGGAGCTGCAACTCAAACAGGTCTAGCATCCAGAAAGGAGAAAAATATGGCCAATCTGTGGCATGAACTACCCCCGGGACCCACTGCCAATCTCGATGTCGTTTACGTCGTTGTTGAGGTACCCAAACGCTCGCGGAACAAATTTGAATACGACAAAAATGGTGGCTTTATTAAGCTGGATCGTGTTCTGTATTCCTCATTACATTATCCAGGGGATTATGGCTTCATTCCACGAACACACTACGATGACGGCGACCCCCTGGATATCATCGTCATGACCAATGAACCTACATTCCCGGGGTGTGTTATTGAAGCACGTCCATTGGGCATCTTCCGCATGCTTGATCGAGGGCTAGCCGATGACAAGATACTTGCCGTGCCGGCCACCGATCCGCTCTTCGACAGTTATCAAGAGCTTGACGATGTTCCACCCCACTTTCTGGAAGAGGTAGCACATTTCTTCTCGGTCTACAAAGATCTACAGCATATCGGTGTCAAGGTCCTCAAATGGGAAGGCCGCGAGATGGCGCTGGCGGAAATCGAACGCGCGCTAGATCTGTATGCCAAATATCTCCGTACCAGTCGCTAGAACATATTCGCCCTCTGAACTGCATGCGTGTCCAGGCTCCTGAAGCCTGCCACGTTATGCAGTTGGCAATGAGAAAAACGATTTATGATCATCGGTGCATGTACCATTCAGTTATATCTGCCTGGAGTAAATTCGCTTAAGGAGAAGCGCAGCCTGCTAAAGCCATTGCTGGTCCAGTTGCGCCGCCGCTTTGATGTAGCTGCGGCAGAGGTTGAGTTGCAGGACCGCTGGCAATCATCTACCATTGCGGTGGTCGCTGTCGCCAATGAAACAGCGCACATCTACGCCGTGCTTGAGCACGCCGTTCACTGGATTGAAGATGAATTTCGAGACGTCGAGATCGTCAGCTGGAACGTGGAGTTGCGCTGAGATTTCAGCGTCTTGTCATTCAAACCTAGCCGGGTACAATAGAGTCCCATGAGCGTAATTGACTTAATCAAAGAACGCCTGGATATCGCAGAGGTCATCGGACGCACAGTTCAACTTCAACGAGCTGGACGGAACCTCAGAGGCCTCTGCCCCTTCCACAGCGAAAAAACGCCATCTTTCTACGTCTTCCCAGATAGCCAACGCTGGCAATGTTTCGGCTGCAACAGGGGCGGTGATATCTTCACCTTCGTCATGGAAACGCAAGGGCTAGACTTTCGTACCGCACTAGAGGAACTGGGGCGACAGGCAGGGGTTGAAGTGCGCCCACTCACCCCAACGCAAATACAAGCTGGCGCCGAAGCCGAGCGCTTGCTCGCGCTAAGTGAGGCAGCGGCGAGTTACTTCCACGCGCTACTGACCTCGGCGCCGCAAGCTGCCCGTGCCCGGGAGTACTTGCAACGGCGCGGCTTTAAAGCCGCCACCCTGGAAACCTTTCAGTTAGGATACAGCCTGCGCTCATGGGATGCATTGCGTACACACTTATTGGGGCAAGGTTTCACGGTCGAAGACATGGTCAAAGCCGGGTTACTGGTAGAAAAAGAGGAAGGCGGCACCTATGACCGCTTCCGTGACCGGTTAATCATTCCCATCCGCGACCGACGTGGTCGTGTCATTGCTTTTGGTGGACGAGTGCTCAATCCCGAAGATGAACCCAAGTACATGAATTCACCGCAATCGCCAGTCTTCGATAAAAGCCACGTGCTCTTCGGACTGGATCTTGCAAGTCAGGCCATTCGCGAGGCTGACGCCGCCATCATTGTCGAAGGCTATATGGATGTGATGATTCCCTATCAAGAAGGGTATCGCAATGTGGTCGCTCCCATGGGAACAGCACTCACAGAAGCGCACCTGAAGCAGTTACACCGGCTTACACGCCATTTCATTATGGCCCTTGATCCCGATGCTGCCGGCATCCATGCCACATTACGGGGGTTGGAGACGGCACGCCAAAGTCTGGAGCGCGAATGGGAACCGGTCTTTGATGCGCGAGGATTGATCGGCTACGAAGGGCGGCTAAACGCGGATATTCGCGTTGTGACCTTGCCCGATGGCATGGACCCGGATGAACTGCTACTACGTGCGCCCGAACAGTGGAAAAATCTGTTAGCCCAAGCACAACCCGTGGTGCGCTTCTATTTCTCGCAGCTATTGGAGCAGGAAAACAAGGATGAACCCAAGGGCAAAGCCCGTATCGTGGATGCTATGCTCCCCCTGCTGCGTGATATCTCCAACACGATAGAACGCGAGGCTTATGCTCAGGAAATTGCGTTGCATTTGGGGTTAGATGCGCGGATGCTCCTCGACCGGCTACACGTGCGCGAGCGGGTTGAAGCTGTACGCCGCGAACAAGGGTCTGGTGACCGCGAACGCCCACAGGATCAAGAAAGCCATGCCTTACGGATTCTACTGGCTTATCCAGAATTGCTTGAACGGGTTGATATCGAACTGGTGAAACTGGAGCTTGAGCCGCTCTGTGACGAAGATTTCGGCGCAGAAGGGCGTATGCTATGGTTGGCGCTGCTGGAACTGATGGCGAACCCCGCTCTGGAATGGGAGGACTTATTGCCACCCGACCTGGCAGCGCGCGTCAAGGAATGGGCACAAACTCCCCTGCCCGAGAAAACGCCAGAGGAATGGGAACGCAACCTTCTGCGCACTGTTTTGTGGATACGCGAAAGGAATTTGCGCCAGCGCAACGAAGAAATGCGCGGACTTTTGCTAGAAGCCAAAGCCATGGGAGATTCAAAGGGCGCGGAATATGCTGCCACCATGACCCGGCTAGCAGACACATTGATGCGTATCCAGCGCGCACTGTGGCCGAAGCCTCTGAGACGCTAACGAGGAGAAACTTTATGGAAGCATCTGGTCGCAACAAGGCCGCGGTCCCCAAGAAAAACGCACACGCGGAGGAAGAGGAGTGGGATTCCGAACTTCTGGAGGAAGAAGAGGAAGAAGATAGCAGCTGGGAAAAAGAACCTTCTGCGGATGATTTGGAACAAATCGAAGAGGAATATGCCGATACCAGCGCAGACCTGGTAGACGATCCGGTACGCATGTACTTGCGAGAAATTGGACGGGTAGATCTTCTAGAACCCCATCAGGAAATCTGGCTTTGCATTGTCCGTCAATGTGCTACAAACCTGGCCGAACTACGCATGCTTATCAGCAATGATGCCACTGAGGAAACGCCAGACAAAACCTTGATCCAGCACTACGAACAAGCGCGCAATGCCTGGAAAGCCGCCGTGCGCGCCGCAGAAGGAGAGGGACTCACTCTCCCTACAGTGGCACAGCTCTTCGGGGAAATCATTCAACAACAAACGCTGCTGCTCTCCAATAAACCCTCGGCACTCTATCAATCCATGGGGCCCAACCACTGGAGCGACGACCCTGACTGGCGTCCCGTGGTCATCAAACTCATTGAGATGGTGAAATTTGCCTACATGCTGCCGCCAGAGACCCTTAAGGTGCTTCACGGCAGTTTTGTGAACAGCGAGCGCTGGCCCAGCGTGCGGCAGGTACGGCAAGCCATCCCTGATCCAGATTCGATCTATGATTGGTGGAACCAGATTGATATACTGGCAGCCGATGCCCAGCAAATGTTGGTTCGCGCGAACCTGCGTCTGGTGGTCAATATCGCTAAACGCTATGTGGGGCGCGGCGTGTCATTCTTAGATCTTATTCAAGAAGGCAATATTGGGTTATTGCGAGCGGTCGAGAAATTCGACTTCACGCGCGGCTATAAATTCTCCACCTACGCCACCTGGTGGATTCGACAGGCAATTAGCCGTGCCATCGCCGACCAGGCGCGCACCATCCGCATCCCTGTGCACATGGTTGAGACGATTAACCGTTTAATGCGAATTCAGCGCCGGCTGATGCAGAGTCTAGGCCGCGAACCTACTCTCGACGAATTAGCGCTCGAGATGGATGTATTACCTCTCGAAGATATCAATGCCATTGTGCAAACCCGCGCCAAAGGACTCCCCTTGCCGCCGCATCTGGACCGCAAACTGCGGCGTGCCATCACCAAAGTGCGTCGCATCATCAGCATTTCTCAAGAACCCATGTCTTTGGAAAGCCCGGTCGGCAACGAAGAAGACAGCGAACTCTCCGATTTCATCGAAGACGAGAACCTGCCCGGTCCCATGGACGCCACCTCGATGCAAATGCTGCGTGAACAGCTGCAAAACATCCTCGGGGAGTTAGGAGAGCGCGAGCGTGAGGTCCTGGAAATGCGCTTTGGCCTCAAGGATGGGGAGCCTCACACCCTGGAGGAAGTCGGACAGGCATTCAACGTCACCCGTGAGCGCATTCGACAAATTGAATCCAAAGCGTTGCGCAAACTGCGCCATCCAGGCCGTAGCCGTAAATTGCGCGATTTTTTGACGTAAAAACAAGCCTTTTCAGGGCATAGAACATGGTGAAAGCGCAGCTACCTGACCGGCACTTAGAGCGCGCTTCCAAACCATCTTTAAGGAAATACATGTTCAAACAAATCGAAATTCAGACCCGTACCAAGGTTGACCTTCTCGACATTACTGCAGATATTCAGCGGGCTATCACCGAAATGCCCATTCAGGAGGGCGTTTGCTTTCTCTTCTGCCCGCATACCACCGCAGGAATCGTCCTTAACGAGAACTGGGATCCCACCGTTGAACACGATCTAGCCATGGTTTTAGAGCACATGGTCCCTGCAGGATTACCCTACACCCACAGCGAGGGCAATTCGCCAGCACATGTGAAATCCGTCTTACTGGGCAGCGATCATTTCATCATTGTCACCCAACACCAGTTGCAGTTAGGGCAATGGCAGGGCGTCTTCTTCGCAGAGTTTGACGGTCCTCGTCGTCGTCATATCTGGATTCGCGTTATACGTGCGGGTGAATAGACGATAGCCCCCCCCTATAGACACGGGGCACACGGAGAACTCAAACCAAGACTTCTCTGCGCTCTTCCGTGTCTTTTGTGGTAATTCCTGTTTTGAATGAGACCCAATGATAGACAATCAAAAGTTAACCAGCAATACACAAAAACCGGCTTACAACTCCCAGTCGCCAATACTATGGGAAAATATCGAAGCACTACTACACCAAATCCAAAAACCAGGACGTTACGTCGGCGGGGAATTCAACGCTATTCATAAACCATGGGAGACCGTCACAACACGCGTCTGCCTGGCATTTCCCGACCTGTATGACTTGGGAATGTCCAACTTTGCGCTGCAAATCCTTTACGATATCCTCAACCGCGATGAGAATACCCTCGCCGAACGCACTTATCTCCCTGCCCCAGATATGATTGCGGCGATGCGCCAGCAAAACATGCCGCTCTATGCCCTCGAAAGTTACCGCCCGGTTGCGGCTTTTGATATCCTCGCCATAAGCACAGCCTACGAGCAGCTCTTCACCAATACCCTGGAAACCCTTGATCTCGCAGGTCTACCCATACGCGCCGCCGACCGGGACGAACGCCACCCCCTGGTTGTCGGCGGAGGACACGGCGCCTTCAACCCCGAGCCGATATGTGAGTTCTTTGATTTTTTCATCATCGGCGAGGCCGAAGAGGTCATCATAGAGCTGGTCAAGCGTTTTCCCCAAATACGCGGACTACCGCGTGAAACGCAGCTTAAGGCATTGCTCGATATCAAGGGGCTTTATATTCCACGCTTTTACCGTGTGGACATCACAACAGAGAAAACCCTCGCCGGCATCACAGCGCTGATTCCAGAAGCACCTCTGCCAATCCAACGGCGCATTGTTGGCACATTGCCCCCCACTCCGGTGCGCCAAATCGTACCAAACATCGAGACCACACACGACCGAGGCGTCATCGAAATTCAGCGTGGCTGTACACACGGGTGCCGCTTCTGCCAGGCGGGAATCATCACGCGTCCCGTACGTGAGCGCCCGGCTAAGGAAATCATTGAGAACGTCTTCGCCATCGCGGCAGCTACAGGCTACAACGAGATTGGCTTTCTTTCGCTCTCCTCCGCCGATCACACTGAAATCGAAACGTTATTACAAACGCTCCAACAACAATGTGCGGGATTGCATCTCGGCTTTTCACTACCCAGCCTGCGCATAGATGCTTTTTCCGTTGCTCTGGCGGAAGGACTCACGGGCAGCCGCAAATCCGGCTTTACCTTCGCGCCCGAAGCCGCCACCGAAGTCTTGCGTCGCCGCATCAACAAGGAGATCCACACAGAAGACCTGCTTACCATCGCCGAGGAAGTTTTTCAACGCGGCTGGCGCACCCTTAAACTCTACTTCATGATTGGTCTACCTGGAGAAACAGATGAGGATGTCCTCGCCATCGCCGACCTGGCACATGAGCTACGACGCATCGGGGCACGCCTGGGCGGACGAAAAACCGAAATCCACGTAAGTATCAGCACCTTCGTCCCCAAACCACAAACAGCATTCCAGTGGGAAGCTCTTGCCGATGCGGATACCATTGCGCGCCGGCAAGCACTGCTCTTCCGGAATCTCCGCGGGCGAGGCTTCAAAGTTTCGTGGAACAAATACCCCGGCACTGCCATTGAAGCGCTGCTCACACGGGGCGACCGGCGACTCAACCTCATCATCGAACGCGCCTGGCAGCTCGGCGCCCGCTTCGATGCCTGGGATGAGTGGTGGAATCTCGATGCCTGGGAACAGGCACTCGCAGAGCTGGCTCCGGGGTTGTTTGGCTCGGTCGAGGCATTGCAGAAGTATTACATGTACCGCGAGAGAAGCGAGGATGAAACTTTCCCATGGGATCATCTTCTTAGTGGTGTAGAACGGCGCTTCCTGCTACAAGATATGCACCGCAGCCGTGCAGGTGAGTTCCTGAGTGATTGTCGCGAGATGTGCCATGCCTGCGGCATTTTGCAGTACTACGCGAATTTACGCAGCCCAGAATGGCGCTGTCCGCAACCAGGACGAAGCAGCAAGGCGATACAGCCGCAAGTAACAGGGAGTGAGAACCTTCCATGAACGAACAAGACGTTATGAGCCTCCGCGTAAGATTGACGTTCGCGACCTCAGGCCCACTCGCTTACGTCTCCGTGCTGGATCTGGGGCGACTATGGGAGCGTGCATTACGCCGCGCCGCAATGCCGCTGCGTTATAGCCAGGGTTTCAACCCGCGACCCAAAATGCAGTTTGCTGCACCTCTACCCACTGGCTGCGGCAGCGAGGTTGAATGGCTCGATATCTGGCTTACAGAGCCACGTGAACCAGCAGTGATGAAGGCAGCCCTGGCAGACCAATGTCCACCCGACCTGCGCGTGACAGAAATCACGTGGGTTCCCGAGGACGCGCCTCCGCTCTCAGAGCAAATGGAAGCTGTAACCTACCGCGTGCTGCTGCGAGATGTGGACGTAGCGGAGCTACAAGCCGCATGCGCCAGGCTACTTGAAGCAGAAAGCATACTACGCGCCAAACGTGGACGACGGCGGGATCAACACTACGATCTGCGGCACCTCATCGAGATGCTCACTGTAACACCAGCGCCAGAACCCTGGACAGTAGCGGTGGAGATGCGCTTGAAGGCTCAGGCAGGCGCTACCGGTCGTCCCGATGAGGTACTCAATGCCCTGGGACTGGCAGACGCACCCCGACGCTGCACCCGCACGGGACTACTGCTCAAAACCGTCACAGAGAAAGCCAACCTGTGAATACGCTACTGATACAGTTCGGCGGTGAAATCGCAGCGCTCAGCGCCGCCGCATTTTGGGCTGTTGCAGCGATTTTCTACGGGCGCGCCCGTGAACGTATCCCCGCACGCGAGCTCAATCTTATCAAAGGCATCCTCGCAATTACCCTGCTTGCCGCAACCTTAGTCATTACCGGCGAAGCCGCCGGCAACTGGAATACCCGCGCCGTGATACTACTCGGCATAAGTGGCGTGGTGGGCATCGGTTTGGGAGACACGGCCTACTTCGAGGCGCTGAAAACCTTGGGAGTGCGACGCACACTTCTCATCGGCATCCTCGCGCCGCCTCTCACCGCAGTGATTGCCTGGATTTTCCTGGGCGAAACGCTGCCCTGGGGTGCGTGGCTAGGCATCGCGCTGACCGTGCTGGGTGTCGCCTGGGTAATCAGCGAACACGAAGGTAACGACAGGTCGACTGGGGACAACGATAGGAAAGTCATAGCCAAAGCAACGCTGTTAGCAGGCATTGGTTTTGGTATCGCCGCAGCACTGGCACAGTCTGTGGGCGCCATTCTCTCACGTATCGCCCTTACGCAAACTTCTATTGGCGCACTGATGAGCGCAATCCTGCGCCTGGCAGCCGGCGTGTTCACTATGCTCGTATGGCTGGCGCTAGACCGTCATCCACTGGGAGGGTGGCGTAGCTCCAAAGGCAATGGCAAACTATGGGGCACCGTTGTGCTCGCCATCTTCATGGGCACCTATCTCGGGGTATGGCTCCAGCAGGTCGCCATTCAATATGCGCAAGTAGGAACAGCCCAAACACTCCTTTCCACCAGCCAACTCTTCATTCTGCCACTGGCAGCGTTACGCGGCGAGCGCATCAGCTCACGAGCCATTATCGGCGCGCTTGTTGCCCTGGGCGGCGTTGCGTTACTATTTCAATTCAAGTAAGAGGGTCAATTCTCCGATTGTCTGTTTTCAAGGGTTGTGCTACACTTCTGTTCAGGATCATAGTTCCATCTTGAAAGGAGGCTCGTACAAGTATGCCCAACCCACGCTATACTCTTGCCATCCTTGGCGGTACTGGCAACGAAGGTCCCGGACTTGCACTCCGCTGGGCGCAAATCGGACACAAAGTCATCATCGGTTCACGACAGGCGGAAAAAGGCGAACGTGTTGCCGCTGAAATCAATGCGCAACTGGGTGCTGAATGGGTCACCGGCATGGCAAACGAGGACGCTGCCCGTGCCTGCGAAATCGCGGTATTGACAGTGCCCTATGCGGCACAAAACCCCTTGCTCGAGAGCCTGAAAGACCTGCTCCAGGGCAAGGTTCTGATCAATGTCACCGTAGCCATGCAACCGCCCAAAGTTGCTCGCGCTTACATCCCACCGGAAGGTTCTGCATGCGAACAAGCACAAGCACTGCTAGGACCTGACGTGAAAGTTGTAGCAGCCTTCCAAAACGTTGGGGCGCACAATCTAGAAGACCCCGCACACCCCCTGGATTGCGATGTATTAGTCTGCGGTGATAACAAAGAAGCCAAAGGTATCGCTATTGGATTGGCGGAGGATCTTGGCACCCGTGGCGTTGATGCAGGTCCCCTGGTCAATGCCAAAGTCATTGAGGGTCTGACTTCGATACTCATCGGAATCAATATCCGTTACAAGATTCCCGGCGCTGGCATTCGCATCACAGGCTTGCCCACGTAAAAATGCTTCACAAAGATACAAAAAAACCCAGGAATTCCCAATTATCCGCAAGACGAGACAAAAACCGTGATTCGCAATAACAGCGAATTCTGGTTGGTAACAGAACATGGCTAAATCGCAAATCAACCTGATCGCTCTTCCTGGTATTCCAGATATTGTGCCAGGTGATGATCTCCCTGCGGTGATTCTGGCAGCGTTGGAACGAGCTAATCTGCGCTTACAGAGTGGCGATGTAGTGGTGGTGACACAAAAAATCGTTTCCAAAGCCGAAGGATGCGCAATCCCCCTGGAAACCATCATCCCATCGCCGAAGGCTCTGGCGCTTGCCGAGGTAACGGACAAAGACCCGCAGCTTGTCGAAGTAATCCTGCGCGAGTCGCGCGGCGTGATCCGCCAACGTGGGGGGACGCTTATTATGGAAACCCGTCATGGCTGGATTTGCGCGAATGCGGGTGTAGATCGCTCCAACGTTGGAGGCGCCCTGGGCGAAGTGGCGCTTCCCTTGCCCCCCGACCCCGATACATCAGCACAGCACATTCGCGAGGCGCTACAAAAAGCTACCGGCGCCGATATTGCAGTGCTCATCACCGATACGCATGGGCGCCCCTGGCGTGAGGGCACAGTCAACGTCACCATTGGCAGCGCGGGGATGATGCCGCTGGCTGATCTGCGCGGCACAGTAGACCGTTATGGCTACATCCTGCGGGCGACCATCGTCGCCCGCGCAGATGAGTTGGCAGCAGCATCCGGGCTACTGATGGGGCAGGCTGGCGAAGGCATACCTGTAGTTCTGATTCGAGGTGCGGAATATCCGCGCGGCGCCGGGCGCTCGACCCAGATGCAACGCCCACCGGAGCGCGATCTGTTTCGTTGAGTCTCAGTCAGAAGTTCAGAAATCACTTCCTTTTAGTAACCTTTTGGGCCAGGATTGCCACTTTAGTGGTGGATCAAGATAATTTTCATCTAGTACAAAGGAGACGATCATGCCACAGACCGAAATTCCACGGGTTGCAATGTACCTTCAGGATGCCCACCCCATCCGCGACGGGATGAATTACGCACGCTATGCTGAGGAGCGCGGTTTCGAGGCAGTCTGGCAAGCAGAGAGCCGCCTGGTACGTGATGCGATTGTTCCGATGGCGGCCTTTGCTGCTGTAACCGAGCACATCAAAGTCGGCTCCGGGGTTATAAACAACTGGACACGCAACATTGGCCTGCTTGCCGCTACCTTCCTCACGCTCGACGACCTGGCGCCCAATCGCATCATCTGCGGTATTGGCGCATGGTGGGATCCCTTGGCGCGCAACGTCGGCATTGAACGGCGCAAGCCCTTGCTCGCCATGCGCGAGACCGTTGAGGTATTGCGCCGCCTGCTTGCCCTGGAGAATGTCACCTTCCACGGAGAATTTCACCATGTAGATGGCATCGAGTTGGACGTAGTACACGGACGGCGTGAGCCGCGTCATGTCCCCATCATGATCGGCGCGACCGGAGATAAGATGATGGAGATGACGGGCGAGATTGCCGATGGGGCGGTTCTCAACTATTGCGTGCCGCCAGAGTACAATGATAAGGCGATGGAGTTGCTGGACATTGGGGCACGCCGCGTAGGACGTACCGTCTATGATCTTGACCGTCCGCAGCTGGTGGTCTGTTCCGTCCACGAAGACCACGACGAAGCTATTCGTGGCGCCAAGATGCTCCTCACCCAATATCTGGCACAACAGCCACACATTGCCAAAGCCAGCGGCGTGACACAAGACGTCGTAGACAAAATCCAAAGCATCCTCGGCTGGCCCGCCACCAAGGAACAAATCAAACAAGCTATGGTTTACGTACCCGACGACCTGGTGTTGCGCATCACCGCCACCGGCACGCCAGCCGAAGTCGTCGCCAAGGTACAAGAATATATCAAACGCGGCGCCACCTGCCCCATTCTATATCCTCTGGGCGATGTAAAATTGATGATTGACACATTCGCGACCCAATAGCACCCAAAGGCTATTTGACACAGGAGGCTCCATGGCAGATTTGACTACGCAGATCAACGGACTCACCCTTGCACATCCGGTGATGCCGGCAGCGGGACCGCCAGTACGCGATGGGAAAGCGCTACTTGCGTGTGCCGCAGGCGGAGCTGCAGCATTGGTGACCAAGACAATCTCCGTTAGGGCAGCAGAGGTTCCAAGTCCCAATATGGCAGATTTCAAAACCTACTTCCTCAACACGGAGCTCTGGTCAGAACTCCCGCCGGAACAATGGCTGGAGCAAGAATATGCCATCACACGCCAGGCAGGACTCCCTACCATTATCAGCCTGGGGTACAGCACGGAGGACATTGCCTTACTAGCGCCGCAAGTCGCCCCCTTTGCCGATGCCCTCGAGCTGAGCACGCACTACATCAGCAGCGACCCAGGACCTATGCAGAATGCCATCCGCGCAGCCAAAGCCACCGGACTCCCTGTCTGGGTCAAGATGAGCCCCTTCCGCGAGCCACAAGCGCTGGCGTTAGCAGCGCAAGAAGCCGGCGCAGATGGTATCGTTGCCGTCAACTCCTTCGGCCCTGCCTTTGGGGTGGATATCGAACACGGGGGACGGCTATGGATGGGAGGCAAAGGCTATGGCTGGATGTCAGGACCTGCGTTGAAGCCAATCGCGTTGCGCATGGTTTACGATATCGCCAGAACCGTAGAAGTTCCCGTTATCGGTGTAGGCGGCATCACTACCGGTGCGGATGTAGTGGAGTTTCTCATGGCAGGCGCCAGCGCGGTTCAGGTATGCACCGCAGCGATCACCAACGGGCCTCAGATCTACGGAAAGATCGCCACACAACTCGGGAAATGGCTCGATGAGCATGGGTATACTTCGGTGGAAGAAATTCGCGGGTTGGCGCTACGGCAACCCATTCCAAACATGACCCAACCGCCACGCTTGCGCGTGGACCGCTGTATCGGCTGCAATCGTTGCGTCACGAGCTGCGTCTATGAGGCGCTCTATCTGGTAGAGAAAAAAATCCATATTCACGAGCAACGCTGCGCGAAATGTGGTCTGTGCATCAGTCGTTGCCCGGTAGATGCGTTGCTCCCAAACAATTAATCCCATTATTAGGCAATTATGCGGCGGCGCTTCGCGCCGCCGCATAATTGCCTCTTTCGCTGCCACGTTAGCAGCAAACCAACCTTTATTTCACCCCAGTCTTGGCTCCGCACTCCGGGCAAAATTTAGCGTTCGGGTCCAAAAGCGTGCCGCATTCTGTACAGTGCAGCTCCACTTTTAGTTTCGCCCCACACTCTGGGCAGAACTTGGCATTTGTCGCTAAGGATGCTCCACAATTGGGGCAAGAGGCCCGAATGGTTTGACGCCATTCCTTCTGCTCCAAATGTTTATCTTCCTCTGCCATCGCCGCATGCGCCCAGACTTCCTCAACAGAACGGCTGGCTTGCGCTGCCGACATCTCCACGCCCAGGTCCGGCGCACAATTCTTGCACAACCCACGCTTCTCATTCCAACAACTCTTCCGACAAACCCAACTCGAACATCGGGGGCACTGCGCAAACGCGGGTCGGATTTCTTCCGCGGCCTCTTTGAAAGCCTCATCATGCGCCCGCTGCCACGCTGCGGAACGCACCCGCTCGCCTACGTCAGCGGCACGGCTGAAGACGCCGCCGAATAGCCCGCTAGCCGCGTCCAACACCGAAGCTGCCGTCCCAGTAGCCCAGGCGCTGAAGCGCGTCCGAAAACCCGAACCGCAACGATCGCAATGGAACTCAAACTGAAAACCGCGATCAGTGCTCAAATCACTATAGTTAGAAGTAAAAGCAATCTGATCTTCCATAAATCTTGCTCCTCCATGACACACACAGATCAAAACAGCAACAACACGGCATTATACACCCGCTGCCCACGACTGCCAAAGTTGGATATAGGGTAAATGTCGCACAAGAAATTGATGTATTGGAATGCGCCAGGCACTGTGCCGGCGCCGCGCCCCAAAACACCTTATCACAGCCATCAGGCAAACGCTGGAAAGCCCCTACTCTCCCCGTGCCAGGGGGAGAATCAGGCAACTCGGACCACCACCGCCTTTCACAAACTCCAATAGATCGAGTATGTGAACTTTAATACCCGCACGCACTAACGCTGTGATGGCCGTTTCGTTGTGCTGCTCGACAATGACCTCGCCTGGACCTAATGTGATCACATTGCCACTGATGAAATCCCGTCTTGGGAGGTGCACTGCCTCAAATCCTGCCAACAGGCCATCAGGCAACACACCCGCACCGACCATGATTTGGTGCGGGCCAATCACACTCATCACGCCACCTAAATGCAGAGAAGGTGCAGGGACAGGAATCACCCGCACAGCATAACCTAACTCGCCCAACAGCACACTGAGCTGACGCACGCCCTCCGCATTGGTACGCCCCGAAAGCCCCACAAAGGCAACATCGCCGGCAAGGATGACATCGCCACCTTCAGCAGTTCCCGGCGCCTCAATATGACCAATTTCTGGAATCCCTCGCGCAGACAAGGCTGCCGCCATCCATGTCGCCTCACTCTCCCGTGTTGGCAGCCCCATCCGCATACGAACGAAGCCTGAGGCCGTCCCAACTGCCACATCCTGCACAAAAACGGCATTCGGTTTCCCAGGCGGCTCTTCGAGCACAAGGACTTCTGCGCCGTAAGCTGTCAGCATCTCCCGCAATAGTCGGTGTTGTTCCAGCGCCGCGGCAGCTTCGACGGTCGCATGAAAGTTGTGTGCGGCAAGTTCATCCGCCCCCACGCCGCAAAATGCCAACCCTGGGGGGCAAACCACCACTTGGCGCAAAGGCGCACCCTCATTGTAGGCTGCCAAAATCACCTGCCTGAAATACTGCCAGTTTTGTAACTGTTCAGCGTTCTCCCGCTTACCACGACGAAGAGCGGCTAAAGCCGCACTTTTAGAGAGTGTTTTTCACTGCCGCGCGAAACGCCGTACTCGGCGCCGCGGCAGCGAAAAACACTCGTTCTACCGGGCTTTAGCCCGAAATTTGTGCATCACGACGGAAGTCTGAACAATTACCCAGTTTTCAACAAAGATGGGAGATCAAGCCGGCGATCATTCCGGCAACTATCTCCCATCAACGAAACTAACCGGCAAAGACAAAGCGCAGACGTCAATACTTCTCCGGAACAAAAGTCTGATCGGTAATTGGCGGGCGCACGTAGCCAATATCTTCCTGGCGCGGCGGCAACTGCATGGGTTCGGGCGTCAAATCCTGATAAGGAATTAGCGAAAGGAAGTGGCTGATGCAGTTCAAACGCGCGCGTTTTTTGTTGTCAGCATTGACCACATACCAAGGCGCCTGTTTGATATCCGTATACTTGAACATCTCATCTTTAGCTCTGGAGTATTCAACCCAGCGCGTGCGGGATTCCAGGTCCATTGGACTAAGTTTCCAGCGTCGGGTGGGATCATCCAAACGCGCCTGGAAGCGCCGCTCCTGCTCAGCATCACTCACAGAGAACCAATATTTCACCACAATAATGCCCGAACGCACCAACATCCGCTCAAACTCTGGAGCGGAGCGCAGAAATTCGCGATATTCTTCCTCTGTGCAGAAACCCATCACCCGTTCAACACCCGCACGGTTATACCAACTGCGATCGAAGAAGACAATCTCGCCAGCCGCCGGCAGATGCGGCACATAACGCTGGAAGTACCATTGAGTTTTTTCACGCTCGGTAGGCACGCCCAAGGCAACCACACGTGCATAACGAGGATTTAGCGGCTCGGTAAAGCGCTTGATCGTTCCTCCCTTGCCTGCCGCATCACGCCCCTCGAAGAGTGCCACAATCTTGAGACCTTCCTGCTTCACCCAACCCTGCAACTTAACCAGCTCAATGTGCAACTTTCGCAACTCGCGATAGTAATCACGGCTGGAGATGCTTTTGATCTTCTCCCGGGTAGCTTCCGAAAGATCGGGCATTTCTGGTGTTGGTTCGGTGGGTTCCTCAACTACAACTGGCGCCTTCGCACTTTTTTCGTCCTTCTTGTGCTTCTTCTTCCCCATGATGGCCTCCTTTCAAAACAGTCTTGGGTGACACCTATTCCAGTAGAGAATACAGAGCGCTACGGCACCGCATACAATTGCGGATAAGCAGGGAGCCTCAAAGTGTCGCGCGCTTAAAATATTGCTTTTAGTGTAGCACTACATAGCAAAATTGACAAGAACAGTTTCCCTACGGGGTATACGTCAAATTATTGGTCGCATAACACTACATATCACGCATGGTATGCCTGTTTGAGGCGGGGTAAAAAAGATCCTCTTCGTTTGTTTGCACAACCTCTTCCAGTTTTCCCCAACAATCTGTCCTATACCCTTCCCTAAGGCAAATAGCGCGCCTTGGGATGATGCACCACTATCGCGGCAGTACTATATTCAGGAATAAGCTGATACGCGGAGGAAAGGTGCAATTTCAGAGCTGTCTCCGCGGGCAATAGCCCAAAAAGAATACGATGCCCTTCCATGTCTGGACAGGCAGGATAGCCCCACGAGTAACGCTTGCCCCGGGTCTCTACCAGACCAAGTTCGCCACGAATTCGACGGTGCAACCACTCAGCCAGCGCTTCAGTGACGTTGGCTGCCAACCCGTGAACGAAATAGGCGTCACTGTACTCGCCAACGGCATTGAGTGCGCCAAAACGTTCCGTCGCACTCGCTCCCACAGTTACGACCTGGAAAGCTGCCACGTCCACAACGTCATTCTCCACTGACGCGAAATAATCTGCCAGACACAAACACGCCTCACCCCGTCGCAGACGCGGGAAAGTAAAACGAGCGATTTCGCGCCGAGCCTCTGGTTGCCGGGGGTCGTAAACCAACAATGTCTCCCCCGTTGAAGCAACAGGGAAGTAACCGTAAAGCGCCTGCGGATGCAGATACGATGCAGCGGGCCACATCTGCGCCAGGCGCGCATCAAACTCCGCCTGTAACGCATCCCATGCCGCGCCCTTCGCCCCGCGCGCGCCCCACCCCACCCGATAAAGGCTTTTGCGATCCAACAACTCGAAGAGCTCATCTCGGGGAATCTCAGTGAGAGCACGATAGCCCCAGAAAGGCGGCGTTGGAATTTGGAGCGCTGGAGCAGCGGACGAAACCACAGAAGCACATCCGGCGCACGCAGCACAGGCAGTCGGGCGCTCCATGACCCCGCTCTGTCGTCCTTCCGGCGCAATCGCAGCTTCCCCTCCATTTATGTCGGAATCCGGGGCAGCATCATGGTCGTGGTCGTGATCGTGGTCGTGCGCTGTTGGAGCCGACTTGAACATCACCACATGTTCCAGGACTTGTAGCGCCTCAAAAGCATCCTTACAGTAATAAACACCACCGCGATAGAGCGTCCCACCTTCGGGGATGGCAATACGCTGTGCGAATGAGGGATTGATTGCTGCGCCACCTACCAACAATGGAATCGCCAATCCACGCCGCTGCAACTCCTCCACCGCGCGCGCCATCTCCCGGCTTGTCGCCACAAGCAAGGCGCTGAGCCCAATGGCGTCCGCACCCAGCAGCACCGCTTGATCAAGAATTGCATCTATGGGTACTTGTTTGCCCAAATCGTGGACGGTGTAGCCGTTGTTAGCAAGTATTGTTTTTACCAGGTTTTTGCCGATATCATGCACATCACCAAAGACGGTTGCCAGCACCACCACGCCCTTCGAAACACCCTCAGACCGGTCAAGCGCCTGCTCCAGCCGCGCAACCGCGGATTTCATCACCTCAGCAGATTGCAGTACGAAGGGCAGAATGAGTTCACCTGCGCCGAAGCGGTCTCCAACTTCCTTCATTGCCGGCAGCAAAATGGCATTCAACACTTCCAATGGAGGATACAGGGCCAGGCAGGCTTCCACCAACGCCTCAACACCCTCACGACGACGGCGCAACACCGCCTCGTGAAGTTGCATAGCCGGATCAAGCGATGGCGCCTCGGTGTTTTCATCCGCGGCGCGCTGACCCTCAAACGCAGCAATGAAATCCGTCAGCGCATCCACACGGCGGTTGAAGATCACCTCATCCGCCAATGCACGCTCCACCGGTGGAATATCGGCGTAAGGCGTGATTTGAGCGGGGTTGACGATAGCCACATCAAGACCCGCCTCCACGGCACGGAAAAGAAAAACGCTGTTGAGCACCCGCCTCGCCGCCGGACGAAGCCCATAGGAAACGTTGCTTACGCCCAGATTGGTGAGCGCGCCAGGCAGCTCTAACTTGATGCGACGCAGCGCTATAAGCGTTTCGAGTGCAGCGCCCGCGCTTTCCGAATCACCGGTTGCCAACGTGAAGGTCAATGGGTCGAAAATCAGCGCGTGCGGCGGCAAGCCGATTTCATCCACCGCCAGTCCATAAAGACGCCTGGCAACCGCCAGTTTATGCTCAGCAGTTCTGGCCATGCCGGTCTCATCTATGGTCAATGCAATCAACGCCGCACCGAATTCCCGCGCCAGGGTAAGAATCTCACGCGCCCGCGCTTCTCCCCCCTCCAGGTTCACCGAGTTAATAATCGCGCGTCCGGGATAGCGCTTAAGGGCTGCGCGCATCACTGCCAGGTCAGTGGTATCCAACATCAACGGGGCATCTGTATTGCGTGCCAGCAAGGCCACAACACGCGCCATCGTCACCACCTCGTCAGCGCGCTCGGTCAACGCCACGCAAACATCCAAAACATGCGCGCCGGCGCCCACTTGCTCCTCGGCTAGCGTCACCAGCGCCGGATAACGTTCTTCAAGCATCAGCGTCCGCGCCGCCTTAGAACCCTGTGTATTGATGCGTTCACCAACCAACAACGGGCGCGGTTCCTGATGCAGCGCCACTGCCTGCACACTGCTCGCAAGCAACGGCAAGACGGATGCAGTCTTTACCGGCATGGTGTTGCTCAGACCCTCCCGCACCCCACTGAGCGCTAAAGCGTTCCCCAATGCCTCAATATGCTCGGGACCCGTGCCGCAGCAACCTCCCACCGCGCGGACGCCCCACGTCGCAAACTCTACCATCGCCGCTGCAAATGCTCTCGGCGCCAGTGTATAGATAGCCTTACCACCGATATTTTGCGGCATCCCTGCATTCGGCATCACACAGACCGGTCGAGGACTGAGGGCAACCAAACGCCTCACCGCGTCACGCATCTCCTCTGGACCGGTTGAGCAATTGATGCCCACAATATCCACAGGCAACGCCATCAGCGTCGCTGCAGCCGCCGCAACATCAGGCCCAGTGAGCATCCGTCCACCCGCGTCGAGCGTGATCTGTGCCTGCAAAGGCACACGCACGCCCAAACGCCGGAAGGTATGCCACACGCCCAGAATCGCCGCCTTAAGCTCGAGCAAATCCTGCTGCGTTTCCAGCAACAACACATCTACGCCGCCCTCTAGCAAGCCCTGCGCCGCCTCAGCATAAACCTCCGTCAGCAAGTCAAAACTACTCTCACCGTCGGCATCCTCCAATGAGAGCAACCGTCCCGTTGGCCCCATAGAGCCTGCCACAAAGCGCGGCGCCCGCACCTCTAAGGCCACCCGGTCGGCAACACGTCGCGCCAACTGCGCGGCGCGACGGTTGAGGTCCAAAGCCATTTCCGACACGCCAAACTCCGCCAGCGTCAGCCGGTTGGCGCGAAAGGAATTCGTCTCAATAGCCTCAGCGCCCGCTGCCAGATACGCCGCATGGGTCGCTTCGACAAGGTCAGGACGATGCAACAGCAGCATCTCATTCAAACCTTCGGTGCGTTCTCCACCGAAATCAGCAGCAGCGGGCGACATTCGCGCCAGCTGCGTACCGGTTGCGCCATCAAAGAGAATGACATGATCTTCCAACGCATCCAGATAGTCGCGTCGGGAAAAGGGAATTGCAAAAGGATCAGGCATGGTTCAGCCTCCCAGGGACTTTACGGAGAACCAGCAGGCGCTGGAGGAAAGATTGAGCACCATTGACCAGGAACACTCAACCGTCGGCTGCGTTTTGCAGTGCAATCAATCGCATCCCATTAAGGGTATGCCAGGGATCATATACGTCAAAGCAAGTCGTCATCGGCGCGATGAACTGACCCAAACCGCCAGTAGCGATAACCGGAATGGGTCCGGGAATTCCGTGTTGCAGCATCTCTGCACGGATGCGGCTAATCAAACGCTCCACCAAACCTAAATAGCCCAACATGATGCCTGCACTGAGCGCCGAAATCGTATCGGTGCCAATGGCAAGTTCGGGTAGCTCCAATGCGATTTGCGGCAGCTGCGAGGTGCCGCCCGCAAGCGAAGCCGCCATCAAATTGGCGCCCGGTGCAATCGCCACGCCGAGAAACTCCGCTTGATCTGAAATAGCCACAAAAGTTGTCGCCGTACCGAAATCTACAGAGATGCAGGCGCCTCTGAAGCGTGCATAAGCCGCGACCGCGTCGGCAATAAGATCAGCGCCTACCTCAGATGGGTTCTTGACGCGGAAGGTCAAACCCGTTTTGATCTGATGACTCACCAATAACGGCGCACGCCCCGTCTGCTTCTCCAACATCCGCTCGATTTTCCAGGTGACAGGCGGCACAACGCTGCTCAGAACCACATGGTCGAATTCTACCGCCTCCAGGCCTGCCTCACGCAAGAAAGCGTGGAAGAGCAGTCCGTACTCATCAGGCATTTTCTCTTTAACTGTCTGGACACGCCAGTGATGATGCCATGAATCTTCATCATGCACCGCAAAAACGATGTTGGTATTACCGATATCAACCGCCAATAGCATAGGGACGTCTCCTGATGTCTGCAATACGCTTAAGGATAATCCTCAGCGGACTAAAGATTTGCGCCCTTGCGCTTTCCCACTGCAATGCGGCGCCAGGCAGCTACCACTACGAGCGTGATGATTGCCGAAGCCGCTGCCTCCGGCAAACCATTAGCCAGCACAATCGGTGGCAGGGCTACCCAGGGCACATATCCCAACGCGCCGATAACTCCAAGCACTAGAACCGTGTTCGTGAGACTCCCGGCAATGCCCGCACCAATCAACCCCGCAACGGGCCAACGCTGCAAGGCCCGCCACACTAACCAGGCCACCGGTCCGATGAAAAGCCGGGGCAGCACAGCAAGCACCGGATTGGTGAACCATACATCCGTCGGTCCCGTCGGGGCTATCGCAGCTTGCAACATGCTGAACAAGCCAAAAATCAACCCGACCGCAGCACCCACTACTGGACCCTCCAACACTGCGCCAATAATCACAGGTACATGCATAATTGTCAGTGATGCGCCGCTAAACCACGGAATAAACCCCCAATGCGTCCAACCAAGAAACGCTGCAATCGCGCCCAAAACACCGGCAATCACGACTTTGCGCGTACGAGACTCTTGCATACCATCACCTCCAAAGGCCGAATTCACCACAGAGGCACAAAAAGCGCGAGAAACCCCAATCCCTTATCATGTTGCCTCGCGGTGTGCCCTTCGCCTGACGTCACTATTATACCGCGAAGCGTGGCTTTGACACCCGATTCCACAAAGGTTATAATGCAACCAAGATGATCAAACAACCTCACCGGGCAGGATGCGGATGACCGCACTCATTGAATTTGAAGCTGTGCGTTTTGTTTACAATGCAGCTGATCGCAGTGCGCAACCAGCGCTCGACGGTGTAACTTTGCAGATCGAAACCGGCGAATATGTCGCCATCATTGGCGCGAACGGCTCCGGCAAATCCACGTTAGCCCGCCACCTGAATGCTTTGCTACTCCCCACACTCGGCACGGTTCACATTGCCGGCATGGATACCCGCGACCGGACACATCGCCGCGCCATCCGGCAGACCGTGGGAATGGTCTTTCAGCGCCCAGACGATCAGATCATCGCCGCCACGATTGAAGAAGATGTAGCCTTTGGGCCTGAGAATATGGGATTGCCACCGAATGAGATTCGCGCGAGGGTGCGCAAAGCCCTTGAAACAGTCAATCTCTGGGATGTACGGCTGCGCCCACCGCACCTTCTCTCTGCGGGTCAGATGCAGCGAGTAGCACTGGCAGGTGTGCTGGCGATGCAGCCGCGCTGCATTGTGTTCGATGAAGCCACGGCAATGCTGGATCCTGCGGGCCGGCGCACCGTGCGCTTGATGATGGAACAGCTCCATGCGGAAGGTATCACCATCATCACCATCACGCATTTCATGGATGAAGCAACTGAAGCCAGACGCATCATTGTCATGGACCAGGGACGCGTGGCACTAGATGCCGCCCCTGCACAGGTTTTCGCGGATGACCAGGAATTACACACGCTAAGTCTGGAACTGCCGCCGATTGCGTTGCTCAATCAGCGCCTGCGCCAGAGTTTTCCCGAGTTGCCCCCCAATCTCCTTACCGCGCCGGCACTAACCAGCGCACTGGATGCCCTCCCCCACCGCACGGCAACCGCTGCGCCGATTGCAACACAACCGCCGTCCGCCCAAAATTCCCTAATCGAGGTTGAAGGCCTGGGACACGTCTACCTGAAAGGCACACCGCTGGAACACCGCGCACTACGCGATGTGAACCTGGTCGTTCCTGAGGGCGGGTCGCACGGGCTGCTCGGCGCCACAGGGTCAGGAAAATCTACGCTGCTGCAACATCTCAATGGATTGCTGCGTCCCCAGGAGGGCAAAGTACGCATCGGGGATTTCAACCTCAATGATCCGCACGTGGATTTGCGTGCCGTACGCCGTTCCGCAGGACTGGCTTTCCAGATGCCGGAACTGCAAATCTTCGAGCAATATGTCGGGGATGAAATCGCCTTTGGGCCACGTTTGCAGGGGCTGGAAGGCAGCGCGTTGCGCGAGCGTGTTCGCTGGGCCATGGAACTGGTCGGGTTAGATTTCGACGCCTTCAAGGATCGCCTGACTTTTGCCCTAAGCGGAGGCGAACGACGCAAAGTCGCTCTGGCGTCCGTTCTGGCGCTTCAACCGGCCATCCTGCTACTTGATGAGCCAACTGCCGGGCTTGATCCCGTCTCGCGACGCGAATTGCTGGCGCACCTGCAAGCGCTTCGAGATACAGGTATGGTACTGATCGTCTCCTCTCACCGCATGGAGGACCTGGCGCGTATGACAGAGACCCTGACCGTCATGGCTGATGGCTCCAGCATTTTGGGAGGCGCCGCCAGTGACGTTTTTGCCGCGGAGGGACAGTTACGGAGCCTGGGATTGGGGCTTCCCGCCGCCGCAGAAGTTGCCAGCGCGCTGCGCGCCCGCGGCTGGCCCCTGCCTTCGAATGTGCTCACCGCGGAAATGCTTGTAGCACAACTCGTGGAGATCACTAACCGTGCATGATTTCGAATTCCAGAGATACGTTACGGTAGGGCAATATCTGGCGACAGACTCACCCCTGCACCATCTCGACCCACGAGCTCGCCTGGTGAGTAGTATCTTCCTGCTGGTCGCCATCACTGCCGCACCCCACCTTAGCGGGCTGGGATTAGCGTTGGCGGTCACCTTCCTCGCGCTCATTGCCGCCCGAGTCCCCTTGAGCTATGCGTTGCGTGGTTTATTAGCGCCGCTGCCATTCATCCTGTTTCTAGCCCTATTACAGATAGTGTTCGGGTCTCCAGAAAATACGTCTCCGGCATGGTTCACGCTGGGACCGCTGCACATCTCAAAAATGGATCTGCTAACCGGTAGCGTCATCATTGTGCGTTTTGCCGCGTTGATCTTGCTCATCAGCCTGGCATCCGCGATTATCTCCACGTCGGAACTGGTTCACGGGATGCAAGCCCTGTTGCGACCACTTACCATGCTGGGCATCCCCACCCAGGATATAGTGCTTATGGCGCAAGTCACACTGCGATTTCTCCCCCTTCTGGCTCTAGAAGCCGAACACATCGCAAAAGCGCAAGCTTCGCGTGGAGCCGAGTGGGGCACGGGGAAAACCGGCATCCTGCATCGCGTGCGGCAGGCACTGCCGTTGCTCGTGCCCCTGTTCCTCAACAGCTTGCAGCGGGCCGAAGCCCTCGCACTTGCCATGGAGGCGCGAGGATATCACGGGGGAAAAGGACGCACTTCGATGCTAGAACTACACTTCCGTGCGTCTGATGCGATTGCCCTGATAATCGCAAGCGCCCTAAGCGTAGTGATTGTGATGCTTTGAAATCCGCATCAGCTCAGATTTAGCTCTCCATAACCCATTTGAAAGCGGCAAACCGTTGAACGGGTCCGTAGGTACAGCTATTGCATTTGGGAAATGACGCTCAGTGGGCAAATCATGGCTCGCCCATTAGGTTCATTTTAGCTACCCAAACAGGTTTTTATAAGGGGGTTTCTTGATCGGGGCTGCGCCCCGACCAAGAAACCCCTTAAATTTTTCGGACTTTAGTCCGCATCTGCCA
>JAFGFB010000094.1 GCA_016931315.1 Anaerolineae bacterium
CTGAAAGCATTTAACAACATCACACTCACCACCGTGCATCTACCGGAACAGGTAGTGCATCACGTGACACCGTTGACTGCGTTGCAGACCCGCATCCTGGAACTGCTGGGCTTATCCCCCACCATCTACTCGGCATTAGCAGCAAATTGGGAAAAGTCATGATCATTTCAGCGAATGGTGAGTAATCAGACCTGTGAAAAAATTGTCTGAGGTCATCGAACAACAATTAGCCACCCTGCCCACCAAACCTGGCGTGTATTTGATGCACAACGCCAAGGGTCAGATCATCTACGTGGGTAAGGCGATCAATCTCGCCAATCGGGTGCGCTCCTATTTTCATGCCTCAGCACAGGAAAATGCCAAGACCCGCCGGTTGGTCGCCGAAATCACCAGCCTCGAATGGATCATCACCGATTCGGAAATCGAAGCGCTGATTCTCGAGGCGAATCTCATCAAGCAATATCGTCCACGCTTCAACATCCGCCTCAAGGATGACAAACGCTACCCCTATCTGAAAATCACCAACGAAGATTTTCCAAAGGTGCTCATCACCCGGCGCATGGAGCGAGATGGCGGGCGTTATTTTGGTCCGTATACTTCCACGGGCGCGTTGCGAGAGACCCTGGATTTGCTGCGGCGGCTTTTTCCCTACCGCACCTGTGACCGGGAAATCACGGGGACGGATGCCAAACCTTGCCTGTATTTCGATCTCAAGCTCTGCTTGGGACCGTGCATTGGCGCAGTGGATCGCCAGGAATACCTCGCCATGCTAGGGCAGTTAGCGGAATTTATGGAAGGGCACACCGAGACTGTCATCAACGACCTGGAGCGCGAAATTCAAGAGGCAGCGGAAGCGCTGCGCTTCGAACGCGCCGCGCGGATTCGAGACCGGCTCCTGGCGTTGCGGCAGGTAACCGAGCGGCAAAAGGTTGTTAGCACCGCGGCGCTCGATCAGGATGTGATTGCCCTGGCGCGGGATGACGGCAACGCCTGCGTCGAAATCTTCTTCGTCCGCAACGGCAAATTGCTGGGGCGAGAATACTTCGTCATGGAAGGGGGCGCCGGCGCCGATGACAATGAAATTATGACGGCGTTCCTGCAACAATTCTACACCAACGCTGCGGCTATCCCTCCAGAGATTCTACTGCCCGCGCAGGTCGCCGAAGCTGCCGTGTTGGAATCCTGGCTGCGCACCAAACGCGGCGATGCCGTCTATCTCAATGTGCCGCATGAAGGCGCCGAACGCGAATTGCTGGAACTGGCGGCGACGAATGCCACCGAGACCCTGACCATGCTCAAGGCGCAGTGGGCGACGGATAAGCATCGCAACGAGCTGGCACTACAGGAATTACAAACAGCCCTTGCGCTACCCGCCGCACCGGTCCGCATCGAATGCTACGACATCTCCACCACCCAGGGTGTGGAAGTTGTGGGCAGTATGGTAGTTTTCGAACATGGCGTGGCAAAGAAAAGCGATTACCGTCGCTTCAAGATCAAGACGGTGACGGGACAGGACGACTTTGCCAGCATGAAGGAAGTCCTCACGCGGCGCTTCGATCGCTGGCGACGAATCACCGCTGGCGAGCTCAAAGGCACACGCGGCAGTCAGGGTTGGGGTAAATTGCCCGACCTGCTCGTCGTAGACGGCGGCAAAGGGCAGCTAGGAATGGCGGTAGAAGTATTGCAGGCTTTCGAATTGATGGGAAAGGTACCCGTGGTGGGTCTGGCTAAACGCCATGAGGAGCTCTTCAGACCGGGCGAAAGCCGCTCGCTGTTACTGGAACCCACAGATCCAGCCATCCTGCTGCTGCGGCGTATCCGTGATGAAGCGCACCGCTTCGCCATTACCTATCACCGGCAGCGCCGCCAGAAACTGGGACTGGCATCGCAAATTGATGACATTCCCGGGATTGGGTCGGTAAAACGGCGGGCGCTGCTCAAGCACTTAGGCTCCCTTGTCGCCATCCAAAATGCCACCATCGAGGAGTTGGTACAGGTTCCCGGCATATCCAAAGTACTGGCAACCGAAATTCAACAGCATTTCGAACGCATGCGACAGGAAAGTGAAAAGGATGAGTAACACGCCCACAGCAGAGAAGAGCAGGAGTGAACACCACTCCCCCTTCTTCCCTGCCCGCTCATCGTTCATATTGTCATTGGGAGGAACACCATGAAACTGCGCCTATACGATACTTACACCCGCTCACCACGAGATTTCGAGCCGCTCCAACCCGGTGAGGTGGGGCTTTATGCCTGTGGACCCACAGTCTACAACTACGCGCACATCGGCAATCTGCGCACCTATATCTTCGAGGACGTGTTGCGCCGCGTGCTAACCTTCAATGGCTACCAGGTTAAGCATGTAATGAATATTACCGATGTGGGGCATCTGGTTTCAGATTCCGATACCGGCGAAGATCGCATGGAGGTCGGTTCGCAGCGCACAGGCATGACCGCCTGGGAAATTGCAGAGATGTACACTGCAGCCTTCCGCACAGATATGGCGCGTCTCAACATTCAGGAGCCTACAATCTGGTGCAAGGCAACCGACCACATCCAGGATCAAATTGAAACCGTGCGCTGCATTGAGAGTCACGGCTATACCTATCGCACATCAGATGGAATCTATTTTGACACCTCGAAGTTGCCCGATTACGGCTATCTGGGACGATTGGATATCGAAGGACTGCAAGCCGGTTCACGGGTTGAGCTAGGGGAAAAGCACCATAGCACCGATTTTGCGTTGTGGAAATTCAGCCCTCCGAACCAACAGCGGCAGATGGAATGGGATAGCCCCTGGGGAAAAGGCTTTCCCGGTTGGCACATCGAATGCTCGGCGATGTCGACAAAATATCTAGGGACCTTCTTTGACATCCATTGTGGCGGTGAAGACCATATCACCGTACACCACACCAATGAGATCGCCCAGACAGAAGCTTGCCACAACACGCGATTGGCGAACTTCTGGGTACACGGCTATTTTCTGCAAATCAACGCCGCACGTATGGGCAAATCCGTAGGCAACTTTCTCACCGTACAAACACTCATAGACGAGGGTTACGATCCTCTGGCTTATCGCTTTATGTGCCTGGGCGCACATTACCGCGCGCGACTCAACTTCAACTGGGAAGCGCTGGAGAGCGCGAGCACAGCGCTCAATCGCTTACGCGCCGCCTGCCACAGCTGGGGCGTTCCCAGTGAGGCGGATACCAATTTTCTGGCCCGTTTCACCACCGAAATCAACGATGATCTCAATATGCCACGCGTATTGGCAGTGGTATGGGACCTGGTCAAAAGCGAGCTAGCCGACGGGGTGAAAAAGGCGACGTTGCTCAAATTCGATGAGGTACTGGGGTTGCGATTGGCAGAGTGGGAGCCTGAGGAAGTTGCAATCCCCGCCGAAATTCTGGATCTGGCGGAGCAACGACAGGCTGCCCGCGCCGCCCGGCGCTGGCAAGATGCCGATGCGCTGCGCGACCGAATCAAAGCTGCCGGCTATGAAATCGAGGACACACCTCAGGGTCCGCGCGTACGCCCGACTTAGACTCTGCCCTTGAAAGCTGTGGTCGTGGTGGGGCGAAACCCCACCACGACCACACACCATTTCGTCTCGACCCTTAGGCCACAGAAAACCGACAAGCATCAGTTTTCGAATCTACTCCTGGCACAAGACGTACCTTAACGCACCTTGAAGAGCAATACCAGCAGAATCGGCGTAATGACCGCCTGGAGCAACACAAAACGCAGCAAGACCTGTGTATTCGACCAACCCAATTCCTTACGAACATGATCATGGAGCGGGTAGCGCACGTTCCGGAAAATGCCGATTTTGAAGAAGCGCAGCAGCGCAACCTTGAGTAGCCCTGTAGCGCCATCTACCAAGACCATGAAGGCTACCACAACGATGAGAAAGGGATTGCCCGCAGCGAGGACCAACACACCCAGCAAAAAACCCATCGGTCTTGAGCCAGCATCCCCCATGAGTACCGCACTCGGGTGGGCATTGTGCCACAAGTAACCTGCCAGACAGCCCACCAACACAAAGGCAATGATGCCCCAATCCGCGCCATCAGCATAATGAGGCACCAGCAAATACTCAGAGATATCCACATGCCCCACGACCGCATACAGAATCACGCCAAGGAAGACAAAGGCTAATGCGGTCAAACTGCCAGAAAGCCCATCCACACCATCCGTACAGTTGGTAGCATTAATCGCCAACCAGATCAACGCTGTGCCCAAAGGGATGAAGAGCCAGGGCGACACCACCAACGGCTGTTTGTATAACGGGAGCCAAAGCATTACCGGCTCCAGGCGCGAAATTGCCAGAGCGCCTAAAAACGCTATCACAAAATCCGCCAGACCCAGCTGCAGTTCGCTCAGCCCCCCACGCTTGCGGTCGTCCACAAAGCCCACCAGCATGGCGGCAAGTACCAAGGCAAAGATTTCAAGGCGACACCAATCGAAGGGGAGGACCAGCACACAGACGATCACGAAGATTGTCATGAAAATCAAGCCTGCGCCAACCGGTTTACCCACACTTTGCTCAGCAGCTACCGCATGGGCACGACCCACATCCCGCGGCAAGCGGTTCCAGAGGCGGGGGAGTAAGAACCATGTCGCAGCTCCTGCCAATGCAGTCCCCACCGTTGCAAGGAACAGATACGAGCCAAAGAGCCGGAACGGACCGAAAAATTCGACCAGGTAACTTCCTAACCAGGGCAGCAAGATAAGTCTCCTTCAAAATAGAACTCAACGAGTGCAAGTTTCATGATGGGCGCCGATACCGCCATTGAGACCTTGTCACTCATGCGTCAAACTCTATACCCTATTATAACTCGAATTGCAGGGGATGCAGGCCGAGTCCTGGTAGAAAAAGGCATACAAAAGATTGTTGGGAAAAACCAAGAGCATTCTGCAAGCAGGTGAAGAGGGTCTTTTTTCATGTTTGCTGAACGCGCTTCGCGCGTCCAGCAAACGCTTTTTACCAAACTGAGTCAGGCAGAAAAAAGCATTCGGCTGGAGCACGCGCTCCAGCCGAATGCCGTGCCAATGCAAGGTCTAGACTACCAATGAAGGCATGTCCTCGCCAAAAAGCCCCAAGCGGTCACCGGATTTCACCGGTATATCATCATCCCAGCGCCACACATCCGTTCGCGCCTGGGGATAACGCAACCAGGGCGCCATGCGGTTGCGGGTCACCAAAAGGTTGCCATTGAGAAAAACATGGTGCAACTCGCTGAGCGGAATACCTGCCCGCCGCAACAACGCCAGTGAGGTTTCACCGGCAAGTGGCTCTAGACGAATCACACTATCGCCAATAGGGCTGGAATTCTCGGCAAAACGCCGCAATTTACCGTACAGATAAATCTCAATCATCGGACCCTCACTCATCTAATAGACGCCGTTCGCCTTCTAATGCGCGCAACGGGGTAAGATTCTGACTCACTTCCAATGTGCCGCGATAGGCGCCATCGGCATCACGCAGGGCGAAATAGCGAATATGAATAAACATGCCGTGCATCTGAATCCAGAACTCGGCAACATCCCGCCGTCCAGCACGGAAATCCTCGACGATACGCTGCACGCGGTCCACGCTCTGTGGCGGGTGGCAATTCTGCACAGCACGCCCGATGATGGCAGGCGAACGGGGGAAAATGCGCTCCCGTCCCTGCGAGAAGTAGCGGACTTGATCGTGTTCGTCCACAAAGGTAACATCCACCGGCAATGCCTTCAACATAAGGTCCAGCTGGGCTGGTGTGAGCGCCCCCACACTGAGCGGAATCAAGCCCTCGGCAATCACAGTCTTCGCCTCGGCTGAGGTCGCAGCTTCAACCTCGCGTGGATCCAGGCGCGGTTGCCATTGGCGTCCAGCCTGAATATAGGCATAACCAATCTCCTCTTCTTGGGCACGTACGGCGGCCCAGTCAGCCTCGGTCAACCGCTCCAAAGAAGCCGGAAAGAGAATCTTATCCTCCTTGTAAATCATCTCGCGGATAGCGTGCGCCATTGGCTCAAAAATCCCCGCAATGCGCGCTTCCAGGTCTGGGGCCTTCACCACATCATCCGACGCAAGCACGGCGCTGAGAGCCTTCCACCCCTTGCGGATATCATCATGCACAGCCCACATGACTTTGGAAGGCCCGGTGAAACCCGTGCGCTCCAGAAGCGCGAAGAGGATATTTTCCTTGCGCAAATAGTGGCGTTCATAGAGCATGAGTTTGGCAGTTAGTTCCCGCGCACGGGCGAGTGTGGGTTTGTGCGGCAGATTTTTCAGGTCTTCCAGAGCTTCAGCCAAATCATTGAGCACCCGCTGCACGGCGAGATTTTCAGCCCGGAAGGTAAAGATGGGATGACCGGGGGTAGTTTCAGGATCCAGTTGCTGATCGAGTGAGCCACGGAAAACTGCCACATGTACATCGCACAATGGCTTGATAAGATCGGGGGAAAGCCCTTCGGCGACCAGTGCCTGCTCGATATTCACAATCTCATCGCCGCCAACATCCTCCAAAAGGTCGGCAAATTCCGCCTGCACGTCGGCGACCGACTTCCCTTCATGTAACTGGCGAATAATGCCCTTAAGTTTTTCTTGCCGCAAAGTCTGGTTGTTGATAAATTCACTCATCCATATCCTCCTCAAAAATCACGCCCATACGATTTCAAAGGCACAGGTAATAGCGCCTTCTGGGCAGATGGCTTCACAGGCGGTGCAGTATGTGCAGGCTTCGGGGGCGACAATCTGTGGCCCCACTGGTGACATAGCCACGGCTTGCACGGGACATGCCGATACGCACTTTCCGCAAAGCGTACAACGCGCAAGGTCAATTTGAGGGTAAGCTCCTGTCGCCATCAAACAAAACCGCCTTTCTGTTCTATGCTCAAAGCATAGCAGAAAGGCAGTGCGCACGCTACGACAAAAGTCAGGTTCACGTCACGAGTCGGTTTCGGCTTCCAGACCCTCACGGCTCAACAGGATAATCCGTCCCCGTTCGATCCGCAACAGGCCCGCATCCACCAGGCTACGCAACGCTCGTCCCACCACGTCACGAACGGTCCCCAGATGCACAGCCATCTCATCCTGGGTCCATTGCCGAGTGACATACAAACCATCCGCCTGTTCCAACAGGAAACGCGCCAGACGCCCGCGCACGGAACGCAATGCAAGGTCCTCGACCAAATCGGTAAGATGCAGTAAGCGCGAGGCAAAATCCTCCAGAATTGCCCAAGATAAATCCGGGCACACGCGCACCAGGCTCACAAAATCCTCTTTGCGTAATGTGAGCACCGCGGTTTCACTGACCGCTTCTGCGCTGGCAGGATTAAATGCCTCCGGCACAAAGGGCGGTACAGTATTAAAACCCTGTCCTGGACCCAGGGTTGCCAACACCTGCTGGCGTCCCTGCGGGGAAAGGCGATAAATCCGCGCCTGTCCCGAAACAATGAAGAAAACAGCGGCGCACGGGTCGCCTTCCAACAAAATCAGCGCTCCGGGCGCGTAAGTTCGGCGGAGAGCCACGCCCCTTAACTGCAGAAGCGTCCGCGCTGATAGCCCAGACAACAAGGGAATTGTGTTGAGATCCTGACTCAGTTGGTCATCCATGCTGTTCTTCCTACGAGTATTGTATACAGTTAGCGGTGGTAGGCAACCTGTTACAGAACGGGCATTCGTAGCAGTTCAGCAGGCTTCTATGTTCCTTACAAGGCTCGTTGTGAGATCGGCAACGCGTTGGCAAAACAACAGGTTACTGCACAAGCTTGGGACGAATGCCTTGTAACATAAAGAAAACCGTCCCTGCGAGGGCTTCGCAGAAACGGCTTTCTTTTGCCAGAAATCCTGGCGACCAACCAGGTTACTCTAGTGCGTGTTCTTCGATCGCCTTTTGCGCCAGGGCAATGAAATCCGCCACCAGCAGCGCTCCAAGATTCTTACCACTGCGCAGGCGCACAGCCACGGCGCCGGCCTCCACTTCTTGATCCCCAATGACAAGCATATAGGGCACCTTCATCAGTTGCGCTTCGCGGATTTTCGCGTTCATGCGCGCAGAGGAATCATCCGTCTTGACGCGAAGGTGCGCTTTGCGCAATTGCTCCTCGACCTGTTTAGCATATTCCACATGCCGGTCAGCAATAGGAATGATGCGCGCATGCTCTGGAGCGAGCCATACCGGGAAGGCGCCGGCGTAATGCTCCACCAGAATGCCAAAGAAGCGCTCCAGTGAACCCAGCAGCGCCCGGTGCACCATATAGGGACGGTGTTCCTGCCCATCCTCGCCTACGTAGGTCATATCGAAACGCTCTGGCTCATTGAAATCGAATTGGATCGTCGTCAGCTGCCACTCACGCCCTAGCGCATCCTTAATCTTAAGGTCAATCTTAGGACCGTAGAATGCGCCGCCGCCTTCATCCACTTGATAGACCAGATTCTCAGCGTTGATGGCGCGCAACAGCGATTCCTGTGCCTGCTCCCAACGCGCCGGTTCGCCCACGGCTTTCTCCGGACGCGTGGAGAGATAAGCTTCGATCTGCTCAAAACCAAAGGCTCGCAACAAATCTAGCGAGAAACGCAATACCCGAAGCGCCTCGGCCTCAATTTGTTCTGGCGTGCAGATGATGTGGGCATCATCCTGCGTGAAGCCGCGCACGCGCAGCAAGCCATGCAGCACGCCACTCTTCTCAAAACGATAGACCGTCCCCAATTCTGCCCAGCGCAACGGCAGCTCACGGTACGAGCGTAGCTGCGTCTTGTAAATCAAAATGTGAAACGGGCAGTTCATCGGCTTGATGAAATACTCCTGTTCATCAATCTCCATCGGCGCATACATGCTATCGCGATAGAAATCCAGGTGCCCGGAGGTCTCCCATAACCACGCCTTGCCGATGTGCGGCGTATAGACAAAGTCATAGCCGCCTTCGATATGCCGCTCGCGCCAGAAGTCCTCAATGGTTTTGCGCATGATGGCGCCGCGTGGGTGCCAGTAAGCCAGCCCGGGACCAGCCTCTTCGTGAAAGGAAACCAGGTCCAGGTCCTTGATCAACCGGCGATGATCGCGTTTCTTAACTTCTTCCATCCATTCGAGGTACTCACGCAATTCTTCCGGTTTCTCCCAAGCCGTGCCGTAGATGCGCTGCAACATCGGGCGTTCGGAATCGCCACGCCAGTACGCACCGGCAATACTGAGCAACTTGACTGCCTTGGGATGAATCTCGCGGGAGTTTTGGACATGCGGTCCCCGGCACAGGTCCGTAAAAGCCCCGCTTCTGTAAATCGAGAGCTGCGGATGTTCGGTCTTCTCGCCGTATTCATCAGCACCACGCTCCAAAATATCGTGGATGAGCTCCAGTTTGTATGGCTGATCAGCGAAAAGCGCCTGCCCCTCCTCGGGCGTGATCTCCTGGTACTGGAAATCCAGACGCGAGGCAATCAGTTCACGCATCCGCGCCTCGATTTGCTCCAGATCCTCCTGGGTCAACTGACGTGGCAGGTCAAAGTCATAGTAGAAGCCATGTTCGATAGGGGGACCAATGGCGACCTTCCCTTCCGGGAACATCTCCAACACAGCCGCTGCCATGATATGCGCCGCAGAGTGGCGAATACGGTACAGTGGACTGGCATGATACTCTTCTGAACTCAACGTTTTCATCACACACCTCCTGGATACAAAAACGCCCCGCATCCTCTTGGGACGCGGGGCGTTGCGTGGTTCCACCCAAGTTCCACTGCTAGCGCAATGGCACTCTTTCGCTATAACGGGCTAACCCGGGAGTCTTTACTGGACTTACAGTCGTTCCAGGCTCCGCTCGCGGGGGGTTTTCGCCGAGTTCGTGTGAAGAGGGCTTGCAGTCGGTGACCCTCTATCCCTGGCACACTCAACCGGGTACTCGTCCCGCTCAACGCATTAGCATTTGAGATTAAAGCTATTATAGTCAGAATCGGTGAATCTGTCAAGTTTTGAGAAAATCAATTTTTTACAGTAGAACTTTGCCTCACCGCAGAAAATCACTTGGGAGAAAATCAATGGCAAAGTGTATTTCAAGGCTGAGCTGCGGCGATAATCAGTTCGACTGCCCGCTCCAGGGCTAGCCGATCGGTGTTGAGCATAAGATCATACAAGTTGGAATCCTGCCAATCCACACCGTAAAAATGCTTCATATAGCGTGAGCGCTCTCGGTCACTTTGCCGCACCTGTCGTTCGGCTTCTTTGAAATCCACTTTGAAGCGTTCCATTACCCGAGCAATGCGAGTCTCTTCCGAAGCGCCAATTCTGACCCGCAAAACTCCAGGCATATCACGCAAGACAACCTGCCCGCCACGCCCCACAATGACAACATCCCCCGCCTCCGCATATTCGCGGATCACCTGGCGTATCAAATCTACATAATCACCCGCCTTTTCAGTCCGCTGCTCCCGGGCGATGGTCTTGGCCATTGCCTCTTCACGTGACAGGCCATCCGCACGCATCATCATCGCTGCCAGCTCATCATAAACAAAGATCTCACGACGGGTAGCGCTTGGTTCAGAAGGAGCCGCCGCACTTGTCTGCAAAGCCTCCAGAATTCGGCCCAATAGTCCCGGCACCGACTCCTTGCCTTCGAGCTGCGTCACCATTTCATCATCCGGATACCCGGCAACTTCCGCAGCACGATGCAGAATCTCACGGTCAAGATAACGCAAGTTGAGCTTCTGAGCGACAGCAGTGGCAATATAGCTGCCTTGACTGCCCAATTCCCTGGAAATCGTGATCACGGTTTTCATCCGAACTCCTTTTTAGCCCAATTCCAATGCTGTGTTTCGAGAAGAGCGAACCCACAATGATGCTGAGGGCGCCAGCAAAAAAAAGATTCCGGACCTTCCGGCATTTTAATCCAGCCATCCTAGAGCAAGGGTTGTGCCGCGCGCCGTGCAGCTTCAATCACCAAATGTACAGCCACATCAACCGCAAGGCGATCTGTATTCAATACCAAATCATAGAGGCAGGGATCATCCCAATTCAAGCCGTGGAAATGCTTCAGATAACGTGTGCGCTCGCGGTCACTGTGGTGAATCTGGCGCAGCGCTTCCTTCTCATCTACACCCACGCGCTGCATAAGGCGGCGCGCCCGCATCTCCTCTGAACCAACGACCTTAACGTGCAGTACACCACTCATATCCCGCAAAATCGCCTGCCCGCCACGCCCCACGATGATGACATCACCCGCCTGTGCGTATTCGAGAATGACCTGACGCACCAAATCGGCGTAACCCCCAGCTAACTCCGCCCGCTGCCGTTGGGTTGCCAGTTGCAATAATGCCTGCTCGCGGTCAATGTTCTCACGTTGCATCAACATGGCCACAAACTCATCATAGACGTAGCCCTCGCGCATCGTGGCGCTGGGAACCGCCGGCACTGGCGGAATCGTCTCCAGGGTCGCCAAAATCCGCCCAAGCAAGCCCGGTACACGCTCACGCTCCTCCAACTGCGCCACCATCTCATCGTCAGGGTATCCCGCCATTTCGGCAACCCGGTGGAGAATCTCCCGATCAAGATAGCGCAGGTTGAGTTTTTGGGCGATGGCAGCGGCGATGTAGCTTCCCTGACTACCCAATTGTCTGGAAATAGTGATCACCGTTTTCATCGCAACTCCTTTCGAGTCCCCCGTAGGTATAGTGTCACATCAACCCTCAATTTTATCGTAACGCCATCTAGCTGAATTGTCAATATTTGAAAGGTAGTGGGCATTCGTAGCAGTTCGGCGGGCTTCTGCGCCCCTTGTAGAGCCCGCTGTGCGATATGGTTGCTTCGTCAACCCCGGACCGAA
>JAFGFB010000095.1 GCA_016931315.1 Anaerolineae bacterium
GGGGCAAAGCCCCTCCGCCAAAAATCAATCAAAAGAAAGGCGTTTGCGTGATAATCGTCTTCTTTTTGCCCCAAAGGTGAAATGCACCCGGGGGATGGATCTCATCCTTATTGGGCTTCTTGCAGCAGGTTGCTACGAGCAGATTTAAACCCCACCAGCTTAGTAAGCGTGGTTGCGGATATCATTTCCTGCCAACGGTGCAAGCACCGCGGCTCGGAGACAATCTGAGTTGCAGCGTTAGCGGGTTGGGCCGCAGGGTATAGCTGCTCAAATTTGTCTCCCCCCTGTTCCGTGCTACACTACCTGGGCTTCTCATAACGGAGATGAACTCAATGGAAACGACGCGACGCAAGCCTTTCCTGCTGACCCCACAACTGCAGCTTTTCATGCTGGCAATGACGCTCGCCAATATCGGCGGCAACATGTACGGCCCGCTGCTGCCGTTGTACCTCAAATCGCTCGATGCCAATGTGGTGCAGATTGGCCTGTTCTTCACGTTGCTTCAGATTTTTCCTCTCGTGTTGCAGATCATCGGTGGTTGGATTTCCGACAATCTCGGGCGCCTGCGCAGCATTGCCATGGGTAGCGTCGCGGGGGTGCTTTCCTACGTCGCGCTGATTCTGGCGCCTACCTGGCAGTGGCTGCTGCTGGGCGAGGGTCTCAACGCTGTCACGCGGTCTCTTATCGGGCCGAGCTACGGTGCCTTCATCGCTGAGCAGTCGGCTGAGGAGCATCGCTCCCGCGTCTTCGCCATCACCGACACCTTGTTCACTGTGGTGACGATCGTGGGGCCTCCTCTTGGAGGCTGGTTGGCGGATTCCTATGGCTTTAAGCCGATGCTGATTGTGGCGGGCTGTTTCTATCTCGTCGCTGCGGTGATTCGCGTCCGCATGGCGCGGCATGCTTCGCGCGGCGCAGAATCCCATCCCCGTGCGCTCTCCTTTACCGGTCTCAAATCGAACCTCGGCGCAATGGCCGCGATGTTGACGGCGGGCGGTTTGCTCACCTGGATTTTCCTGACCGATGGCGTGCGCGATGTGGCGTTCTCTATGTCTTTTCAGCTCATGCCGCTCTATCTCGAGGACTTTGGGGCCCTTTCGATTCAACAGATTGGCTGGCTGCAATCCATCTTCGGCATCAGCAACATGGCAATGACCATTCCGGCGGGCACGCTGGCGGATAAAACCAGCGAACGTCTGGCGATTGCCGCGGGTTTCGCCGTCCAATTCGTCGCCCTGCTCATTTTCCTTAATGTGGGTAGCTTCTGGGGCTTCGCGGCGAGCTGGGCGCTCTTTGGCATTGGCGTGGCATTGATGGCGCCAGCTTACCAGGCACTGATTAGCAAGGCGGTCCCCGACCGCTTGCGCGGCACTGCCTTTGGCGTGTTGCGCTCCAGCCTGGGCGTCTTTTCTCTGCCGGCGCCCGCCATCGGCGCGCAACTGTGGGAACGCGTCAGCCCACGCTTCCCCTTCCAGATTACCGCAGGCGCCGTGCTTTTGAGTGTTATTCCGGTATGGCTCAAATTCAAGCTTCCGCGAGCGGAAGGCAAGGGTCAGGATTCACAAGTCACGGACCCAGATTCTGATTCTGTACTCACAACTCATGATTCATAAGGAGTAAGTCCATGCGTAAGACTCTCGATGCTAAATTGGAACACATTCGCAAAAATCCTGAGTGCCGGGAGTTCATTCTGGTTTATGCCGCCGATGCAGATATGGCATACGGCATTCCTGCCCCGGGAGCCACCTATCCTCCACACCCTGGGGCGCGCTATGCCTACCCTTCGATTCAGGATTTCTACCTTCACCTCGAAGAACTGGTTCGAGAGGAGGCTGTCGAGGTGCTGCTCGCCTCGGTTTCGGCAATGGATGTGCTCGCACGTGAGAAACGGCTCTTCGATGATTCTCCGGTCACGCCTGCCGTCCGCGCCAATGATACGACCGATATCTGGGTGGGGCGTGGCGCGCGTTATGCGCAATCTCCCTCACGCCCCTTCGCGACCACTACGCTGGAGGAAGCGCGTTTTGGTATACTGCAACCTGCCCCAGGACAGACGCCTGATGTGAATCTGGGGCTTTACTCTGTGACTTTCAACAATGACCTTGACGCTGACTTGCGCAGTCTGGAAGCCTTCAAAGCCTTTCGGATTTCTGCGGTGCGCGCGGGCTTCCGTTACTTCCTTGAGGTCTTTAATCCCAATAGCGCCGACCTGGGCCTGGCGCCGGAACAGGTTCCACACTACGTCAACGATCAAATCGCACGGATGCTGGCAGGCATTCCACGCGCTTCGCGGCCCGAATTTCTCAAAGTAGCTTATAACGGTCCCGCCGCAATGGAGGAACTCGCGCACTATGATTCCAGCCTGGTGGTGGGCATTCTGGGAGGTTCCTCCAGCACCAGCTACGATGCCTTCAAACTCATATCTGAGGCACAGCGACACGGCGCCCGTCTGGCGCTCTTCGGGCGGCGCATCAAGAATGCCGAACACCCGCTTTCTTTGATGCGGATGCTGCGCGCTGTGGTGGATGGGGCAATCTCTCCCGAAGAGGCGGTGCGGGCTTACCGCGGCGAACTGGAGCGGCTAGGGATTCCGCCCCGCCGCAGCCTGGAAGAAGATATGCAGCTTCACTCACCAGGACTGCTCTAAATTAACGGTTTCTGCGAGGTCAGAATTGAACAGCTTCTCTGGCGCTGTGGTTGTCGTGGGACACATCTGCCTCGATATTATTCCGGCGTTGAAAACCGGCGCTGTGTTGGAACCGGGGCGTTTTGTCAACGTGGGTCCCGCGACGGTCACTACTGGAGGCGCGGTTGCCAACACCGGGCTTGCATTGCACCGCCTGGGAACACCCGTGCGCCTAGTCGCCAAAGTGGGCGCGGATCGTTTCGGCGCTGCAATTCTCGATCTGCTGCGGGCGCATGAGCCAGCGCTGGTGGACGATATGATTGTGGACCCTGCGACGGCAACTTCGTATACTCTCGTCATCGAACCGCCGGGTGTGCCGCGCCTTTTCATCCACTGGGAAGGGCATAACGCGACCTTCACTGCGGCGGATGTGGATGTGACAGTCTTCGCCGGAGCAGCATTGCTGCATTTTGGTTATCCTTCGATTATGCGCGGTTTCTACGCAGACGGCGGCGTGGAAGCGGCGACGTTATTGCGGCGCTCCAGGGCTGCTGGGCTGCTGACCTCTTTAGATGTGGTGCGCCCTGATTCCGACTCCGAGGCGGGCCTTGTGGATTGGGATACCTGGTGCGCGCGCGTGTTTCCGCATGTGGATATCTTTATCCCCAACCTCGATGAGGCGTTGTTCTTCTTCGACCGTTCTCGCGCCGAAGCCGGCGTGACCCAAGCGGATGAAGGCTTGCTGCACGCACTTGCCGGACGCATTCTTGACCTGGGTGTCGCGGTCGTGGCAATTAAACTGGGTGCGGCGGGCCTCTATCTCCGCACTACACCTGATCCTGCCCGTTTGCCTTCACTGGGTGTGGCGTGGGTGGGGCGCGAGCTGCGTGTCCCGGCGTTTCGCGTTCCCGTGGTGGGTACCACGGGCGCCGGGGATTGCACCATCGCGGGTTTTCTCACCGGGCTGTTGCGCGGGCTTCCACCGGAGCAGGTCGCGCTAAGTGCCGCGGCAGTTGGCGCCTTCAATGTTGAAAACGCCCGCAACGCGGAGGATATCCCGCCTTGGGAAACCGTACAGGCGCGGATAGCGGCCGGATGGGAACAGATTTCGCTTGAGATTTCCCTTCCTGGCTGGCGTCGCGGGATAGCGGGTGTCTGGTACAAAACCGACGGCGTCATTGAGTTTCAAGCGTGAATTCGCTTACAGGTGAATATACATGTCACATTTAGAAACCGAGCAGCGTCTTTTTGTGGTTACAGCTCCCGGCCTGGAAGCTTTTACCGCGCGTGAAATGCGCGCATTGGGGTTGGTGGGCAGGCGGGTTGGGCAACCGACTATTGGCGGGCTGGAATTTTCCGGTTCCTTGCGCGATCTCTACCGTCTCAACCTGCACCTGCGTACGGCCAGTCGCGTCATTGTGCGCCTGGGCGAGTTTTACGCGGCAGCCTTCTCTGAATTGCGCAAGAAGGCGAGCCGTTTGCCCTGGGAGCGCTATCTACGCCCCGGTCAGCCTGTTGCTGTGCGGGCGACCTGTCACCAGTCGCGGCTCTATCACTCTGATGCCGTTGCCGAGCGGATATTGGGCGCCATCGGCGATCGTCTGGGTGTCTTGCCAGAGTTGGTGGTATGGGATGAGGACTCCCCCAAGACGCCTCCGCAGGGTGTGATACCCCAGGGCGTGGTCGTGCGCCTATCGAACAATATGGCTATGGTCAGCCTGGATTCTTCCGGGGCGTTGTTGCACCGTCGCGGCTACCGTCTGGCGACGGCGAAAGCGCCGCTGCGCGAAACTCTCGCGGCGGCGATGTTGCTTGCCTCGGAATGGGATATGGAAGCGCCGCTGCTTGACCCTTTCTGTGGCTCGGGCACTATTCCCATCGAAGCAGCGTTGCTGGCACGGCGTATTGCACCCGGCAAAGCGCGCCGCTTTGCCTTCATGGATTGGGCTTCTTTTGAGGCAGACCTGTGGGCGGAGGAGCACGCGGCTGCCCTTGCCGCCGAGCGGGAGGTGGTACCGCTATTGTTGGCTTCGGATCGGGACGCGGGCGCCATTCGCGCTGCCGAAGCTAATGCCGAGCGTGCGAGCGTCGCTGGCGCTATCACATTCACCTGCCAGGCGGTGTCTGCCATCACCCCGCCGCCGGGAATGGGTTGGGTGGTTACCAATCCACCTTACGGAGTGCGGGTGAGCGCTGATAAGGATTTGCGCAATCTTTACGCGCAGTTGGGGAACATCCTGCGTTTGCACTGCCCTGGTTGGCAGGTCGCCCTGCTATGCAATAGCCTACCGCTCTTGCAGCAAGCCCGGCTGCAACTGGAACCGCCGCAGTCTTGGGTCAATGGGGGTTTGCGCGTGCTCTTTGCGCGCGGTACCGTGCCGGGTTAACCTGCTGCCTCAAATTGCATTCGGGTTCTATCACCTGGGTGTGACGCCCCTTTGTGCTCAGTGTTTGGGGCGTGTCCTCACGTGCCCCAAAACTCTTCTGTCACCGACCTATTGAAATGCTGAGTTCTTGTTCCCTCCAATCTTGATATCTCATAGAATCAATCACCGGAAATAATCTAGATCAGCGCGTCTTGTCGTCAACCCTCGCTTTTTGCTGTCAATGGCGACCTGAAAACGGGTGCGTTTTATAACGGAGGTGATAATCTTAGGCGTCCCTACAGAACGCAGGCGAAAATTGATTTTTGGTGGTGGGGCTTTGCCCCCACCGCCAAAAACCAATCAAAGAGAGGGCATTTTTGCGATAACAATCTTGTTCTTGCCCCCAAGCTGAAATACATATCTGAAAACCGTTTCTGTCAGGTGTTTTTGCGGGCGCGCCGCGCGCCCGCAAAAACACCTCTTTCTCTGCCGCTTTAGTGGCTTTCTGAATATCTGGTAACTAAATTTACGCTGTACTTAACACTTTCTTCACAACTCTGCGTTATTATGATGTTTGATTCCCCAGGAGGTAGGTTTATGAAGAAAAAGTGGGTATTTATCCCGTTATTGTTCGTGCTCGTTGGCGCAGGTTATATCGGTTGGCGATGGTACCAAAACCGCATCGCCAATGCTGCAGCTAGCGCTGCTACTTCGGAAACCACGATGCAGACAGCAGTTGTGAGCCGTGGCGCCCTGCGCGGCACTGTGGAGGGTAGTGGCAATATTGCTTCAGTGCTCTCTCTTAACCTGGCGTTTGAGTCTGGCGGCAAAGTCGCTGAAGTGGTTGTTGCTGTGGGTGATACGGTGCGGGCAGGTCAACCCTTGGGGCGTCTCGAAACCCAAGACCTCGAAGATGCGGTTACACAGGCACAGATCAATCTTACTCAGGCGGAGCTGCAGCTGGCGCAGACGCGCGAGGGTCCTGATGCCACAGATCTCGCTGCAGCGGAAGCGTCGCTCAAAAGCGCTCAGGCGGCGTATAGCGAGTTGAAGCCCAACGCTGCTGAACTCGCGCAGGCACAGCTTGCGCTTGAGGAAGCCAAACTGGCGCTAGAATCGGCGCAGGCATCTTATGACCGGGCGGGCGGTGGTTGGCGGGTTGAGGTGGAGTATTCCAACACTGCCACAAGCTTGTGGCAGGCACAGCTTAATTACGAAACTGAACTGGCTTCCTATAATACCCTGGTCGCGGGCGGCACGGATACCGAACGCTGGGCGGCTTGGGCTAAGGTGCAGCAAGCGCAAGCCAGCCTGGACGCCTTACAGACTAGCGTCACCACCAATACTCTGCGTCTGGCTGAAATCTCCGTGGGGCAGGCACAGCTGGATTTGCAAAAAGCGCAGCGAGCATTGGATCAGGCGACCCTGGTAGCCCCCATTGCCGGCACGGTGACGGCGGTGAACATCGAGGTGGGTGGTAATGCCTCCGGAACTGCCATAGTGCTCGGCGACCTGGATGTGCTGGAGGTGGAAATCACCCTGGATGAGAACGATGTTGTGCAGGTAAGCGCAGGCCAGGTTGCTACGATCACTTTGGATGCCTTTGATGATTTGACGCTATACGGTGTGGTGGCAACGGTGGCGCCGGTAGCCACGGTCCAATCGGGGGTGGCGCTGTATCCGGTCAGAGTGGTGCTTGATCCAACCGACGCAGCAGTTCGCATCGGCATGACTGCGGATGTCGAGATTGTTACGGTAAACATTGAAGAAGCGTTATTGATTCCTTTGAATGCGGTGCAGAATTTCTCCGGGCGGGTTGTGGTTTTGCGCCAGCTGCGTGCAGGCGAGACGATGGAGTCGGCAATGACAGGGAGTTTGGGTGGCGGTTGGCAGCAGTTACCGCAGTCGGAAAATGGGGAGGACGCACTACAATCGGGAATGGGCCAGATGCTGGGGCGCCGCGGGGCGAACGGTACTCCTGCCGCTAGTGGGGGCTTCCGGCAGCAGCTCAGTGCTGGCGGTTTCGTGCCGGTGTTGGTCGAGCTGGGGGCGCAGACCGATAGCGAGGTAGTTGTGCTCAGCGGCTTGGAAGAGGGCGATGTGATCAGCCTGAGTACCGTTGTCACCACTGGGGAGAGTTTCCAGCCCCTCTTTGGCGGGGAGGGGATAGTGCCTCCTGGTATGGGGCGCGATGTGCCGGCTGGCGGTGGTCCAGGCGGTGGAGGTCTTCAGCCCTAGGGATTTCGATGTCTGGATGCGGAGCTCATTTATAGGGTCAGGAGTTTGACATGAAAAAAGCCTGGTGGGTGATTGTTCTGGTTTTGATTGGTCTCGGAGGGGTTGGGTATTGGGGTTATGTAAATTATCTCCAGCCCGGCGCTGCGCAAGCGGCTGCACCTGAGCAGGTTACCGAGCTGGTTCTGGTGACACGCGGTGCATTGCAGGACTCGATTGAGGGTAGTGGCAACCTTGCGGCAGCGCAAGAGATGTCGCTGGCATTTAGCAGCTCCGGGCGGGTTGCAGAGGTTTTGGTCAAAGTTGGGGATACCGTTGCCGAGGGGCAATCTCTGGCGCTTTTGGAGCCCGCTAATCTGGAATTGGCTGTGGAAAAGGCAAATTTGAACCTGGCGCAGGCGCAGATTCAGCTGGACCAGGCGCTCGAACCGGCTACGGCGGCTGAAATTGCCAAAGCCGAGGCTTCCTTGAGCGCTGCCCAAGCCAGCTATGCCCGGGTGAAAGAGGGCACTTCTGAAGCGCAACTCGCCCAACTCAAGGGCAATATGGAACTGGCAGGGAAGAAAGTGCAGCAGGCGCAAGGTAACTATGATCGCTATGGTGAGAGAATGGCGCCCTCGCTTCAGGATGCTACGATGGCTTATGAGGCCGCCAAACTGGCGTATGAGATTGCCATCGCCGGACCCGCCAATAGCAGTTTGATTTCGGGGTGGAATCAGGTGGAGCAGGCGCAAGCCAGCCTCGATGCCTTGCGTGCCGGACCCGACGCCGACACCGTGACTGCTGCAGAACTCAAGGTACAGCAGGCACAGTTAGCGTTGAATCAGGCGCGCCGCAATCTTGAGGCGGCGACGCTCGTGGCGCCCTTTGCTGGCGTCATCACGGCGGTGAACGTTGCGGCGGGTGAGATGGCTTCCGGCGCAGTGATCACGTTAGCTGATTTGCAGACGCTTGAGGTAGAGTTCAATCTCGATGAATCTGATATACCTCTGGTGGCAGTGGGGAAAACTGCACGGGTGAGCGTGAGCGCTGTGGACGAAACAGCTCTATCAGGTACGGTGACGGCGATTGCGCCCGTAGCGACGCTGCAATCCGGCGTGCCGCTTTACCCGGTCACCGTGCAGCTGCAGCAGATTCCGGAACGGGTGCGCGCGGGCATGTCTGTGGATGTGGAGGTGATCACTGAAGTGCTGGAGGATGTGCTCTACCTGCCGCAGCGTGCTGTACGGTTGGATGGCGATGCTGCCTACGTGATGCAGCAGACAGATTCGGGTGAATTCGTCGCCACACCGGTGACGTTGGGACGTAGCCTGGCAGGGAGCGTAGAGATTCTTTCGGGCCTGGTTGAAGGTGATGTCGTTGGCGTCGTGACCGAGGTCGCGGCGGCGGATGGGGCGGCGGAGAATGGAAACGGAATGCAATTTCCTGGCATGGGCGCGCTCCTAGGGGGGAAACGTTAAGATGAGCCTGATCGAAGTAACAGCAATGACCAAAGTGTATATGCTAGGACAGGTTCAGGTGCATGCGCTGCGTGGCGTCTCGCTGACGATCGAGAAGGGCGAATGGGTGGCGATTATGGGTCCTTCAGGTTCGGGGAAATCTACGCTTATGCACCTTATCAGCTGCCTCGATACACCTACCGAAGGGTCTTACATCCTCAACGGCATGGATGTCAGCCGCATGCGAGAAAACCAACTGGCTCAAGTGCGAAATCGCGAGATCGGTTTCGTATTTCAATCCTTCAACTTGTTGGCGCGTGCCACCGCCCGTAAGCAGGTGATGTTGCCCTTGCAGTATAGCCGTAACGGTAACCGTGTACCGCCGGCAGAACGCCGCCGTCGTGCCGAAAAAGCCCTGTCGGAGGTGGGATTAGCGGATCGTATGGAACACCGTCCTTCTGAGCTCTCCGGTGGACAGCGACAGCGTGTGGCTATTGCCCGCGCCCTTGTCAACCAACCGCAAATTCTGATGGCAGATGAGCCAACTGGCAACCTGGATTCCCAGTCTGGCGCCGAAATTATGGAAATTCTGCACCATCTTCACCGCGAACAGGGCATGACCATCGTCATGGTGACCCATGACCAGAGTCTGGCAAACGAGGCGGGTCGGATTATTCATCTGAAAGACGGCCTGATCGTCGAGTAGCCAAACTGTCACGCAGCCAACACGCCTTGTAATTGCAGATGGTAGGATTAAGAAAGGAAACGTATGCTCACACAACTTGCGGACTTATGGGAGAACATCAGAGTGGCGCTGGATGGGCTATTGGCGAACAAAATGCGCTCTTTGCTCACGATGCTAGGCGTCATCATTGGCGTCGCCGCAGTGATTGCACTTATGTCTATCGGCAATGGAGCACAGGCTTCGATTACGCAGGAAATCAACAGTATCGGCACCAACATGCTTATCGTCACCTCCGGTGGATTTAGTCGGATTGGCGGTCCCGGCGGCGGCTCGATGGGAGTCACCATGGAAGACGTCGAAGCACTCGCCGATCCTAACAATGTCTCCGCCGCGGCGATGGTCGTGCCCCAGTACGATGGCAATGGACAGCTACTTTATGGTGATGTCAATCTCAATGCCACTGTCTCCGGTGTACCGCCGGACTATCTGAGCCTCCATGAACTCACGTTGGCGCGTGGTGCATTCATCACGGAGACAGATGTGGATAAGCGCTCCAAGGTCGTTGTGCTTGGCGCGACCATTGCCGATGAGCTTTTCGGTGATTTCAACCCTGTAGGACAGAAGATCAAGCTCGCCGATGCGATGGGGTCCAAGACCACCCTGACTGTTGTGGGTGTGCTGGCAGAACAGGGCGGCTCGATGCTGAACAGTGCCGATAGTAGCGTTTTTGTGCCCATCTCCACCGCGCAGACCAAGCTCTTCAATGCGCGCAACTCGGTCGGCGCCCTGCGTGTGAGCCGGATCAACATCATGGCGAAGTCAGAGGAGCTCGTAGACGCTGCGGAAGCGCAGATTGACGCGACGCTGCGTGAGGCGCACGATTTGGAAGTTGAGGACGACGCGGATTTCAACATCACCAATCAGGCTGCCATGCTGGAGATGGCGACCAGCATCACCGGCACGCTGACGGCTTTTCTGGGAGCCATTGCTGGGATTTCGCTCTTTGTTGGCGGTATCGGCATCATGAATATTATGCTTGTCTCCGTCACCGAGCGTACCCACGAAATTGGCTTACGTAAGGCGATTGGGGCGCGCAAAGGCGATATTTTGCTGCAGTTCCTGATGGAAGCCATTTTGCTCAGTGGTTTGGGAGGTTTGTTGGGGATCGGTTTGGGTTGGGCCATTTCCTACGTTGTGAACTTCACAGGAGTGGTTACTGCAGTGGTTACCAGCGGTTCGGTCATTCTGGCGGTCAGCTTTGCTTTGGCAACCGGGCTTTTCTTTGGCATTTATCCTGCTAACCGTGCCGCGAGTTTGAATCCTATCGAGGCGCTGCGTTACGAATAAACAGGAGAGGTCGGGCGCGCGGGGCACGCCCGACCTCTCTCACAAAAGACCCTCCTTGTGCGCGCGGTCCCCCTGGCTTAGTGCTGCTCTTCTTCCCCAATCGGTTCAAGGTCGCCCGTTGCGATCAGCCCGATTAGATTGCTGAGATTCAAGTGCAATGTCAGGGGCCTTTCGTGACGCAATATCCCGGTTACGTCGCCGAAACGGCTGATGGGGAACTTCAAATCAGGACCGTTTTCGAACGTCGAATTCTCGGGGATGATTTCTCCCTCCTTGAAGAAACTGATCCTGCCCACGCATGCCCCATCCTTGTAGCAATAGATATGCGCGGCATCTATCCTCCCGCTGTAATAGAAAATCCGGTATGTGTCAAATTCCTTCGTAATCGTAGCCATCTCTCTCTCCTTTCGCAAATGCACTTCGCCAACAACCTCGCCCTGTCACCAGGGCAGAACCCGCCTGTAAGGTGCGGCGCACCCCTAACGCCCCACAACTTGCCACACGGAGTGGAGCGAAGTTGAAGGTTCTCTGCTCCAAACATTTCAAATAACTCATCTTAAGCGAAGCTCTGTGCCCTGCACTGGAACTGCCTTCCCTGCTACCTTACTTCCTATTCCCACTTCCCCGTCCACAGCCGCGTTCGGGGGCGAGAGGCGCTCCCTGGTGTTCGTGCTCCAACCGGCAGCCGCCGCCGCATATCGGCAGGTCGGGGCAATCCCAGCAGGCTTCGGGCAGTCCTGCAGCCAACGGGTCAGTCTCCCGATCACGGAAGCTGCGGAAAAGCGCGCTGTTCCAGATCGTATCCCAGGGGTCGTTGAGGATGTTCCCCGCGCTGACATAATACGATTGGCATGGTAATACATCCCCGTTTGGCTCGATACAAATGGAGTATTCGGCAGCGTTGCAACGTTTGGGGTCCAACCCCAGTTCCAGGGGGGAGAACCGGCAGTAATCGGTGACGGTATACCATAGGAAGCGCATGTCCAACGCTGCCGCGCGGTCCCGTACTGCTACCAGGAGTGCCGCCATGTCCTCGCTCGGCAGTGCATCCGGCGCGAGCGCGCCGCCACCTGCGTAAATCATCCCGTTCATTGCGAAAGTGTGCAGGCCCAGTCCGTGTACGAAGTCCACTATCTCTACCGCGTGATCCCGGTTGGCAGCGGTGAGCGTGGTATTGGTGATCGTGTGCAAGCCGCTTGCGACCGCATTCCGAATGCCCGCGACCGTTTGCTCGAAGGCCTCTGCCCTGGCTTCTGCGAAGCCCACCATAGTGTTGTGTACCTCACCGCGGCTTGATTCTAACGTTATTTGTACATGATCAAGCCCTGCTTCTGCCAATGCTTCTACAAAGAGGCGATGCGCGAGCCGGCGCCCGTTGCTGTTCATGCCTACCATCAGCCCCAGTCCTTCGGCGTATTGAATGATGGGGAGCAGGTCAGGGTGCAGCGTAGGCTCGCCACCGGTAAGGATGATGTGGGGCACTCCCAGCGCTGCAAGCTTATCCAGCACTTGCTGCCACTCTGCAAGGCTGAGGGATGCCATCTCGAAGCGGGCAGCTTCATTGTAGCAATGTGCGCAGGCGTTGTTGCACGCGTAGGTGAGTGCCAAATCGGCTTTGAAGGGTGCGTTGACCGGCGTGCTGAACACCGGTTTGAATTCTACCCAATCGGCGATGGCGCAGGTGGGGCACTCTGTGGTGGGATTCTTGAGTCGGGCGATGAGCAGGTAAATCTTCCCAACCGCTGCGAGGCGCTGCTCGCGTGTGGTATTCCCGTAGCGCCGCCAGAGGGTACGCTGCGCTTGCTCTGGCGCCACCCCATCCAGCGCCCATTTAGCGATCTCTGTGGCGGTGGCATTGAGGTGGATGACCTCGTTGACATCTACAAAGAGTGCTCCTGCGCCGTTGGTTTCCACGCGTAAGTGTAACCGCCTTTTCCCCCCAGACAGATCGAGGCGGTACGTATAGAGTCCCGGTGCGGGCGGTTTAGCCCACCCCAACCAATCTTTTAATGACATTGCAGCTCAATCGTTGTGATTTCTCACCACTTAGGGGCTTCTTCGATCTGGTAGCTGGTACCGCAGTAGGGACAGTTGACGAAAATGGCGCCTGCTCGCACCTCGATGTTATCTTTGCTCAGCGCGCCATTGCAAGAGCGACAGCGCATTTGTTCCAGGGTGACATCGCCGCTCAGATCAATCTTCTGAACAATTGTGGTCTCCTGTTTCCGCGGGCGCATTTTGGTGAGATAGATCATCACGCCGGCTCCTGCCATCAGTACCAGCCCGATGACCAGACGTAAGATTTCTCCCTCCATGCCCACAACGAACATCAAACCAAAAAACGCCAGCACTGCAGCAATGATATAAGTGACCAGTTCCATGGTAATCTCCTCTCCCTTCAGTTGAAAGTTGCCGGTTGCGAGTTGGCAACTGGCGCCCTGGGAACGCCACGCTCCAGCGTGGCTCTCAATGACCGTGCTCTGTAGATTCTGTACCTCTTCGATAAATCTCAAGGGCTAATGGTAAACCCTTTGTGCCCGTTTGACTTCTGAAAACGCATCACAGATGGCGTTTATGCCAGGCAACCACAATATTTCGGTTGGCAGGTATGGCTTCCAGGAACTGTCTGCGGTCATTCTCATCCGGCAGCCCGGCAGCCCGCTCCTGCAGCAGTTGATAAGCTTGTTCGAGTACCAGGTCTGCTCGTTCATCCTCGGAAGCTGCGAATACCCGGTAGCAGGCGAGATAAACCCGCGCCGTACTGTCTGTGTTGCTCAGTATCTGGTTCTGCAAGGCATGCCAGATATCCTCTGCGTGGGTCTGTGCCAGTGCCAGCGCGCCTGGCGTCGCCCCTTGCTCGAGCGCGAGCTGTGCTAATGCGGCGCGGCTTTTCAGGGTCAGATGGTACTGCCGCATTTCTCGTTGGATGTCCAGAGCTGTTTGGAAATCGGCGCGTGCCAGTTCGGCCTCGCCCAGCTGCTGGCGGATGTAGCCCAGTTCGATTAGCACTTCTGCCTCGGTGACGCGATGGCGCAACTCTCGCGCAATCTGGAGCGCGTGTTCACCAATTTGCTGCGCCAGTACGAGATCACCTTTCTCATGGTGCAGCTGGCATAGCGCCAATTCGAGATCACATTCAGCACGCCGCAGCCCCAGTTCTCTGGCGCTAGCAAGGGATTGCTCCAGAAGTTCGTATGCGGCGACATAGTCTCCGCGTTGCAGGGCTGTTATGCCGAGATTGCCGAGATTGCCGCCCACCCCCTGGCGATTGCCAATTTCGCGATTGCACTGCAAACTCTGTTCAAAGTAGCTCCGTGCTTCCTCAAACTGTCCTCGCTGGAGCGCGATTTCTCCCAGGTTGCTCAGAACCACCGTCTCAGCCCAACGGTCTTTGGCGGCGCGACGCAATTCCAGCGTTTGCAGATAAGCAGTGCGCGCGGTATCTAGCTCGCCACGGGTCACCAATAAGCTGGCAATATTGCTCAACGCGCTGCCCTCTCCGGAGCGATTGCCGATCTCGCGGTACTTTGCCAGCGCCTGCCGGTGAAAGTTTAGACCCTCGTCAGGGTCACTATCCGACGTGAGCACGCCCAGATTATTCAAGCACTGAGCTTCGCCGCGAGGGTGTGACACCTCCTGGTAAAGTTGCAGAGCGGTTTCATAGCATAACCGGGCTGCGTCATATTGCCCTTGATACCAGTGAACCACCCCCAGTGCGCGGTTGATATCAGCAAGGACTTTTTGCCTTTGGGCTACTGTTATCCCGCTGCACTGAATTGTTGATTGGTCGAGTGTTTGCAACAGTGCGCTCGCGCGCTTCAACTGTTGCTGCGCCGTGGCATAGTGTCCCTGACGGGCAAGCGCACGGCCCCAGAGCAAACGCCCTTCAGCTTCTTGACAGGGGTTCTGCAGCATTTGTGCCAGCGTGATGGCGCGATTGGCAGCAGCGATAGCCGCGGGATAATCGCCCGTGGCCTCGGAAAAAACCGCTTGTCGCAGTGCAACCTCGAGGCGACGGTCGCTATCGTCCAGCTGCTCCACGAGACCTTCTAATGTGGTGAGTACCTGTTGTTGTGCGTGGCTGTCACTGGTGGCTTCAAAGACGGCTTCCAATGCCAGGTACAGTGCATAGCGCGGCTTGCTGTCGCTTTCCTCCGTGAGTGTGAGTGCACGGGTGAAATACTCGATGGCTTGTTCATTTGCAAAGCGTGCTGAAGCCTGTTGTCCGGCTTGCAGGAGCGCGGCAATGGCTTCTGGTTTGGCTCCGGCGTTAAGGTAGTGTTCAGCCACCCATCCAGAAAGGTCTCCAGCGCGTTCCTCATTGTGTGAGCTGAACCAACCAGCGGCGCGGGCGTGATAGGCGCGTCGCAGTCGGTGCACGGTACTCTCGTAGACGACTTCGTGCATCAATACATGGCGGAAGGCGTATTCTTGGGTACCTACAAACATTGAATCTGGATGGCGTATGAGGATGCCGCGCTGTGTCAGCAATTCCAGATGTGTTACGCAGTCCTCCTTGCTTGCGGCGGGGGAGGTCTGGCGGGTGTTTTCCGTTATCAGCGCTTCGACTGCTGGCGTCTCGACTGCCAGTGCTTCGACTGCCGCAGTCCAGAACAGGGGACCAATTACAGCTGCCTGACGCAGGGTTTCCTGCATGGGTTTGGGCAGGGCATCGAAGCGGGCTTGCAAAAGCCCTGTAAGCGTCTGTGGCACATTGAGAGCCACCAGGCGGGTGAGATCCACCTGCCATTGGGGATCAGTTCGGAGAATGATATGGTTTTCAACAAGGCTTTGAACGAGTTCCTCGATGTAGAAGGGATTGCCCTGAGCTTTGTTGGTAATTAATTCCTCCAGCGCCAACGGCACGTTGGGCATCTTGCTCAAAATAGCAGCAATCAGACGCCGGCTTTCGTGCTGATTTAGCGGTTTTAGTTGCAGGTGCTGCACGGGTAGAGGGTCAAATTGCAAGGGTAAGGGCGTTTGTTCTGCTTCCGTGCGCGTGATGCTGATGACCAGCAACGGTGTTTCTGCTAACGCATGGATGAGCCAGTTGAGCAGCTGCAGCGAGCTGCTATCCGCCCAGTGCAGGTCTTCCAAAACCAGTAACAGTGGGCTTCGGCTACACACCGTTTTGAAGAATTCTAGCAGCGCGTGGATTGCCCGGTAGTATAATTGTTCGGGATCGTTCTGCAACCCTTCAAGGTAAGGGCTATCCCCGATGCCAAAGCCCAGCAAGCTGCCAATGGTATGCGCCTGGCTTACGGCAATCTCTGGGTCTATCAAGTATTCGCCAATGCCTTTTTCCAGTTTGTTTCTGATAGTATCGCTGCGGTCATTTTCGTAGATTCCGAGATGCCAGCTGAGCATGTTGCGCAGCATGGCGTAGGGAAGCGCTTGCGTTTCCTGATGTGCCCGACTTGTGAAGCATTGTGCGGGTGGATTTTGTTGTAAGGCCCAATGCCCGAATTCTTGAACCAGGCGCGATTTCCCGATGCCGGCCTCGCCTGTGATAGAGACAATCTGGGCGCGCCGCTCCGTTCTTGCAGCCTGATAGGCTGCTTGTAACCGTTCTGTCTCCACCTGCCGCCCGACCATCTGCGCGGCATTCATGCCGAGCGTGGTTCCCTCGATGCCGCGCGCCTCCCGCTGATAGGCTTGCGGGTGCGCCTCGATAATCTGGTATGCCTGGATGGGGTCGGCGAAACCCTTGAGATTGAGTGGGGGAAGGGCGTGGCTCTGGAACAAGCCCCGCACGTGCTGGTAGGTGTCCTGCGAGATTAAGATGCCGCCAACTGGGGCGACTCCCTCTAGCCGGTATGCCAGATTCACGGTGGGACCGATGGCCGTGTACTCTCCTGTAGTGCTTAGCGTGCCCAGAACTACAGGTCCCGTGCTGATACCAATGCACAGGTCGAGTGGGATGGGGGTAGTGACTTGCGGGCGTAATTCCTGAATCAGGGCCTTAATTTCCAATGCTGTGCGGATGGCTTGTTCGGCATCATCCTCGCGGGCCTGGTCGGCGCCCCAGAATGCCATCACGGCATCGCCCATATGCTTGTCAATACGTCCCCCGCGTTGCAGAATCAGCCGGTCAATGTGTTGCCAGAGCAAGTTCAGTAATTCAGTTACCTCTTCGGGGTCCAGGCTTTCTGAAAGCCGTGTGAAGTCGGTAACATCCGCGAACAGCACTGTAATCTGCTTGCGCTTCTCGACGGCGGGCAATGGCTCCTTGAGGCGGATGAGCTTCTCGCGTAGAGCGAGCACGGCAGCGTCCACGATGGCATCGCCCAGGGGTCTGCATTGGCGTTCTAATGCCAGGATGGCTGCTTGAATGGTCTCGCTCTCGCGATGCTGCTCCATGTTTGTTCCCGTTATGATTGTTGGCTTTGAAAATCACGCCACAGAGTTGAAAACACTCCGGTTCAAGTATACCAGAAAGCGCCAGAAAAATACCCTTCAAAAGGTCGCTTTAGCGGCTCAATGCTGAGCCCTGGAGTGTTTCTTCGCTGTCGCCGCGATGATTTCTGGATAGGTTATTAGTCAAGATTCAAAATGAGCGGCAGATAGAGCCGCTTTAACGGTAAGGCCGTGGTGCGGAGCACGGCGCTGGCGATGATAGGGGGCGCCGTCCTGGAAGTAGCTGTCACCGTGACCACATCGGTCCCTATCGCATTGAAGTCCAGCGTTATCGTAGCGCTCAGCGCCACCGTTTCTCCGGCATTCAGCGTCCATGCCTTCGGATTAAGAGTCGGTTCCCACGCTTCTTCGCCGGTGGTATCGAAATCAAAGGTGGTAGCTACATTTCCGGTATTCAATGCTGTTAGCTCATAAACAACCTGTGTGCCGGGCATGCTGCTTCGCTCGATATGCGTAGGGGTGAGCGCGATGCCGTAGGTGATGGTCATGGGGCGAACCTGTACCTCAACTGTGGCGGTAGCGGTGATTGCCTCAGAGGGTGGGGCGCCGCAGTTCCAAACGGCTAACGTTGCCGTATGGGTTCCGGTGGCATCGAAGGTGTGGTTGATGTTGCTAAGGGGATTTGCGCTGCCACTGGTAGCCTCACTGGGACCGGCGCCGAAATCGAGTGTGTAGGTGTAGGGGGCGGTGAAGTCGGCAGGTTCCAGCGTGGCTTCAAAGGTAGTGACCGTATCCGTGTAGATGGGCGCCGCCGTCATCAGGGTGAGTGTCGTATCCGTCACCGGGATACAGGGTGGGGGCGGCGTCTCGATGTCCAGGAAAACGGCGGTATATGGACCCCATTTCCCCTGGTTGTTGCGTCCGTGGACGAAGACTGTATGCCGTCCGGGCGTCAAAGCGCTGGTGTCGAGGTTCGCCTGCACTCCTTCACTGGAACTACCCCAGGCGCCATCGGTCGGTGTCATGGAGATTCCTGTGCCCTCATCACCCGGAGTATCTGCGAAATACTCCGCTGCCGTGATGGGAAGCAGTCCCGAGTTCTCATAACGCCTGTCGGTGATGGTGGCTTGCAGGGTGATAGGGGCGCCGGGTATTCCCGAGGGTGGCGTCACGCTGACCGTTAGTGTGTCGGGTCCATACACGGTGCGATAAGGCGTGGCTGCGATCTTGTGCGCGTAAATGAAGGCGGGCTTGTTCTCTGACCAGAAATTGCGCGACATGCCATCGGTTCCTTCAATACAACCGTAGGCAGGGAAGAAGCCGCCGCAGGAACTGTAATCATCGGGACCGACCTCGAACGTGAATGAAGCAATGCCGAACCGACCGTAAGTCCAGTCATCAGTTGGGCCATTGACCTCATACCAGATGTGCCCGCTAGGCTCGTAGCCGTTAAAATAGGCGAATTTGTGTCCGAGGGCTGACAATTGTGCGCCGTTGGGCGCCGCTTCGGTTGTGAAGCTCCAAGGCCAAAGTACCAGATCACTGTAGCTGTGCAGGCTGATGAAGATGCCCATCGCGGTCTCGGGCGCCGCTGGCGGAATGATGTAGTCGCCGGTTGAGCCGTTCTGGTCGCGCATCACGGAGGCAAAGAACGTCTGGAAGGCTACCGTCTCCGGCTCTGAAGCGGCGCTGGTGCCTCGATAGGTGTCATCGCACGGATCGGGGCTGGAGCCATAGTTATCAAATCCCCACATGAAACTGTGGTTGCGGTTCAGGTCCACACCGAAGCGCCCTGTGGGGCAGAGCGTATTGTTCAAGTTTTTGCGCCGGTTGGCGCTGGTGTTTATCTCGTTGACCAGATGCCCATCAGGGTTCGCCATTACCAGGACGTAGAGCACGTGGCGATCCACCAACCAGGTAGCATCCGGGTCCGTGCCATAGCCGCCTTCACCATTGTAGCCTGGAAGAAGATGCTTGATGTAGCGGATGGCGAGCTCTGGGGTGGCAACCTCCCGTGCATGGATTGTGGAAAACAGGAAGAAGGCGGGTTTATCGGCGATATCGCCAAAGGCAGGATCCTCGTTGGTGATGCGTAAGACCAGGATATCGCGGGCGTTCTGCCACGCATTGCCGATATCGTAGAGCTCGGTCAGCGTGGGATAGGTGCTATGCATGGTGTTCAGGAAACTCACGACATAGCGGCGGTTGGGATTGGTAAACGACATCTGATCAAAGTAGTAGAAGCGTCCATCCAACGCGGCGCGGTCGCCTTGTAGTTGCGCAGTTTTGACGGTATCCACGACGGTAGCATAACCCAGGCTTTCGAGCCAGCGATGTTGCTGCGCGGTCACGGCGGCTACTACATAGCCTTCCTCTCGGTGTGTCTCCCAAATATCAAGACTCCCCGCCACAGTATTGAGATGAGCTTTATCTCGCACGTAAAGCTGTATGACCACCGACTCGGTAGCTGCTTCCTGCGCATCCGGTGGCTCTATGGAGCGCGCCTGTCCATTCGCCGGTTGGAGCGCAAGGGTCAACACTACCACGAGCATCAAAACCCGATTGCCAAATTTGTTCATGATTGGAATCCTTTGTGCTAAGATCGTGGCTTATGCCACATGGTTTTTGGGGGTCTGTAGCGTTATTGTAGAGCTGCCTGGAGGGCTGTCAAAAGATGCTTCTATATTGACACCTGTTTCTAGTAATGTATAATGGACTCATAAAATGAGTAAATGCTCAAAAAATGAGCAGGCTCTGAAAGTATTGATTCGAGAAGATTTACAGTGCGGCATTGCTGAGCAGGGAGATCCTGACGCTTACTGTCCTTATGAAGGGATGGCTTTATGAGTGCAAAACCTGGAGAATACACACTGCGAGCGCGCCGGCAACGGCGCATTGAACGGCGACGGCAGGAAATCATGGCAGCGGCAGTGCGTCTGTTCGCCGTGAAGGGCTACATCAACACCACCACCAAGGAGATTGCCGAGGCTGCGGATGTGGCTGAGGGCACGCTCTACAATTACTTTGCTGGTAAACGTGAGATTTTGCTCGCGGTAATCAGTGAAACCCAAGCCGCCATCGAAATGGTATTGAGTAGCAGCGGGGCACTCCAGCAACGGTCAGATATCGTTGGGGTCGTGGCGACACTCTTTGACCTGGTAGTCTCGCGGCTGGCTTTTGTCCGCACGTTGCTAACTGAAGCCTGGCTCGATAACCTTATCCTGCAAGATTTCGTCATTGAGCGCACGAAGCAACTTGACCAGCAAATTCAGAGTTTCATCGTCGAGCGGATTGCCGCGGGCGCTTATCGTGCTGTTGAGCCGGCTTTGGTTTCACGCATGTTGATGGGGATGTTTGCTGCTGCGGTAATTCCTGTGTTACGGGGCATTGCACCACCGCCGAATGCCGAGGAGCGCCAGCTTCTGGCAGAAGAACTTGTGAATCTCATTCTTGATGGCATTCGTGTGCGTTCTGATTTCTGATCTTTGATCTCTGACTAACCATGTGGAAGCGTATTTGGGCCATCACACAAAAGGAATTCATCCACACGCTGCGTGACCGAAGCACATTGGGGCTTTTGCTCACGCTGCCTCTGTTGCAGCTCTTTCTCTTTGGTTTCGCCATTGATATCAATATCAGCCATATTCCGATGGCAGTAGCAGACCAGAGCCTCGATGCTGCGAGTCATGCTTTTGTCGCAGCGATGCAAAACTCGGGCTACTTTGATGTGACGATGGTTGTCAACAGCGAGGCGGAGGCGACCCGCGTTATTGACGCAGGCGACGCGCAGGTTGCCCTCATTATCCCGACGGATTTTGCGGCATTGGTGGCACGCGGCGAGGCGCAGGCATTGATGCTCATTGATGGTTCAGATCTCTTTACTACGATGGCAGCTTTCAATGTTGCTACCGTTATCGCACAGACGCATGCCTCGGAGCTGGTGATGGAGCGTGTGGCGCGGTCGGGATTGCCTATCACCGGGGCATTACCTCTAGATACCCGTGTGCGCATCCTCTATAACCCCGATCAGATCCAGATTTGGCTTGTGATTCCCAGCATGACGGCGATGCTCTTGCAGACGGCAAGCGTGGCGATGACGGCGCTCGCTGTGGTCCGCGAGCGTGAGGCAGGCACCATGGAACAGCTCTTGGTGACGCCTATCCGCCCGCTGGAACTGATGCTGGGGAAGATGGCGCCCAATCTGGTGATTGCCATGATCAATATGCTAACCGTCGTTGCGGCGGGCGTAACCATCTTTGGCGTGCCATTCCGCGGAAGTTTCTGGCTTTTCTTCATACTCTCGTTGCTGTATGTGTTCTCAGGTCTGTGGTTGGGACTTTTCATCTCTACCATTTCCAAAAATTTGAAGCAGGCGCAACAGTTAATCACGATGATTATTATGATCGGGACGGTATTAGGAGGTTTTTTGTTTCCGCGACACAGTATGCCACCATTGTTACAATGGGCCGGGAATCTGTTCCCGATGACGTTCTTCATCCCCATTGCCCGGGGTATTGTGACCAAAGGGGTAGGGCTGGATTCTTTGTGGAGTCACGTGATTGCTTTGGGACTGTATAGCCTGGGAATGATGATCCTGGCGGCGCGGCTTTTCCGGCAGCGGCTTTAGTGTGCCGCCTTGTCATTGTCCTTTCTAGTCCTTTTTGTGAATGACTATGTCACTAAAACGTATTGCCGCCATCATGCGCAAGGAACTGATTCAGACATTCAGGGATTGGCAGACGTTGGTTCTGACCCTGATGTTGCCTATATTGGAGCTCTTCATCATTGCCTATATCGGCAACTTTACAGTTGAGCACATTCCCACTGTGGTTGCGGATATGAGTCAGGACGCGCGAAGCCGCGATTTCATCAGCGCACTCACGGTTTCTGGATTTTTCGACGTGCATGCTTATGTGGGCAGCGAGGCTGATGTGATTCGTGCTATTGATGATGGCGTTGCGCAAGCCGGGGTCGTGATTCCGCCGCATTTCGCGGCGCAGGTGGAGCGGGGAAGTGCGCAGGCGCTGATTATTATCGATGGCAACGACCCCTTTCTGGTGCAGTCGGGCTATGCTGCTGCAAACGCTATCGCTCAGACTCATGGCATGGCGCTGTTGTTGGAGACTGCTGCCCGGCAGGGCATGGGAGGGCTGGGGGAGTTGCCCATCTCCACTTCGACGCGGATTCTCTACAACCCCAATATGACAACTGTGATTTTCCTGGTGCCGGGTATTGTGGCGCTGGTGCTGCAAATACAGGCAATAACAACTGCTGCGATGACGGTGGTGCGCGAGCTAGAGCTGGGCACGATGGAGCAGCTGCTGGCAACGCCTGCGCGCCCCGTGGAGATCATTATTGGCAAGATGGTTCCCGGCATATTGGTCACAGGCGCAATTATGGCAGTGATTCTCGCCATTGGCATCTTGTGGTTCCGGGTACCCTTTCAGGGTTCAGTTTGGCTTTTCATTTGGTTATCGCTGATCTTCATTATCTCGGGTCTGGGCTTGGGTTTGCTGATGTCCACCATTGCCAAAAACCAACGGCAGGCGCAGCAACTCTCAACTCTGCTCATGCTCATTACCATGCTTCTGAGCGGCGTTGTCTACACGCGCCTCACTATGCCTGAGATTGTGCAGCGTGTGGGTGATCTCATCCCGGCAACTTATTTCATCCGTATCGCTCGGGGGATCATCACTAAAGGGGTTGGAATGTCTTTTCTGTGGCGGGATGTGGTCGTGCTCATCATCTATGCGTTTGTGGTTGTTATCATCTCTGCCCGCACTTTCAAGAAGCGCCTGGATTGAGTTTGTGCGTCAGTTCAATATCTGTGACTTATGCTATTCGAGTGGGGTCTATTTGTATGCAATCCGATGTTACCATCACAGCACAAAACCTGGTTAAAACCTTCCGCACACGACGGGGGATCGTGCAAGCGGTTGCCGGCGTGACTCTGGAGGTGCGTCGCGGAGAGACATTTGGTCTCATCGGGCCGGATGGCTCCGGTAAGACGACGACCACGCGCGTTATCCTGGGTTTGCTGCGCCGCACATCTGGTGAAAGCGCGATTCTGGGCTTTGATTCGATGCGCGACACCTATGCCATCCGCGAGCGGGTGGGTTATATCGCGCAGAAATTCGCTCTGCCCGCTGATCTCACCGTGCTGGAGAGTATGCGTTTCTTCGCTGATATTCACGGCGTGAGTCTCGCCGAGCAAAAACGCCGCATTCCAGAGTTGTTGGAATTTGCCGGATTGACCGCTTTTACCGGACGGCTTGGGGGCAGACTTTCCGGCGGTATGAAGAAGAAATTGGCACTGGCGTGTAGTCTGGTCCATGAGCCGCAGGTGGTGATGCTTGATGAACCGACGCTCGGTGTGGACCCCGTAAGCCGTCGTGAGTTTTGGAATCTTTTGGGTCGGCTGCGCGCTGAGCAGGGGTTGACCATCTTCGTTTGTACGCCTTACATGGATGAAGCTGAGCGCTGTGATTGGGTGGGGCTGCTCTATGAGGGGCAAATCATCGCTCGTAATACGCCTGCGACTATCAAGCGCATGGTTCCCGGACGTTTATTGCAATTCGCGCCGCAACCCTTCCCGCCGGCGCAACGGCTTGTCGCCGGTATGGAGGGCGTATTGGAAGTGCAAACTTATGGTGCGCAACTGCACGTTTTTGTGGATGATGTAGCATTACGCCTGCCGCAGCTCGAGACTGCGTTACAGACAGCAGGTATTCACTTCGAGGGCTGCCGTGAAATCGAACCGCGTATGGAGGA
>JAFGFB010000096.1 GCA_016931315.1 Anaerolineae bacterium
ATGCAAGAACACAAAGAGGTAGCTTTTTTGTGATTTTTGCGGGCTGCGCCCGCAAAAATCACGCTCGCGGAGAGAGGCGCAGAGGGGGGGGTTTTGAGTGATCTAGCCGATTTTGCCACTGTAGTTTTTTTGTGATTTTTGTGGACGGGGCTTCGCCTCACCACAAAAATCACACTTGCAGAAAAAAGACGCAGAGAGTTAAAGGCTAATGGGAGTCGTTTGCAAGATAGCGGTCTTATTTTCTCCAATAATCTGTCGTATACCCGTAAGTGTTCAGATTTTCATCGGCAGAATGCCGCTGTAAGGCAAAAATGCGGGCTGCGACCCGCCGCAAAAGATCACCTTTCTACACTGCCCCGTGGTTGCGGGAGTCTTGTGGCGTGGTATACTTTGAATATCACAATCCAGCCCAAGGAGGCAGGTATGGTAGCAAAAGAGCTTCTGGATATTCTGCGTTGTCCTTACTGTGTGAGCGGCGAGACGCGCCGCAAGGATAAAGAAGACCCGGGTCAATTGACATTGGTACGCGACGGCGTTTGGCTCGTCTGCGGGGATTGTGATCGCAAATATCCCATCCGAGAAGATATTCCTGTCATGCTCATCGAGGTAGGTAGCAAATGGCAGACAACGGCGGTCGAAGCGCTGCCGGTTCCGCCCCCCGACGAGGATTGAAAGCGCGGTTCCAGGGCGATTTGACAATCCCAGCGCTCAGCGCTGCGGGAGTGTGCTTCATTATCCTGGGATTGGTCGCGTTTGCTCTTCCTGCGAGCTATGAAGGGGAGCTGTTGGTATTGCTCACGCCCAATCACTCACTGCACGTGATGGATGTTGCCGGCGGTTTTGCCGTTGGTCTGGGCATCGTTTTGACGTGGTTGGGGGGAATGCTATGGCAGCGGCAGATGAACAGCTGAGCACCAGCCCCGGCATTTATGTGCTAGGATTGCGCCTCGACCACGCACAGCAGCTGCGCATAGGAGCGTTGGGGGACTTTATGTTCCCGGCAGGGTATTATCTCTATGTGGGAAGCGCCTGGGGTCCCGGGGGGTTGAGGGCGCGCGTGGGGCGGCATCTGCGCGGGGGACCCATCCGTCGCTGGCACATTGACTATCTGCGCGCGGTCGCTACGCCATGCGCTCTATGGGTAGTGCCAGAAGCAAGCAACGAATGCGCCTGGGCGATGCAGTTGCTGGCACTCTCGGACGCCCGTATGGTGGCGCCGCGATTCGGCGCCTCAGATTGCAGTTGCCCGGCACACTTGATGCTCCTCAATACAGACTCCCTCAACGCCGCATTATTGCCGCAAGCACAAGCCATCCCGCTGGAATGACCGCGGTAGCCCAAATACAGGGGGAAATCCAATGAAAGCTTACCTGCAACAAGCTGCCCGCTTGCTCAACGTCCAACGGTTGGTCGTTTTCACCGGAGCGGGGATGTCCAAGGATAGCGGGTTGGATACCTTCCGCGACGCGGATGGGGTGTGGGCCAACAACGCCCCCCAGGATTATGCCTCACCCGAAGGCTTTCGGCGTAATCCACGCGCCGTGTGGCAGTGGTATGCCCAGAGACGGCGGCAAATGCTCGCGGCGGACCCCAACGCAGGGCACAAAGCCATCGCCAATTTGGATACGCTCCTACCCCACGTTACTGTGATCACCCAAAACATTGACGAGCTGCACCAGCGAGCGGGCAGCCAACGCGTGCTGGAGCTGCATGGCAGCGTACACCGCTATAAATGCTCCAAGAACTGCCGGGGCTTACTCACCCTCACGCCTGTACCTGAGCCAACGCAAGAAGAGCCATTGCCTTGCCCCTACTGCGGCGCCCTGACGCGCCCGGATGTGGTCTGGTTTGGCGAGATGTTGCCGGCAGAAGTCTGGGAAAGTGCGGTGGTGGAAATCGCGGTCTGCGATGCGGTGCTGGTGGTGGGAACATCGGGGGTGGTTGAACCGGCCGCCTCGCTACTGTGGCGTGCCAAAAGCCGGCGGAAATCGCTCGTAGAGGTCAATCCGGAACCTACGCTGGTCAGCAGCATTGCCGATGTGATGTTGCAGGGCAAGGCGGCTGAGATTGTGCCCGCGCTGGTCGCGGCGCTGGCAGCCAATCAAGCGGAAGCGTATAGCGGATAGGATAGTCGCCTAATTTGTCCTATACCCCAGAAACAGGGGCATACGCCAGATTTTGGGAAAAAGCCAGAATGGGTTCCTCTCAGATTTGAGGGGGCGCAAAAAACGGCTGCAGCGATTGCTGCAGCCGTTTTGTTATGAGGATGAAACGCTTTTGAAGCGCCTGTCCTTTCCGCAGAGCCTTAAGGGAACAAGCTAGATGGAGCGATGGCAAAGCCACCAATCCAGACAGCCTTCCTTACCCCGGCGCGCCTCCGCGTCCTTCACGGTTCGAGCAGGCGGGACGATCACATCGCTGCCAAAAAGCTCATTGTTGGGCCAGTTAGCGGGAATGGCGACCTTTTCCTTGTCAGCCAGTTGGAAGCCCTTCATCATCCGCAAAATCTCGTCGAAGTTGCGACCCAGCTCCGCCGGGTAGTAGAGGATGGCGCGGATGGTCCCTTCGGGATCCACAAAGAAAACCGCGCGCACGGTGCTGGAACCAGCGCCAGGATGGACCAGGCCCAACATCTCCGCAACCTGCCCGTGATCTGCGATGAGAGGGAACTCGATCTTGGTATTGAGGTTCGCATCAATCCATTCAATCCACTTAATGTGGCTGTAAATCTGATCAATGCTCATACCAATGAGCTCAGTGTTCAGTTCACGGAACTGCGGATAGAGCTGCTGGAAAGCGTGGAACTCCGTGGTGCAGACGGGCGTGAAATCCGCCGGGTGGCTGAAAAGAATGAACCACTTGCCCTTCAAATCCTTAGGCAGATTCATCACTCCGTGCGTCGTGACAACGGTCATCTCCGGAAATTTATCTCCAATCAACGGCATACCCATAGCAAAACCTCCTTAGTGATATATAGTGAACGGTAAATGTGAGACCAAATCGAAATCGCTAACAACCGCCCAAAGCAATCGAGACTACAATCTCGAACCTTGAGCAACGAACACTAGTCTAGCTCCTCTGCCTGACACTTGGGGCAAATGCCAAAAAAGTCCAGGCGGTGGCTGATAATTTTGTATCCTGAATTTGCCGCAATATCTTCTGCCAAAGTTTCAAATCCAGGCACATCGGGATCAATGATGCTGTGACAGCGCACGCAGATAAGATGCGGGTGGGGAAATGGCTCGTTGCCATCATAGCGATGGTCATCGCCACCGAAGCTCAGTTCGAGCACTTCTCCCATTTCCTTCAGCAAATTCAATGTCTTATAAACCGTTGCCAGGCTTGTAGTTGGATACTGTTCCCGCAGGCGCTCATACAATTCCATGGCGGTGGGATGATTCTCGCTAGAGGCAAGCATCCGCAAAAGTGCCAACCGCTGCGGGGTGATGCGACACTGGCGTGCCCGCAGTTTCTCTAGCAGTTCATTGAAGCGAAGTTCTGGGTCAACCATCTTAATTATCTATTTCTATTAATAATCACTTTCCTTTAATATTATACTTCTATAACAAAGATTTGTCAATAGCTATTTTGTGAGTAATTGTTCAGACTTCCATCGCGAAGCGCTGATTTCGGGCTGAAGCCCGCTATAAGGAGTGTTTTTGGCTGCCGCGCTACGCGCGGCAGCCAAAAACACTCTCTAAAATCGCGGCTTTGGCCGCTCTTGTTGTGGCAAGTGAGGGAACGCTGAACAGCACCTTTTTTGAAAGGTGCTGTTCATGCCAGAGACGGCACTACAGGGAGTGCAGAAACTCACTGAACTGCTGCGAATATCTCTTTCCCAATCGCGTTTGGACAGAAAGGTAACTGAGAGCGCATTTAAGCCATCTTTTGGCTTGCTCTAGCGCTTTTGATGTATGAAATGCTGTTCTGGATAACGCAGGAGGGATAAAAAAAATCTCGGTTGCGCACGCAACCGAGAACGGGCTATCATCAACAGCCTTTAGAGGTGGGTCGTACAGGATTCGAACCTGTGGCCCTGGGCTTAAAAGGCTCCTGACAACAGCAGCCGTGGGAGATTTTCCCACGGCTGCTGTCGCCTGGAATTTGATGTACAGTTACTTCTCTTCCGGAAGCCAACTAAATTTCTCATGCCGCTCAGCAAGCTCTTTGCCGCTCCAGCGGGCGTAGAACTCGGCAGTGACGACTACACTACTATGTCCCAGGTCTTGGCTCACAGTCGCCAAATCTGCGCCACGCCGCAATGCCCCCATGGCCCAACCGTGCCGGAAACCATGTGGGTTGTGGCGTCCTTCGACGCCAGCTTTCCTGGCGATTTTCTCGATGACGGTATGAATTCCTGAAGGGCTGAGGTGCGGCGCGCGATAACTTACAAAAACATAATCGCCTGCGGGGCGTTCTGCAAGCCACTGCTGGAGGGCTTGAGCGGTTCGCTGTTTGAAACTCACTCTGCGTGCACGAGCATTTCCGCCATTCCCTTTCTCCCTGACCACTGCTGTGCGGTTTTCTAGATTCAGGTCAGCAACAGTTAAAGTGGCAACGCCTGCTGCACGCGCATTGGTGTCGGCTAGAAAGCACAACAGCGCATAGTCGCGTTTGCTGGCATTTTGTGCAGCCCACTCAATCATCTTTAACAAGGCTTCTTCCTGGACTGCTTTGGGTGGATTTTGGGGTAATCGCGGCAGCCCGAGACGCGCAGCTGGATTAACGTCAATCTTTTCTTCCTCTCTCAGCCATTTGAAGAAGGTGCGCACAGCCCGAATGTACTGATGCAGCGTATAAGGTGATAGTCCGCCTGCTTCTGTGGGACGCGTGGGATGGGTTTCCCAACGTGTCTTTTTGTTCATCAAGGAAGCCCGATATTCTCTGAGATCATCAGTGGTAATGGCTTTGATCTCATAGCCCATGTATTTCTGAAGCAAAGGACCCAAGCGACGTTGATACCACTTGATGGTTTCCTCGCTTACTTCACCACGTCTGCCGTTGAGAAACAGTTGAAATGCCAGTTCGAGATTCATGCTAAGACCTCCTGAGTTATGGTTTTGGCTATAGGCCAGGAGTTTACTATAAACAAACGCGCGCTCTAGCAAACAGCTAGAGCGCGCGACTGCTGATGAGATAAAAGTATGGCCCGATTTACGGATCGGGATGGCGAAGATAACCCCTAACTCAACTCCTCAGATTGGACTTTGTTGCGAGTGATGCTAAGATGGTTGGGTTACACAGTCAGACCGTGTCTTCAGGCAGGGGCTGACCGTTGCTCGTTTGTCGGGGACAGCTCAACCTGATAGGCGTTCTCTACGGCTTGCGTGAGCAGGTGTTCGAGAACTTCCAGGAAGGATAGCCCTGCCTGTTCGGTTGCTTTAACGACGCGGATGTACTGGTTTTCACCCGGATCACCTTGACGAATCGCCCGGTTGAGATTTGCGAGTTGTTCTGAAGTAAGCATGTAAAATTCCTTTCCTGATAAGACATAGAATATCCATATTTTACCCTAGATTGCTTTTGAGGTCAAATCATGTCTAAAGAGCTGAGTGAATTTCTGCGGCAAGAATTAGAAAAGCGTGACCTATCCGAACGTGAAGTGTCACGCCGAGCTGGATTGAGCTCAAGGAGCCTAAATCATATCATCAACAACCCGGCTTCAAATCCCACTGTCGAAACCTGTGCCGGGATAGCTAAAGCTCTGGATCTACCTTCGGAGTTGATTTTCCAGTTGGCCGGTTACAGTATCGTTGGCCTGGCAGACGAGATTGATCCTGAAGTCAAAGCACTGGCTATCTATCTTAACGGCTTACCATCCGAGATACGAGCCTATGCTTTGAAGGGCGCCTGGGCGACGGCGCAACTGGTCACCCAGGCTATCGAAGAAAGTGTTGCTGGCAAGACCCCCGACACTGAGGCGGAGTGATACGACAGCTGCATGGAGACTTGCTACAACACCAAGCTGCAGATTCGGGTGGTAGGTATCTGACAGTTAGGTACAGTCAGGGTCCCAGGCATCAATAGTGACGGAGATGCAGCTGCAGCTCGATGGCTTTAGCAACCCAACAGAAGACTGGAGGTTGCGGTGGATAACCATAGCTTGCCGGTTCCCATTCCCGGCTTATTGACAGTTTCGACCTAAAATGTAAATACGGCCACCGCTTATGAGCAACACTGTAAATAAGCGGGCGCGTGGAATTACCAGCCTTTCAGCAAGCCTTCGTCGGTCGAGGGCTGCATGTGCCGGGTGGTTGGCTTCAGTATTGGCGGAATCGCTCCGCCACCCTCAATCCTCCATTCTCACATACTGCGGATAGCCCACCGACAGCACCCGACTACCCAGCACCCCCACGGATTGCCCGTCATATTGCACCTGCCCCTCGATAATCACGAAGGGCGCGGTCAACACCTCCCGTGAAGCCGCCGCCACTGCCGGGTAAAGCGCCACGTTCACCAGCCCTGTCGCATCCTCCAGTGCCAGAAACACCATACCCCGCGCCGTGGGCGGCTGTTGGCGCGCCACCACAC